>NZ_LBCR01000026.1:0-213835 GCF_001005635.1 Microbacterium sp. Ag1
CCACCCCGCGGGACTCCAGGCGTCGCCGGCAGGGTGAGTCCGGGCTTCATCAGGACCACGATGTCGGCGGCGTCCAGGTCGTCGACGGTGACGGCGCGCGGCACACGATCGGTGATGTTCATTCCGAGTTCTGCGACGGTGGCGGCCACGGCCGGGTTTACTTCGTCGGCGGGGGAGAGGCCCGCCGACGTCGCGGTGAACCGGTCGCCGGCCAGGTGCTCTAGGAGCGCTGCGCCGAGCTGTGAGCGGCCGGCGTTGTGCTGGCAGATGAAAAGGACGGTTGGGGGAGCGTCAGTCACGGGGTCTCTTCCGGGTTGGGTTCAGCTGGCGGCGAGACGGGGAGCGAGTTCCGCGATGCGGCGCTCCAGCTCGTCAAAGGCGGTATCGAAAGCGTCATCGGTGCCGATCCGCACCGGGTCGGGAATCGACCAGTGCAGGTGCCCGGAGACGCCGAGTTCTTCGTGAGCGTTATCGCACACCGTCACCACGAAATCCGAATCGGTCAGGACCGAAGTCAGGGCGCGCGGTGATTCCGTTGGCAGTGCGAGGGCGTGGCGCTCGGCTGTGGCAACCGCTCCCGGATCTATCCGCTCGGCCGGGTGCGTTCCTCCCGATGACGCCGGGATGCTGCTGCGGGTAGACCACAATGCCGCAGCAAGCTGCGACCGGGCGGAGTTCGCCGTACAGACGAACACGACGCGATCCGCGCGCTCCACTCGGCCGGGAGTGAGCCCGCGAAGTGCGGTTTCGGTTAGGTGAACGTAGCTGCGCCGTTTGTCGGCCTCCGAGCGGGAACGCGAGACCATCCCCACGGACTCCAGCACATTCAGATGATGTGTGACGAGGTTGGAGGGAAGGCCCAACGCCACCCCGATTTCGGTGGGGGAGAGGTCGCCCAGCGTGAGACGGTCGACGATCCGTAGGCGAGATGGGTCACCCAGCGCGGCGTGCTTTGCCGCGCGCGCCTCCACCTGATCAGTTCGTTCAGTGTTCATTGTTTCAATCTTGACTGAACTACCCCTCTCGGGTCAAGATAAGCCGACATGAACATTGCTACCCGCTCCCAGTCCGAGCCCGCGCGACCTCACATGCTGCGCCGAACTGCTGCCGAGTTCCTTGGAACGGGCCTGCTCGTCACGATCGTTGTGGGTTCCGGCATCGCTGCGCAGCGCCTCTCGCCGGATGACGTCGGCCTCCAACTGCTGGAGAACAGCCTGACCACCGCGCTCGGCCTGACGGTCCTGATCCTCATGCTGGGCCCCGTGTCTGGCGCGCACTTCAACCCCGTGGTGTCGATCGCAGATTGGCTGCTCGGACGCCGCGCCGGGACGGGACTCCCGCTGCGCGACCTCACCCCGTACCTGCTCGCGCAAGTTCTCGGCGGGATCGCCGGAACGTTCTTGGCGGGAGTGATGTTCGACGCCGCCCCCGCGCTCTCATCGAACGACCGCGCGACCGATGGCCACCTGGTCGGGGAGGTGGTCGCCACCGCGGGACTTGTGCTGTTGATCTTCGCGCTCGCGCGCACGGGCAAGGGATCGACCACGGCGGCCGCGGTCGGCGCGTACATCGGCGCGGCGTACTGGTTCACAAGCTCTACGTCGTTCGCGAATCCCGCGGTGACGATCGCCCGCATGTTCACCGACACCTTTGCCGGCATTGCGCCCGCCTCTGTCGCGCCGTTCATCGCTGCACAGCTCGTCGGGGCTGCGATCGGCCTCGGCCTGCTGCTCGCCCTCTACCCGACCGCCGCCCGCACGGCCGGCGACGTCGTGCTCCCTCAACAACTCGAAACCCAGCCCTGAAAGGCACCCTCATGCATCTTGTAGCGATCGGCGGAAGCGACGCCGGAATCTCCACCGCCCTACGGGCCCGCGAACTCGACCCGTCCGTCGATGTCACCGTTGTCGTGGCCGACGCGTACCCGAACTTCTCGATCTGCGGCATCCCGTACTACTTCTCCCGCGAGGTGCAGCCCTGGCAGTCGCTCGCCCACCGCACCCACGCGGATCTCGAAGCCACCGGCATGAACCTCCGTCTGGACACCCTCGCCACCGGCATCGACGTCAACAGCCGCCGACTCACGGTCCGCGACGCGAACGGCAGCGAATCAACGATCGCGTACGACGAACTCATGGTCGGCACCGGAGCATCCCCGTCAACCGCCGGCATCGCAGGCCTCGACCAGCTCGGCCCCGACGACGGCGTGCACCTGCTGCACTCGATGGGCGACACCTTCGCGCTAGAGAAGTACCTCGACGACCATCAGCCCGAGACGGCAATCATCGTCGGAGCCGGCTACGTCGGCCTCGAAATGGCCGAAGCCCTGACCGTGCGGGGCCTCCAAGTCACCCAGCTCCAGCGCGGCCCCGAAGTCCTCTCCACCCTCGATCCCGAACTCGGCTCCCTCGTCCACGACGAACTCACCAGACACGGCGTCGACGTCCTCACCGGCACGCGCGTCGAAGCCGTCACCCGTGAAGCCGCATGGATCACCGTCACAGGAACCCACGACGGAGAAGCACTCTCTCGCACCGCTGACGTGGTGCTCGTCGTCGTCGGCGTGCGACCTAACACCAGCCTTCTCACCGCAGCCGGCGCAACCACGGGCGCGGGCGGCGCTGTCGTCGTCGACGAACAGATGCGTACCGGCCTGCCGAACGTGTGGGCGGCCGGCGATGGGGTGGTCACCCACCACCGCCTGCTCGGCGTCACATACCTTCCTCTCGGCACCACGGCGCATAAGCAAGGACGCGTCGCAGGGGAGAACGCGATCGGTGGCGATACGCGATTCGCTGGGAGCCTGGGCACGCAGGTCGTGAAGGTGTTCGATGTCGTGGCCGCACGCACGGGGCTTCGTGACCACGAAGCGACAGCCGCCGGTTTTGCCCCGCACAGTCACACCGCGATCGCGGACGACCACAAGCGGTACTACCCGGGCGCGTCGCCCATCAGCATTCGCATCACCGGAGACACCAACGACGGCCGTCTGCTCGGCGCGCAGCTCGTGGGCACTCGCGGTGCCGAAATCTCCAAGCGCGTCGACACCTACGCCACGGCTCTGCACCACGGCATGACTGTCGCGGCGATGAGTGACCTCGACCTGTCGTACACGCCCCCGCTCGGCTCACCGTGGGACGCCGTGCAGGTCGCAACCCAGGCGTGGGAGCGGGAAACGCGCCGGTCGGCATCTGCGCTGCGACAGCCTGCTGCTTAGGATCGCTCTGACGTGGGGATACTCCGGGCCCACCAACGACGCTGGAAGCCTTACTCGAGTCCTCTTTCGACGATCGCGATTGGTCACCGATGGCTGTATAGTTCAGTACGTGCTGACTATTGCTTCCCGTATCGATGTAATGAACCGGCTTGGCCGGGCGATGGCCGATCCGACGCGCTCCCGGATCCTGATGACCCTGCTCCAGGGGCCCAGCTATCCGGCCGTCCTCTCGCGCGATCTGGTACTCACTCGTTCGAACGTGTCGAACCACCTGACGTGCCTGCGCGATTGCGGAATCGTCGTCGCGGAACCAGAAGGCCGCCAGACTCGCTATGAGATCGCCGATCCGCACCTCGCTGCTGCCCTCATTGCGCTGGTGGATGTGACGCTGGCTGTGGATGAGCACGCGCCGTGCGTGGACTCAGCGTGTACGGTGGCCGGTTGCTGTGCGACGGGGGTGGACGCGTGAGCGCGGCGTGTGGCTGCGAGCACGAGCCTGCCAGCGCGGTGGACGAGGAAATCGAAGAGGCCGAGCGCCCCTGGTGGAAAGACCGCGGAGTTCTGGTGCCGGTTTTCTCCGGGGTCGCGTTCCTGGCCGGCCTGATCTTGGAGTGGTCTGGCCAGGAGATCCCCGCGCTGGTGCTGTTCTGGGTCGGTCTGCTGCTGGGTGCCTCGACGTTTACGCCGGGAGCGGTTCGAAAGCTGTTCAAGGGCAAGCTGGGCATCGGTCTGCTGATGACGATCAGCGCCATCGGTGCAGTCATCCTCGGCTACGTGGAGGAGGCCGCAGCTCTCGCGTTCCTGTACTCGATCGCTGAGGCGCTCGAGGACAAGGCGATGGACCGTGCCCGCGGCGGCCTGCGCGCACTGCTCAAGCTCGTACCGGAAACAGCCACGATCCTGCAGGGCGACACTACTGTGCAGGTGCAGGCGAGAGAGCTGACGGTCGGCCAGGTCATGGTGGTCCGGCCGGGCGAGCGGATCGCGACCGATGGGGTCGTGCGTTCTGGTCGCTCGAGCCTGGATACCTCGGCGATCACCGGCGAATCGATCCCGGTAGAGGTGGAGCCCGGCGATGCGGTGTCGGCGGGTGCGATCAACAGTGCCGGTGCGCTGGAGGTCGAGACGACGGCTGCTGGCACCGACAACTCGCTCACTACGATCGTGGAGCTGGTAGAGAAAGCGCAGACAGAGAAGGGCGAGCGTGCTCGTCTCGCGGACAGGATCGCCCGCCCGCTGGTGCCCGGTGTTCTGATCCTCGCGGCGCTCGTCGCGATCATCGGGTCGCTGCTGGGCGATCCAGAGGTGTGGATCACCCGCGCGCTTGTCGTGCTGGTCGCGGCTTCTCCGTGTGCACTCGCAATCTCGGTGCCACTCACGGTCGTCGCCGCGATCGGCGCCGCAAGCAAGTTCGGCGTGATCATCAAGTCCGGTGCCGTCTTCGAGCGCTTCGGCACCGTCCGGCACGTTGCCCTCGACAAGACCGGCACCCTCACCCGCAACGAGTCCATCGTTACCGCTGTCCTCACCGCAGATGGCGTGTCGGAGGCTCAGGCGCTGGCGTGGGCGGCAGCGCTGGAGCAGCACAGCACGCATCCTCTCGCTGCCGCGATCACGGCGGCCGCTCCGGGTGTCACAGCCGCTGCGGACGTGACCGAGCGGGCTGGTCACGGCATTGACGGCACGGTCGACGACTCGAGAATCACTGTGGGAAGCCCCCGCTGGCTGGACGCCGGCGCGCTCGGGGATCGGGTCGCGGAGCTCGAAGAGCAGGGCATGACCGTCGTGATCGTGCATCGTGACGGGACGCCGGTCGCCGCGATCGGCGTCCGTGATGAGCTGCGCCCAGAAGCCCCCGAGGTGGTCCGAACGCTCACCGGCCAGGGCGTCGGCGTGACGATGCTCACCGGCGACAACGCCCGGACTGCCCGTGCGCTTGGTGCGCAGGCCGGGATCAGTGACGTGCGAGCCGAGTTGCGTCCGGAGGACAAGGCGACCGCGATCGCGGAGTTGTCGAAGGTAGGGCCGGTCGCGATGATCGGTGACGGAATCAATGATGCCCCGGCTCTCGCCGGCGCAGACATCGGCATCGCGATGGGCGCGACCGGCTCCGACGCAGCGATCGAATCCGCCGACGTCGCGTTCACCGGTCACGATCTGCGTCTGATCCCGCGCGCGTTTGACCACGCCCGACGGGGACGACGGATCATCAACCAGAACATCATCCTGTCGCTGCTGATCATCACCGCACTGCTCCCGCTCGCGCTCTTCGGTGTCCTCGGGCTCGCGGCGGTCGTCCTGGTCCACGAGGTCGCCGAGGTCATCGTTATTCTCAACGGCCTGCGCGCCGCCCGCACTCCGCGAGTGAAGAGCTGATGCTCGCGACCATCGGATCAGCGATCGGCCTGTTCGCTGCGACCAACATCGATGACATTGTCGTGCTCACCGTGCTGTTCCTCGCTTCCAGCCGAGGAAAGCCGCGACCGTGGCAGATCGTCGCAGGCCAGTACTTCGGGTTCATCACCCTCGTCGTGATCAGCGTGATCGCCGCGCTCGGCCTCACGATCGTCCCGGACGAGTGGGTGGGCTTCCTCGGGCTGATCCCGCTCGGCATCGGCATCTGGACGCTCGTACGTGGCTTGCGTCGAAACGGTGATGACGATGATGATGACGCCAAGATCACCGCGGTCGGGTTGTGGGGCGTCGCCGGGATCACGATCGCCAACGGGGCCGACAACATCTCCCTTTACACGCCGATCTTCCGCACCAGCGCGCCCGGCGACGTCGTCGTCATGATCGTCGTGTTCCTCATCCTCGTCGCCGTCTGGTGCGCTGCCGGACGGCTGATCGGCACCAACAAGGCCGTCACCGAGGGGCTGGAACGAGTCGAGCACTGGCTCGTACCGGCCGTATTCATCGGTCTCGGGCTGTTCATACTGATCGAATCCGGCGTCATCGTTCGCCTGATTGAGGTCCTCGGATGATGTCTTCCGAGGCCGAAGCTCGCCCGTCTATTGCGCGAAAAGTGCCGTCGGCGCCGCGCTGGCAACTCACGGTTGGAGCGCTCCTGATCGCCGTGTTCGTCGTCCTGATCGATCAGGGAACGAAAGTGTGGGCGGTAGCGACTCTCACGGAGCGCGAGCGCATCCCGCTGGCGGGCGACCTGCTGGGCCTGCAGCTTGCGTACAACCCTGGTGCCGCCTTCTCCTTCGGCGAAGACTTCACCTGGGTGTTCGCGCTGCTCGCTGTCGCCGCCACCGTTACAGCGATCGTGTTCGCGTTTCGAGTTCAACGCCTGGGATGGGCGATCATCATCGGCGCGCTCGGAGGAGCCGCAGCATCACACGCAGGCGACCGTCTCTTCCGAGATCCCGGGTTCGCCCGCGGACACGTCGTGGACTTCCTCGCCTACGGGAACTGGTTCATCGGAAATGTCGCGGACATTGTGATCTTCGCTGCTGCGATCGCCGGAGCGTTCCTTATGATCCGCGGCGGCGATGAGACCCAAGAATGAGACGTCTAGGGCAGCCGCTAATGCGCGGATGCGGTAGGAGGGCTGATTGCGGCGGCAGGACGCGAGAGGGTTCGAACACTCGAGGTCAACGGTTGGTCGCCTCGTCGAGTGCGTTAGTCAGGTCGCTGAGCTGAGTGAGTTCAAGCTTCTCGCCATCCAGGAAAAATGATGGCGTGCCGCTGACCCCAAGATACTGTCCATCGTTGAAGTCAGCTTCGACTCTCTCCCTAGTCGCCGGGGCGGCTACAGCCGCGTCATAGGCACCCAAATCCAACCCGAGGTCCTCCGCGAAGGTACGGAACAGGTCCGCTCGCGAGGTCTGCTGTTCGCCCCACTGAGTCTGCGTTTCGAACAGGCGCTGATACATCTCCTCGAACTTCCCCTGCTCGGACGCGGCTTCCGCAGCCAGGGCGGCGTTCATCGAATTGAAGTGTCCGGGGAGGGGGTAGTAGCGAACGACGTAGTTGATTCCACCCTCGTACTGTTCGCGGATCTGCTCGACGACCGGATAGAACGCACCGCACGCTTCGCACTCGAAGTCGAGGAACTCAACCAGCGTCGGAGCGTCTGGCCCGGACGCGTCGAGCACATGCGAATCCGCACGGGTACCAGGCAGTGCACCTTCTGTGCGGGATTCCGGAGCTGCGGGGCGGGTCATCAGGACGACCACGAGCGCCATAATGGCGAGCACGGTGAGGGTGGAGCCGGTGACGAGGGCGACCTTGACGGGGGGTTTCAAGACGGATGCTCCAGATCGGTGGCGGGCGTCGCCAAGGTAGGGAGGTTTAGAAGAGGGCGAGTAGGGGCGTCTCGTTCATTGCATCGAGACGAAAGCAAAAGTCAGCACACGCTGACTGTACAGGGACTGCTGACTAACTCTCCTGGTGATCCGGTGGATGGTCGCGTCGCAGACGAAGCGCAACCCACCAGCCGCACCGGCGACAGATGAACACCCCGCGCTTCCCAAGGGCATGCAATTTCCTTCGGGGCAACGATCGCCCGCAACACGTACATGTCTCGTCTGACTCAGCGGCCACGAGTGATGATCGCCTCCCGGATCTGATCAACCGTCGGCGTACCTGCCACGCCCGCGGGTGTCGCGTAGACGCGACACGCTAAGGCGACGCTGTGATCCGCGCCGGGGAACAGATCCTTCCCGTTCAGTGTGATCGTGGGAGACCCGGCAAAGGGAACCGCAGCGGCATCCTCCTCCGTGCGGATGAGTCGATAGCGCAACGGCGTGGCCCCATGGCCTGTCTCCCGAAGCGCCTCGGCAACATTGTGGCCCGCGGCGATCCAGCTGGGACAGCCCGCGATATGCAATAACTCAATCTCCATGATCACAAGGATCCTCCCATCTGCTGCTGACCGCGCAGCATCGCCGGGGGCCTACGCTTCAATCTTTTGTAACGATCGGCTATGGCAAGGCAGCGGTCGTCGTCAACCAGGTGCGCGACCAGCCGAAAACGATCATTTACGGCGCGATCTAGTGCCTGCCTAGGAGTTCCCGTCACAAACGTTCGCCGCAACCGCCAAACGACAAGGGCTTTCGGCTGATCTCGGACTGTCCCGCTCGTCTCTGCCCCGTCCGGGGTATGAGGTGACGTTGGTAGACAGTTTGGACGGTTACCAGGCGTAGACGTTCTCGGAGATCTTGACCGCCCCTTCCGGTGCTTGAACTCCGTCGACCACGACTTGGTACTTGCCTGCCAGACCGTCGACCCCGACCGTGCCGCCACCGCAGCCCACCACCCACTCATCCTTGCCTGCGTCCGCGACAAGACAAACGGTTGAGTTTTCGAGGCCGCGAGCGAGCCAGAGCGAAGTGCCCGCATGCTCCCCGACGTAGCGACTCGTCGATACGTCGACGTCGTCATACGCATAGTCCGTGAGTTCCGGCAACTCATCGCGGCTTTCTCTCTCCCCTTGAAGGTCCGAGAATCCGACCAGGTCAGTACTGCAGCCAGAGAGAAGCGTGATCGACGCGAGAACCAGAGCTGTCGCAGAAGCGTAACGGAGGCGAGGCATGGCCCCCATCTTGGCTCACCACAAACAAGAGCACCACAGGTCGACCGCCAGGCAGCCGATAACGATCGTTTCCGGCGAGCTCGCGTCGCACGTCATCGTACGCCCGCCGTTAACGTTCGCCGGTATCTGCTTTCGGTAGACGTTTCCGGCGTTCAGGTAGCTGATCTTGCTCGTCGTCCGTCGATGCGAGTTGGCGTGGTTGGTTTCGTTCCGCGCGGAGTTGTTGCTCGATCTTGGCGTGTGCTTTTCGTTCGTTGCGGTCGGCTCTGATGATGGACCGCAGGACGAACCAGAATGCTGCGACGACGGCGATCGTGGGGATGACGGACCAAAAGGCGTTGGTCCAGTAGTCATTGAGATTCATCCGCGCCTCCCGGGGGCTCACGCAGCACGAGCGCCAGTCCGACGATTGCGAGGATGAACGCTGTTTCGTAGCTTCCGAGCGTGTATGCCCAGAGTGACCATTGGTCTGGAACGGTTGTGTCGATGAGGAGATGAGCCGCGATCAGTGCGACGGCGGCCAGGAGAAGGAAGGCCCCGACACGTACGAGGCGATCGTGACGCCGCTGTGGGGACACGTGGCTGGTGCGCGTGGGAACGTGTGCTGGTGGACGGTGCCGAGCTGGGTGCAGGTGGCGGGTCATCTGAATATGGCTCCGATGAGGTAGAAGCTCGCAAGGGCGAGAAGCAAGGCGAGGACTGTGGCGCACGCGATGAAGACAGATATGCGGCGGAAGGGATTGCGGCGGGGGACCATGGGTGGCCGTTCTGGTGGTGGCGTTCTCTACCGGGCGGGGGCGAGGATGGTTGTGTCGTCGGCTGTGATCTGGACGATGCCTCGGTCGTCGACAACGATGAAGCGTTCGTCATCGATCGCGGTGAAGGCCTGAGCGGCCCCTTGAAGCGCGTCGAGGCGTTGCCATGTTCCTTCGGTGTTCTGTGACCAGAGGGCACCATCGGTTCCGACTCCTGCGAGCGAGCCATTGGGTTTGGCGTCGAGTGTGTAGAGCAGTGGGGCGTCGGCGATGGGGGTGAAGGTGGCGCCGTTGTCGGTGCTGAGGAGCAGCCCTTCTTCTGCGGCCGCGTAGAGACCGTCGCCGGTGGCCGCGAGGTCTGCCGCGGAAAGTGTTGCGCCGCGGGTCCATTCGAGACCGTCGTCCGTGCTGACGAGGAGATCGACGCCATCGGACGCGATCCCGTAAAGAGTGCCGTCTGGTCCGGCGGTGAGGACATGGAAGTCCGTGCTGCCAGTGAGCGCGATCGGTGACCACGATTCGCCGAAGTCGTCACTACGAATGACACCTAGGTTCGGGGAGCCGAGCTGTGCGGGTGTCTGTGTGCCCGGGTGTCCGGATGCGAAGAGGGCGTCGTCGAGGACGGTAAAGCCCATCGCATCGAAGTCGTGGCCTCCGATGGGACCGGCGATCGCACCTTCGGGCGTGAGGGTGAAGAGTCCTCCGTGGGTGGCTACGAAGAGGTCCTCACCGCGGGGGTCAGCGGCAACACCGTGAATGTGTTGGATAACGGGGGGCACCGCGTTGGCGCCGGGGGCCTGCGGCGCGGCGCAGCCGGTGAGGGCGACGGCTACGAGAGCGATCGCGAAAGCGGGTAAGGGCGAGTGGCGGTTCATGAGACTCCGACGTGAAGAAGTGCATGCGGGTGCGCGGCCGGTACGCGAATGAGAGTCGCGACATGGCGCCAGCGCGGTGGCGTGGGTTACTGCGAGAAGGCCAGTTCGGGGGTGCGGGCGAGCGCCGCACCCCCGAAGGTGGATCAGAGCGTGTCGAGGAGGTCTTCCATCGTGGCGATCTCCGTGGTCTGCGCCTCGATGATCGTCTCGGCCAGAGCGACCGCGTCGCTGTTCTGGCCGTTGTCGACCTCTTCTTGGGCCATCTCGACGGCACCCTCGTGGTGCTGGATCATCTGCTCGAGGAACAGGCGGCTGGCGTCCGCGCCGGTGGCATCCTCGAGAGCCTGCATGTCATCTTCGGACATCATGCCGCCCCCGTGATCCATGCCCTCCATGTCGGAAGTGTCAGCGCCCCACTCTTCGAGCCACTGGTCCATCTTCTGGATCTCGGGCTCCTGCGCGGCCTTGATCTCTTCCGCAAGGGCGACGACGCGTTCGTCGACGCCCTCCTTGCTGAGAAGCATGTCGGACATGTCGATGGCCTGGGCGTGGTGCTCCTTCATCATGCTGGCGAACATGATGTCGGCGTCATTGGCGTCCGCGGAGGCCGGGGTGGAGCTGCTGCTTTCATGGTTCATGCCGGGCATGTCGCCGCCGGAGGTGTTACTGGCGCAGCCGGCGAGTCCAAGCACTGCGGCGAGGGTGAGTGCGGCAGTCGCCGCAAAACGGGTCTTCATGATGGGGTTCTCCAAGAGTCGATGGTAGTGCCCAGCGAGAGAGGCTGGGCGAGGGCGTTACCCGCAGAAGGCGGGCACGCCTGCCATCACGTGCGACTGATGCAGAGAACGGTGAGAGACGGAGGCCGCAGCGGATGCAGCGCATCCCGGAGGTGTAGGCGGGACACGGGCGTTCCCGGGGAGTGCGCGACGGCACGCCACCAGGCGGACGGCCGGGTGAGCAGCACGACGGCAATGAGGAGCGCGAGAACGCAGGCCATCCACGCCATGCCGTGATCGTCAGAACACGTGGCGCACCCCGCCTCGTCCATCGCTGCGGCGTCGCCTGAGGCGTGTGCGGGGTGAGCGTCGGCATGCGCGGGTGCGACGGCGATGGTCTCACTGTGCCCGGAGGGCATGGTGTGCGTGTTCATCGAGTGCATAGCCAGAAGCCCGAAGATCACGGAAAAGGCGACGGCGACGACGGCCAGGAGGGTGCGGGTGAGGGTGCGCTGGTTATGCACGCGGCGTGCGATCGTCATCAACACTGTCCCACCTCCCTTTCTTCCAGGGTACGTCGCTGCCGCCCATGCGCCTACTTGTCGACGACGTCGCCCGGGCTGAGGTTCAGCCGTCGCAGCAACTGCGCATTCAGCGCGACAACGATCGTGGACAGTGACATCAACACCGCCCCGACCGACATCGGCAACACGAACCCGACGGGGGCGAGCACACCGGCAGCCAACGGCACCGAGAGAAGGTTGTACCCGGCGGCCCACCAGAGGTTCTGTTTCATCTTCCGGTAACTGGCCCGTGACAGCTCAATCACGGAGATCACCGATCTGGGGTCGTCGCTGGCGAGGATGACACCCGCGGAGGCGATCGCGACGTCCGTTCCTGCGCCGATCGCAATCCCCACGTCCGCCTGGGCGAGGGCGGGGGCGTCGTTCACGCCGTCACCGACCATCGCGACCTTGCGGCCTTCGTTTTGCAGTTCTTTCACCTTGGAGGCTTTGTCCTCCGGACGGACCCCGGCGAAGTACCGGTCGATACCCAGCTCGTCGGCGACGGACGCGGCTACCGCGTCAGCGTCACCGGTGATCATGACGACCTGCACGCCGCGCTCGTGAAGCGCATCGACTGCGTGACGCGACTCGGAGCGGATCTCATCCGCGAGGCGCAACGCACCCGTCACCTGACCGTCGACGAGCACGTGGAGGATGATCGCACCCTCACCGCGCCACTCGTCGGCAACCGGCAGCTCGGCGGCGTGTTCTTGCTCGAGCATGTACGGGCCACCGACCTGCACGACACGACCATCGACACGGGCGCGCACCCCGACCGCAGGCGAGGACTCGAAGTCGGACGAGCCCGGAACGGTGAGGTTCTTCTCCTTCGCCGCGTTGACGATCGCGCGGGCGAGGGGATGCTCGGAGTCCGCTTCCGCGGCCGCAGCCCACGCCAGCAATTGATCCGCGTCGATCCCCGTGATGGGATCGATTGCGGTCACGGCAGGGGTGCCCTTGGTGAGCGTGCCGGTCTTGTCGAACAGCACCGTATCGACGGTGCGCATGCTCTCCAGAGCAAGACGATCCTTGATCAGAACGCCACCACGAGCGGCCCGCTCGGTCGCGATCGAGACGACAAGCGGGATCGCCAGGCCAAGAGCGTGCGGGCAGGCGATCACCAGCACCGTGATCGTACGGATCACGGCAGCGTCCGGGAAGCCGACGATGGTCCAGATGATGGCGGTGATCGCGGCGGCGCCGAGCGCGAACCAGAACAGCCATCCCGCCGCCTTATCCGCGAGACGCTGGGCCCGCGACGACGAGCTCTGCGCTTCGGTGACGAGCTTCTGGATGCCCGCGAGAGCGGTGTCCTCACCGATGGCGGTGATCTCCACTCGCACACCGGAGTCAGTGGCGACGGTGCCGGCGATGACCGGGTCACCGTCGCTGCGGCGTACCGGCCTGGATTCTCCGGTGATCATCGACTCGTCCATGCTGGCCGAGCCCTGCACGATCCGCCCGTCCGCAGGAATCCGCCCGCCGGGGCGCACGACCACGACATCGCCCACCTGCAAGTCGGAAGGTGCGACCGTGACGGTCGTGTCACCGTCGATCTTTTCGGCCTCGTCGGGCAGCAACGCGGCCAGGGAGTCCAACGCCGATGTCGTCTGTGCGAGGGAGCGCATCTCGATCCAGTGCCCGAGCAGCATGATCACGATGAGTAGGGCCAGCTCCCACCAGAAGTCCAGCTCGTGGTGCAACAGGCCGAGGCTCGCACCCCACGAAGCGAGGAATGCCACGGTGATCGCGAGGGCGATCAGAAGCATCATCCCGGGCTTGCGGGCACGGAGCTCACTCACCGCGCCGGTGAGGAACGGGGTCCCGCCCCACACGTACATTACGGTTCCGAGGACCGGGGAGATCCACGCAACCCACGCGGCATCGGGCAACGGATAGCCGAGGATCGTCGAGAACATCGTCGAGAACCCGACCACGGGCACCGCGAGGAGCAGCATGATCCAGAACAGGCGCCGGAACTGGCCTACGTGATCTCCGTGGCCCCCGTGGCCGCCGTGACCCTCGTGCCCGCCGTGACCTGTGTGTTCTGGTGATGCGCCGTGGTCGTGGCCCATCGCCGCGTGGTCGTGCTCTGTTGTGGGCGCCCCGCCGTGTTTGGCGTGTGCGGTGTGATCGGTGTGGTCGTCGTGCTGGCTCATCGGAACTCCTTGCTCGAATCCGCCCGGGTCGGGCCGGACGCTCTCAGGTGCGACTCAGGCGTGGTTGGTCGCGAGGGCGTAGCCGGCCTCTTCAACCGCAGCCTGCACGGCAGCGGGGTCGACAGGGCTGGTGCTGTGAATGGTCACCCGGGAGGGGCCGCCAGCGTTCAGATTTACGGTGACGGACTCGACGCCGTCGACAGCGCTCAGTTCCTCACTGACGCTCGACACACAGTGCGAGCACGTCATTCCCTCGACCAGCACGTCCTGCGTAACCGCAGACGCCACGGGTGCGGATGTCTCCGCGTTCAAGGGGGTCGCGCAGCATGCGCAGCCCGCGTTCGCGTCCTTCAGTCCGAGTTCGATGCGATCAGTCATGCGTGTGTTCTCCTTCAACTAGACAGACGTGGGGGTCATGAACGGACCAGGCGGGCGATTGCTTCGTTGGCCTCGCGGACCTTTTCTGCAGCGACCGCCCCGCCTGTGGCGCTCGCTTCGGTGACGCAGTGACTCAGGTGATCGCTGAGCAGTGACAAGGCGACCGTCTCCAGGGCCTTCGTCGCCGCAGAAACCTGGGTGAGGATGTCGATGCAGTACTTGTCCTCATCGACCATCCGGGCAATCCCTCGCACCTGACCCTCGACACGGTTCAACCGCTTGCGCAGATCGTCCTTGTTTCCGTCATACCCGTTCATGATTCGAAGATACCCCCTGGGGGTATGCAACTCAAGTGGTTCCGGTTCCATTCCCGACGTGAGTACTTTGTGTCCACCTCGCTCACGCTGCGACCCGTGATTCGTCGGCGGTGCTGTCGCGAGTATCCGGAGTTGCGGCGGAGACTCGCGCGAACGCGGCCCACCACAGCTAACACACCCCGGCGGGGTACTCAAGGGCCTCAATGAGTGGAGGGCGCGAGCGTACCTTCGTGGCTCACGAAGCTCGTGGCTCACGAAAGGACCCCCTCATGTCTACTACCGAGGAAATGCTCCGCACCTACCCGAAAGACCTAGGCGGAATCGATCAGGAGAAGCTTGCTGAGTGCATCGACGCGTGTCTGGAATGTGCGCAAGCATGCACCGCGTGTGCCGACGCCTGCCTCAGCGAGGACATGGTCGCTGACCTGACCAAATGCATCCGCACGAACCTGGACTGCGCAGACCTTTGCGCCACCACAGCCCGCATCCTCTCCCGCCACACCGGGTACGACGCCAACCTCACCCGCGCCGCGCTTGAAGCCTGTCGAACGGCCTGCACGAGCTGCGCCAACGAGTGCGAACAGCACACCATGCACGAGCACTGCACGATCTGCGCCGAGGCATGCCGGCGCTGCGAACAAGCCTGCACTGCGCTGTTGGAGACGCTATGACACAGCACCACGCCGACAACGGGGCACGCCCACCCGTACCGGAATCTCACGAACAAGACCACGGCGGAATGTCGAGCTACCTCAAACTCGCCATCTCCCTGACGCTCAGCTTCGTCGTGATGTACTTCCTCACGTTCGCGATGATCAACGTCCTCGATGACCTCTTCCTCAACATCAGCAACCTCTACATGGCTCTGATGATGGTGTTCCCCATGGGCATCATCATGGTCATCGTGATGTGGAAGATGTTCCCGAACAAGGCGGTGAACGTCGGGCTGCTCGTAGGCTTCGCCGCACTATTTCTGGTCGCGTTCTTCATGGGCCGCGCAGAAGCCTTCGTCGGTGACGACCAGTTCCTCCGCTCCATGATCCCGCACCACTCGCGAGCGATCCTGGTATGTGAGCAATCAGATATCAGCGACCCGGAAATCCAAGACCTCTGCAAGCAGATCATCTCTTCACAACAAGAAGAGATCGACCAGATGAACGACATCCTCGACCGGCTCAACGAATAGTCAACCGACCTTTGGCGACGAGTGAGCCCGAAGAAGGACTCCGGACCCACCGCCGATCAGCGGGGTCTAGGCCGACTCGGCACACACTACGCGTGGGGACCTCCGTGAACCACCGAAAACGATCGTTTACGGCAGACGCACGGAGGTCGCCGGCCGATCGCACGACACGCCGATCGCGCACCCGCCGAAACCCCCTGCCGAAACCAGATGCGCCGAAACTGGCCGTTCGACGTTTTAGGCAGCGTGAGAGTGGAAGGTGATTTACGACATCTTTCGTGAGACAGCCGGCAGCCTCGACCGTGCATCACTCACCCGTCTTCCCGGGAATGTTCTGTCTCACCGACCGACAGCTTTCGTGAGATCGGACACGCGCGCCTGCGAGTGGGGAATCGGAAGCTGACGTCCCAGATGTACTCGAGCGGTCCTTTCCGGAACCGGCGGGACCAGAGGTTCGCGAAGAGGACGACGATGCCGGCGATGCCGACGAACATCACGAGGGTTCCCACGAGTGGGTCGAGCGTCGTCGACAGCGGCGAGTGACCGATCAGCTGCTGCGCGACTCTCCCGAGGATGTTCTGCAGCACGTAGCAGCTCAACGCCATCCGTCCGACGAGGGAGAGTTGCCGCCCGACGAACCCGATGGGGTGTCTCTGATAGAACGCGGCCATCAGGGCGAGGATGCCGAAGGCGACGAAGGGAGCGGAGAGGAACCGGTCGAGACCGAACTGGTCCTGCGCGAGAAAGAAGGTGAGCTCCAGCGGAAGACCGATGCCGAGTCCGATGATCATGACCCACCTGCGCAGGCGTGCCCCTCGCGGTTCGAACAGCCCGTGGCGATACAGGATCGCGCCCAGCGTGAAGAGCACGAGCCCGAGCGAAAGGATGGACCCGGTGTCCGTGCCGATGGTGAGGTCGGAGAACACGGTCAGTGAGTTCGCCTGCACCGTCGCCCAGTACCCCGATTGGCCGCTCGAATCGCCCGCGTCTCCGGGGAACACGAGCCCCGGGAGCATGAAGGTGCCATCGGCGGTGAACAGCGGCATGAGCATGAGGGTGATGTGCGCGGTCAGTGCGACCCCGATGAAGATCCACTGGCGCTTCTCGGGCAGCAGGAGCACGAAGGCGACCACGAAACCGAGGATCGCATAGGCCCGGAGCACGTCGAACTGCACCACGAAGATGTAGTTCAGCATTCCGTCGAGGAACAGCAGCCCGGTGCGGATGAGGTAGGTGCCGGGCCACCGGCTTCCCCGGCGCAGAGCGGCTTGACGCTGGATCTCGAGTCCGATCCCGAACATGATCGTCAGGAGCCCGAGGAACTTGCCGTTCGAGGCGGCCGACAGCAGGTCATCCCACCAGATGTCGATGACCCGTTCGCCGAAGAACGCGCGGAACAGCCAGATGTTGCTCGCGAGGGTGCCGATGATGGCCACGCCGCGGATGACGTCGAGCGACGCGATACGGCGGGAGGATGTCGGTGCCGCAGGTGTCGCGGAAGGTGGAGCGAGATCATTCATGGGTCCAGCCCACGGCAGAGGCGGTTGCCGGAGCGTATGGCGTTTTCGATACGGGCGGGATATCGGGCTGTGGGTGGAGAGCGGTCAGTCGCCCCGGACCAGGCGTGGGACGAGCGCCACCATCACGACCATGACGATCAGTTCCACCATCGTCTGCGTCACGACGATGAGCGGGGCGATCGCGAAAGCACTCGGAAGTGCCAGTGCCAAGGGCAGCACCACGAGCGAGTTGCGGGTGACGGCGCTGAACACCACGGCACGCCGCCCCGGCGCATCGAGTCGTGCGACGCGTGCCGCCAGGGCTCCGAGCGGCCCGACGATCACGGCGAATCCCAGAAAGAGCGGAACCGTCACGAGCACGCCTGCCCATGCATCGCCGAGGTCCGCCACCTGCGAGGCGACGACGGTGGACAGGGTCAGCATCATGAGCGGCACCATTCCCCCTGCCGATCCCTGCTCGACGGCCCGAGCGAACGCGTGTCTCCTCGCCGTCAGCTGCGTCAGCGCGGCCAGCCCGAGAGGGAGCACGATCAGGAGGAGGAACGCGTCGACGAAAGGGCGGGCATCGAACGAACGCAGAACGCCCGGCCCCATGATGAGGGAGACGTAGACGGGGAGCAGGAGGATCTGCACCAGCATGAGCAGTGGAGTCGCCGCCAGCAGCCGGGCGCGTTCGCCACCGGCGAGGCCGGTGAACACGATCACGTAGTCCACGCAGGGAGTGAGCAGCACGAGCAGTACACCGAGGAGCACGGCTTCGTCGGTGGCGACGAACCTGGTCAGGCCGAACACCACGAGCGGCACGACGGCGAAGTTCACGATCAGCAGCGTGACGAGGAAACGCCAGTCGGTGAAGGCCCGCCCGACGCGAGAGAAAGGCACGCTCAAGAACGTCGCGTAGAGAAGCAGCCCCAGGGCAGGGGTCATCGCAGACTCCCACCACGGAGCACTCGCAGGTGCCCATAGACCGATCGCGGCGCCGACGACGATGGACGTCAGGTACAACATCACCTGGTGCCGCTCGCCCCATGCCGTCAGCTCGCGCATAACCACCTCCAAGACCCTGTTTTTTCACGGCGATTACGCGGGATGCGATACATTGCAGTGTAGGTAGAACTTCAGGCTCTACTACATTTGCGTGCTCGAGCGGAGGACAAGGCAGTGGCACTCTCAGGCGGACCCCTCGAGCGCAGGTCGATGAGCGATGAGGCCTACAACCGGCTGCAGGACGCGATCATCAGCGGTGAGCTGCGCCCGGGAGAGCGGCTGCGTGACTATGAGCTCGCCGAGCGCCTCGGAACCTCGAAGACTCCGATCCGGCACGCTCTCGACCGACTGGCAGACCACGGCCTCGTCGAGATGCAGCGCAACCGCTACACCCGGGTCGCGCCGATCGACCTCGATCAGGTCCGCAACGCGGTCGACCTCTTCGGAGACATCTGGATCGGATCGGTGCGCCACGTGATGCCGCTCATCCAGGATGACGATCTCGCGTACCTCGCCGAGCTCGCGGATGAGATGTCCGCTGCGATCAAGTCGCGCGACGTCGCCGGCTTCGGTGTCGCGCTGCGAGGCACGGCGACGGGCTTCGCGCGCATCGAGGGCAACGCCTCGCGGGCGGTCATCATCGAACGCCTCGGGCCGCAGATCCGCCGGTTCGGTCAGCACGCGAGGGATGCCTTCGACTGGGAGGGCGTCGGTGGATTCGTCGACTCCCTGCGCAGCGCGATCCTCGAGCGTGATGCCGTGGGGACCCGGGCCGTGCTCGTGACGTTCTTCGATGAAGTGCTCCCCGCGATCATCGATCGCGCCGAGGAGCAGGAGCTCACCCGGCCCGAGATCGGGGACTAGCAGCTCCCGCATCGATCGCCGACGCTCCTTCCTCGCTCGGAGCGGGACGTTCCCGGCAGATCCACAGGAAGCGCAAAGGGTGTTCTCCTAGTCTGGGGGAACCCAAGGGGAGTACTCCGACACGGTGGGGTCGTCATTACGGATGCATGTCGCATCCCGGGCCACCGGTTCCATGTTCCATGGAATGGAGAAGACTTTGGCGGTACTGTCGTACCCCGAGTCTGGAGCCCGAATTTGGACGTCACCCCCCTGATCTGGATCATCACGATCGCCGTCACGATCGCGTTCTTCGTCTACGAGTTCTTCGCGCACGTGCGCACGCCGCACGAACCGACGATCGCGGAATCGGCACGGTGGTCGATCTTCTACATCAGCCTCGCGCTGCTGTTCGGCGTCGGCATCGGCGTCTTCTCCGGGTGGACGTTCGGCGGCGAGTACTTCGCCGGATATCTCACCGAGAAGGCCCTGTCGATCGACAACCTCTTCGTCTTCCTCATCGTGATGACCGGCTTCGCCGTGCCGAAGAAGTACCAGCAGAAGGTGCTGATGATCGGCATCGTGATCGCGCTGATCCTGCGCGGAATCTTCATCGCCATCGGCGCGACGCTCATCGAGAACTACTCCTGGATCTTCTACCTGTTCGGTGCTCTGCTGCTCGTGCTCGCCTACCGTCAGGCGTTCAGCGACCACGAGAGCAACCCGGCCAACGGGCGGTTCATGACCTTCGTGCGTCGTCACCTGCCGGTGAGCGAGGACTACAACGGCGACCGCCTCACCGTCGTGAAGAACGGCAAGCGCTTCGTCACTCCGATGCTGCTGACGATCATCGCGATCGGTTTCATCGACCTCGTGTTCGCGGTCGACTCGATCCCCGCGATCTACGGCCTCACCGACCAGGCGTACATCGTCTTCACGGCGAACGCCTTCGCGCTCATGGGTCTGCGTCAGCTGTACTTCCTGATCGGCGGGCTGCTCGAGCGGCTCGTCTACCTTGCTCAGGGCCTCGCCGTCATCCTCGCGTTCATCGGCGTCAAGCTGGTCCTGCACGCGCTGCACGTCAACGAGCTTCCGTTCATCAACGGCGGCCAGGGCGTCGAGTGGGCCCCCGAGATCCCGATCTGGTTCTCGCTGCTCTTCATCGGCGCGACGATCGCCGTGGCCACCGTGGCCAGCCTGATCAAGACCCGTCGCGTCCCGGCCTCGGGCCACGAGGTCTCATCCACCGAATCCACCACCCACACCAACAACACCACCGACAACAAGGAGCATTCTTGAGCGCGCAGCGCTGTTCTGACTCTTCGGACTCTGACAGTACGAGCGCCCGGTTCGTCCCGGGCGCTCACCCCACCACAGACGAGGCGGCCCGTTGATGGGCGACCTGCTCTGGAACATCGCCCTCGTCCTCGCGTTCGTGCTGATCGGCGGTGTCTTCGCTGCGACGGAGATGGCGCTGGTCACGCTGCGTGAGAGTCAGATCAACGCCATCGGGCAGCGCGGTCGTCGTGGAGCGAAGGTCGCCTCCCTCGCTCGCAATCCCAACACCTTCCTGTCCGCGGTGCAGATCGGTGTGACCGTCGCGGGCTTCGCGTCGGCGGCATACGGTGCGACGTCGATCGCGCCGTCCCTGGCACCGGTTCTCGAGTCGTGGGGGCTGCCGCCCGCCCTCTCGCTGACCGTCGCGACGCTCGTGCTCACCCTCGTGATCGCGTACCTGTCGCTGGTGCTCGGCGAGCTCGTGCCGAAGCGTCTCGCGATCCAGCGCAACGCGCAGTTCGCCTACGCGGTCGCGCCAGCCCTCAACGGGTTCGCGACGATCATGCGTCCGGTGATCTGGCTGCTCTCGGTCTCGACCAACGCCCTCGTCCGGCTGCTCGGAGGGGATCCGCACAAGACCAGCGACGAGATGACCGACGAGGAGGTGCGCGACATCGTGGCCAGCCACCAGGGGCTCCCGGATGACGAACGACGCATCCTCGACGACGTGCTGTCCCTGCGCGGACGCCAGGTCAGCGAGGTCATGCGGCCGCGCCCCGAGGTCGTCGCCCTCGACGAGGCCGCGCGGGTCGGAGAGGTGATCGCGCAGGTGCGCGACCTGCCGTTCTCGCGCTACCCCGTGTCGGAGACCTCGATCGACGACATCACCGGGTTCGTGCACGTGCGCGACCTGTTCGAGGCTGCCGCCGACGATCCGACTCGTCCGCTGAGCGCGCTCATGCGCGACATCCCCTACATCCCCTCGACCGCGCGCGTGCTGCCGACCTTGACCCGCATGAGGGCCGAGGGGCATCACATAGCGGTGGTCGTCGACGAGTACGGCGGGACGGACGGTCTCGTCACCCTCGAAGACCTCGTGGAGGAGGTGGTCGGCGAGATCTTCGACGAGTACGACGCGGAGGTGTTCATCTCGGCGGACGACGGCATCGACGGGCGACTCAACCTGCAGGACTTCGAAGAGGCGACCGGGTTGGCGATGCCGCGCGGATCGTCCGACACCATCGCCGGCTTCGTGACCGAGCAGCTGGGACGCCTCGCCGTGGTCGGAGACACCGTGGAGGTTCCCGGTGCGACGATCCAGGTCGCCGAGATGGACCGCCGACGCATCGCGCGCGTGCGGGTCATGACCGATCCCATCGCGGAGTCGGACGCCTGATCCCGCGCCTCCGTCGTCAGGTGCGCGGTGTCAGGGTTCCCAGCTCGTGGAGTCCCTCCGAGAGGACATCGACCAGCAGGCGGGCGTAGCGCCCATCGGGGTCGAGGTCGGGGTCGAAAACAGTCGACTCGCACCTCGACGTCGCTCCCGAGGTGCCCTTCCTCTTCACCGCCGCCTACACCGTCTTCCTCCCCGTGATGACGGTCACCTCGCTGTGGTGGTGGGATGTCTTGATCACCCTCGATCGCGCCAGGGCCTCCGAGGCTCGGCTCGCCGCCACGCAGGAACGCCTCCGGGTGGCGACCGACGTGCACGACCTGCAGGGGCATCACCTCCAGGTCATCGCGCTGCAGCTGGAGCTCGCCGAGCGTCTGCTGCCGAGTGACGCCGATGCGGGGATGGAGCAACTCCGTGCGGCGCGGATCAGCGTCGACGAGGCGCGACAGGGGACCAGAGACCTCGCGACGCGCTTCCGCTCCGTGCCGCTGGGAGACGAACTCGCCAACGCCCGTGATCTCCTGACGGCGGCCGGCCTCGATGTGGGAGCCACGATCGATGCGGATGCGAACGCCGCACCGGCATCCGCCCTCGGTCCGGTCATCAGGGAGACGACGACGAACGTTCTCCGACACGGCGGCGGACGGTATGCACGCCTCCTGCTGGGTCGCGTCGGCGACGACTGGCGCTATGAGATCGCGAATGATGTCGCGGTCGACGCCGATATCGAGCACGACGGATCGGGCCTCGACGGTGTGCGGCGCCGGATCGAGGAAGCGCGCGGAACTCTCGATGTCCGGCGTGAGGCCACCGAATTCGTCGTCGTCGTCACTGTGCCGATGGGATCGGAGGAGGCTCGATGATCCGGGTGCTGCTCGCCGATGACGAGGCGATGATCCGATCCGCGCTCGCAGCCCTCCTCCGCTTGGAAGACGATATCGAGGTCATCGCCGAGTGCGAGGACGGCGAGCAGGCGGTCGTCGAGGCTCTGCGACTTCAGCCGGATGTGTGCCTGCTGGACCTCGAGATGCCGGGGCTCGACGGCGTTCAGGTGGCCGAGAAGCTGCACAGGGCGATCGCGACGCGGTGCGTGGTCGTCACCCGTCACGCGCGTCCAGGCGTGCTGCGCCGTGCCCTGGCCTCGGGTGTCTCCGGCTTCCTGCCGAAGTCCCGTGGGGCCGATGAGGTCGCCGCTGTCATCCGCCGGGTCGCGGCGGGGGCTCGCTATGTCGATCCGGAGATCGCCGCCGATGCGCTGAGCGACGAGCGCTCACCGCTCACGGACCGCGAGCTCGACGTGCTGCGTGCCGGTCGGCGTGGGGAGACGACCGGCCAGATCGCACGGGCGCTCTCACTCGCCCCGGGGACGGTGCGCAACCATATCTCCGTCATCCTCGGGAAGCTCTCGGTCGGAACCCGTCAGCAGGCCGTGCTGATGGCCGAGGAGCGCGGCTGGATCTGAGGGCGGATATGCTGGCAGGCATGGGAACAATATGCGCAGCGCCCGTGATGGGGCGCACTCTCGTGTTCCGCGACCGCCGCGCCTGACGGCGCGCTCGCTCTCCGCACGCATCTGCGCGCCGTCCACCGAGATGTCACCGCACCTCGGGACGGGCAGTCCTCACTGACGCCTCTTCGCGTCGTCTCCCTCCTCCGAGGTGCTCCGATTCTTCTTCTGGAGCGCACTCATGCCTCGTTCAATCCATGGCGGCCGTCACGAACTCGGCCAGAACTTCCTCACCCACCGCCCGACCCTGACCCGCATCTCCGCCCTCGTCGGTCGGACCTCGGGCTCGATCCTCGAACTCGGCTGCGGCGACGGAGCGCTCACTCGCGTGCTCGCGGATCTGGGCAGACCGCTCACCGCGATCGACGTCGACGAGCACCGCGTGCACCGATTGCGCAGGGCGTTGCCCGGTGTGCGCATCGAGATCGCCGACGCCACACGGCACCCGCTCGATGCGGACACCGTGGTCGGCAACATCCCCTTCCACGTGACGACGCCCATCCTGCGGCGCCTGCTCTCGGGCGACCGCTGGAACGAGGCGGTGCTGCTCACGCAATGGGAGGTGGCGCGCAAGCGCGCCGGTGTGGGCGGCGCGACCATGATGACGGCGCAGTCCGCGCCGTGGTTCGAGTTCGCCCTGGAAGGGCGCGTCCCCGCGTGGGGTTTCTCACCGCAGCCGAGTGTCGACGGCGGTCTGCTCGCCATCACCCGTCGGGGGTCGCCTCTCGTCGCGGTATCGGATCGGCAGCGGTACGAGGCGTTCGTCCGCGCGATGTTCACGGGCCGAGGGGGGAGCCTCGCCGCGGTCGTGGCCGCCGCCGCACGCATCCCTATGGGCAAGGCCCGGCGGGCAGTGGCGGCAGCCGGGGCGAGGGAGTGTCGCCTTCCCCGTGAGCTGCGCCCGGAGCACTGGGCAGCGCTCTGGCATCAGCTCTGCCGCGGTTGACGTGTCGAGGCCGTCGAGCTGGTCGTGCGCTCGATGGCCTCGATCGGCGGGCGTTCCTCAGCGGTCGAGCACCTCACGAAGACGCGCGGCGAACTCCCCGGGGTGATCGACGAATCCGGTGTGGTCGCCGGGGAACCGGGTCGGCTCGACTCCGAGCCGTTCCCCGAGGGCAGTCGTCGTGCGTTCGCACAGCTGGCCGACCGACTCCTGGCCGATTCCGAGCACGAGGTCGGCCGTGCGCGCTCGCAGTGCCGCCAGGTCGGGTTCCCAGCGCACGCTGGCCGGAAGCTCGTGACGGAACCAGAACTGTTCGTCGGCGTGGTGCTGCGGATCGACCTCGCCGCCGAACCACTGGACGAGCGCCTCCTCGGGCATCGGGATGTTCGCCTGCGCGAAGAAGAGCCTCCAGGCGCCGACGCGGTCGCCGGAGAGCGCCGCCGACCGGAGTTCGTCGGTGAGGCGGCGCTGTTCGACGCGGTCGGGCAGCAGCTCCAGGAGTGGGGGTTCGTGGGCGATGACGACGGATGCGAGGTCGCCGTGCGCCTGCAGGACCGCCAGGCTGGTCACGGCGCCGCCGCTGGAGCCGAAGACGGTCGCTGGTCCGCGATCGACGTGCTCGATGAGCGCCGCGAGATCATCGGCGCGCTGCTCGGGGCTGGAGCCCTGCGAGCGGTCGTGCAGGATACTCCGTTTGACTCCGCGCGGGTCGGTGGTGAGGACGGCGTGATCGGTGGCGAGCTCGTCGGCGAAGGGAGCGAAGGCGTCGGCATCCATCGGCGCGCCGATCAGGACGAGCAGCGGTCCCTCGCCGCGGAGCTCGTAGTGCAGACGGACGTCGGCGAGGTCGAGCGCGGCCGTGGTGGTGTTCATGGGGTGCTCCTCGTCAGCGAGATGGTGATCCTGCCCGGTAAGGGGATGCCACCATCCAGGGTCGCGCCGGAAGCGGCGGGGCGCCATACCCTCTCCCCGCGAGATCGCTCATCCGCGCCGTGATCGTTCGGCCGGTCTGCGTGTCCGGAACGGGCGGTACTCTCGACGCATGTCGGCTTTCGGAACGCTCGCGACTCCGGTCGGCGTCGTCGGAGTCGTCAGCGACGATGGGGCGATCACCCGCGTCACGTGGCGGTCGACTCCGCCCGACGGGAGTGTGGTGGTGTCCGAGCCGGGCGCCGATCCGCTGCTCACGGAAGCTCTCGCGCAACTCCGAGCCTATTTCGACGGCAGGCTGCGGTGCTTCGACGTGCCGGTCGACCTCGGCGTGCAGACCGCGGCGACCAGAGCTGTGCTCCTTGCCCTGCACGAGACCGTCGCGCAGGGTGAGACGATCACGTACGGCGGCTTGGCCGCACGCAGCGGAACCGCGGTGCCCGCCAGGGGGATCGGCTCGATCATGGGAGCCAACCCCGTGCCCTTGATCGTCCCCTGCCACCGGGTCGTCGCCGGCGACGGACTCGGCGGCTATTCGGGCGGCGACGTCGGTCGCGGGCTCGAGACCAAGCGTTGGCTGCTGGAGCACGAAGGGGCACTGCCCACCTCGCTGTTCTGAGTGCAGCGCCCGCCTCCGTCATCGCGTCAACTCGACGGGGAACACCCTGCGAGAATGGACGGGCCGAGTCCCGAGCCGAGGAGCCAACGTGCAGTTCATCTCCACCCGCGGCGGCATGCAGCCGCAGTCGTTCAGCGAGACGCTTCTGGAGGGCCTCGCGCCCGACGGCGGACTGGCGGTGCCCGAGGTCATGCCGACTGTCGATGGCGAGACGCTCGAGCGCTGGCGTGCGCTGACGTATCCGCAACTCGCGACCGAGGTGCTCGGGCTGTTCGCCACCGACATCCCCCGTGCAGACCTGGCCAGGATGACGGATGCCGCGTACGCCGACTTCCCCGACGGTGTGGTGCCGCTGCGCGCGATCGACGACGACCTGACGCTCGTCGGGCTCTCCGAAGGCCCGACGCTCGCGTTCAAGGACATGGCCATGCAGTTCCTCGGCCAGGTGCTCGAGTACACGCTGGAGCGCAACGACGCGGTGCTCAACATCCTCGGCGCCACCTCGGGAGACACCGGCTCGGCGGCGGAGCACGCGCTGCGTGGCAAGGAGCGCGTCGCCGTGTTCATGCTGTCGCCGCAGGGCCGCATGAGCGCGTTCCAGCGGGCGCAGATGTTCTCGCTCGATGACGCGAACGTGCACAACATCGCGGTCGAAGGCGTCTTCGACGACTGCCAGAACCTCGTGAAGAAGCTCGCGGGCGACCTCGACTTCAAGCGCGCCCAGCACCTGGGCGCGGTGAACTCCATCAACCTCGCACGCATCACGGCGCAGACCGTCTACTACTTCTGGGCCTGGCTGCGGGCGACCGATGCCGGAGGCTGGACAGAGCTGTCGTTCACAGTGCCCTCCGGGAACTTCGGCAACATCCTGTCCGGTTTCTTCGCGAAGCAGATGGGACTCCCGATCCGTCGCCTCGTGCTCGCCGCGAACGAGAACAACGTGCTGGACGAGTTCTTCCGCACGGGCGTCTACCGACCGCGCAGCGCCGCCCAGACCCTCGCCACGTCGAGTCCCTCGATGGACATCTCGAAGGCGTCCAACCTGGAGCGCTTCATCTTCGAGCTCGTCGGCCGCGACCCCGCTCGCGTTGTCGGCGCCTGGGACGATCTGGAGGCGCAGGGCCACTTCGACTTCTCCGCCGACAAGGAGCGCTTCCTCGAAGAGTTCGGCATCGTCAGCGGCACGTCTACGCACGCGGATCGACTGGCGACCATCCGCGCGGTGTACGAGGCGACCGGCGAGGTCATCGACCCGCACACGGCCGACGGTGTCAAGGTCGCCCGCGAGTATGTCGAGCCCGGCGTGCCGATGCTCGTGCTCGAGACCGCGAAGCCCGAGAAGTTCGCAGAGACGATCCACGAGGCCATCGGTGTCGAGCTCGGCTACGCGCCGGAGCTGCAGGAGATGCTCGACGCGCCTCAGCACGTCACCGAGATGGGCGACGACGAACAGGCCCTGCGCACCTTCATCGAGACCAACGCGCTGCACTGACTCCACGCGCCCCAGGCCGTCCTCGAGACCCACGCCTGGTGCCGAGACCCACTCCTGCCCGCGTCGGCAGGAGTGGGTCTCGGCGTCGAGCGTGGGTCTCGGCGTTGAGGCAGGTGGGATAGCGAGGCGAGAAACCTGAGGTGTGCGACCTGCACATCCTCGCGTGATTCTCGTGCGATATGCACATGTCGGGGCCGTGGGAAGCGTCGCTACTGTGGCGCACAACCCGTCCTCCTCCTCCCGAAGGATCCTCATGGCACGCACGGCGCACGCAGACGACTTCGCGCTCTCCCGAGTGACTCCGGAGGCCCGCAAACCCTGGTTCGGAATCGCCGTGCAGCGATTCGGACAGGTCTCGGCCCTCTCGCAGTTCCTCCTCGGCGCGACCCTCGGCTACAGCATGACCTTCGGCGAGGCCGTCCTCGCCTTCCTGTTCGGCTCGCTCATCCTCGAGGTGATCATGTGCGTGGTCGGCTTCATCGGCCAGCGCGAAGGCCTGAACACCGCACTCCTCGCCCGCTGGACCGGCTTCGGCGAGATCGGCGCCTCGCTGGTCGGCCTCGCGATCGGCATCAGCCTGATCGGCTGGTTCGGCATCCAGTCGGCCATCTCCGCCCAGTCTCTCGACGCGCTCATGCCCGGTGCCCTGCCGGTGTGGGCCTGGAGCCTCATCTTCGGTCTCGCCGTCACCGCGATCGTGGCCTTCGGCTTCGTGGGGATGCAGTGGCTCGCGAACATCACCGTGCCGCTGTTCCTCATCCTGGTCGGCTGGTCGGTCATCTCCGAGCTCACCCGCCACGACATCGGCGAGCTGCTCACCGGTCCTGCCCCTGGTCCGACCATGAGCGTCTGGGCCGGGACCGGCATCGTCGCCGGCGGTCTCATCGTCGGCGCGATCATCACCGGTGACATGACCCGCTTCAACCGCTCCCGCGCCGACGTCATCAAGCAGACCGTGGTCGGCGTCTCGCTCGGCGAGTTCGTGATCGGCCTCGCCGGCGTGCTGCTCGCCCACGCGGCCGCCAGCGGCGACATCGTCGCGATCGTGACCTCGTCGGTCGGCTTCATCGGTCTGTTCATCGTGCTCACCGGCACCCTGAAGATCAACGACTGGAACCTGTACTCCTCCACGCTGGGACTGGTGAACTTCATCTCGACCGCGTTCGGCAAGAACCTGCACCGCGTCACGACGACGATCGTGCTGGGCGTCGTCGGGTCCGTGCTCGCCGCAGTCGGCATCCTCGGCCAGTTCACCGAGTTCCTGATCGTGCTCAGCGTCGCATTCCCGCCGATCGCCGGGATCATGGTCGCCGAGTACTACATCGTGCGTCGCTGGCGCCCCGAGCTCGACGCCACCCGAGAAGCCGGCACATTGCCGGCGACGGCACCGCGCATCGTGCCCGCGACCATCGTCGTCTGGCTCGTCTCGGCACTCGTCGGATACTTCGTCACGTGGGGCATCCCGTCCCTGCTCAGTCTCTTCCTCTCCATGGTGCTGTACATCGTGGCGGGCAAGCTCGGCTGGGTGCGCGGGGTCGGAGTCGCCACGACGCGACAGGCGGCCCCGATCGAAGAAGCGGCAGCAGCGGCCTGACCGGCCCCGAGACAGACATCCCCTCACCGGAAAGCGAGAATCATGCACATCGGCATCGACGTCGGCGGCACCAACACCGATGCCGTCCTCATGGACGGCACCCGCACCCTGGCGGGGGTGAAGCACTCGACCACACCCGATGTGACGAGCGGCATCATCCAGGCGATCGAGGATCTGCGGGTCGGACACGCCTTCGCCGGTGCGGACATCGACGCCGTGATGATCGGCACGACGCACTTCATCAACGCCCTGGTGCAGGCCAGCCGTCTCGCGCCCGTCGCCGCCCTGCGCCTCGGACTTCCGGCGACGCGCGCACTGCCGCCGCTGGTCGACTGGCCGGAGGTGCTGGTCGAGGCGACCCAGGCCCGCAGCTACCTCGCGCACGGTGGCTACGAGTTCGACGGCAGGCCGATCTCGCCCCTCGACCCCGAGGAGATCCGCGCCCACGCCGAGGATATGAAGGCGCACGGCATCCGCTCGGTCGCCATCTCCTCGGTCTTCAGCCCGGTCAACCACGACCTCGAAGTGCAGGCCGCCGAGATCGTCGCGTCGGTGCTGGGGGATGATGCCGCCATCTCGTTGTCGCACGAGATCGGACGGATCGGGCTGCTGGAGCGCGAGAACGCGACGATCATCAACGCCGCGCTCCGTGAGCTCGCCTCCGAGATCGTCGACGGGCTCACCTCGGCGGTGCGTGCCCAGGGCATCGAGGCGCCGATCTTCCTCAGCCAGAACGACGGCACGCTCATGGACGAGGAGTACGTGCGCCGCTACCCGGTCGCCACCTTCGCCTCCGGACCGACGAACTCGATGCGCGGAGCAGCGGCCACCAGCGGTCTCGACGACTGTGCCGTGATCGATGTCGGCGGCACGACCGCCGACATCGGACTGCTGATCAACGGCTTCCCCCGGGAGACGGCGAACGAGGTGAAGGTCGCCGGCATCCGCACCAACTTCCGGATGCCGGACGTGCTCTCCCTCGGCATCGGCGGCGGCAGCATCGTCGATGAGGAGACCGCGGAGGTCGGACCGGCATCGGTGGGGTACCGGCTGACCACCGAGGCCCTGGTCTTCGGCGGTTCCACGCTCACCGCCACGGACATCGCGGTGGCCGCGGGTCGCGCCCAGGTGGGCGATGCGAGCAGGGTCGCACACCTCGACCCCGTGTTCGTGCAGCGAGTGCTCGCCCGCATCGCCGAGCGCGTTTCCGAAGCAGTCGACCGCATGCGCACCTCGCCGGAGCCCATCGCCGTGGTGGCCGTCGGCGGCGGATCCATCCTGCTCCCCGACGAGCTGCCCCTGTTCGGCACCGTGCACCGACCGGAGAACTACGCGGTCGCGAACGCCATCGGCGCATCGATCGCCCAGGTCGGCGGCGAGATCGACAAGGTCTACGCGATCGAGCCCGGTCGTCGCGATGAGACGATCGCCGAAGTCCGCGCGGAAGCTGTCGACAAGGCGATCGCGGCGGGTGCGAAACCCTCGACGGTATCGATCATCGACTTCGACGAGGTTCCGATCCCGTACCTCCCCGGCAACGCCACGCGCATCCGCGTGAAGGCCGTCGGCGACCTCGACATGGGGGCGTGACATGAGCTGGACCATCACGTCTGCGCACATCGACGGACTCGCCCGCGGTGCTGCCGTCCTCGGCACGGGTGGGGGCGGAGACCCCTACATCGGAGCACTCCTCGCCCGTCAGGCGCTGGCCGCCGGTGAGGTCACGGTCGTGGGCCTCGACGAGGTGCCGGACGACGCTCTCGTGCTGTTCGTCGCGATGATGGGCGCACCGACCGTCATGGTGGAGAAGCTGCCGAGTCTCGCCGAGGTCGTCGAGCCGGTCAAGGCGCTCAGCATCCATCTCGGCCGTCCGATCACCCACATCGCGTGCGCCGAGGTCGGCGGAGTCAACTCGACCATCCCGATCGCGGCCGCCGCAGCACTCGGTCTGCCGCTCGTCGACGCCGACGGGATGGGACGGGCCTTCCCCGAGCTGCAGATGGTGCTCCCTACCCTCTACGGGGTGACCGCCTCCCCTCTCGCGTTCAGCGACGAGAAGGGCAACACCGGCGTGCTGCAGACGGTCGACAACTCCTGGACGGAGCGCATCGCCCGCGTGGCCTGCGTGGAGATGGGCTGCTCGGTCATGATCTCCGGGTTCTCGATGTCGGGTTCCGCCGCACGTGAGTCGCTGGTGGCGGGCTCGCTCTCCCGATGCATCGAGATCGGCGAGCGCATCACGGCGGCGCGGGACGCGAAGACGGACCCGGTCGAGGGCGTCGTCGATCTGCTCGGCGGGTGTGAGCTGTTCGACGGCAAGGTGGTCGACGTGCACCGGGCCACCACGACCGGCTTCGCCCGGGGACGCGCGCGCATCGACGGCGACGGCGGGGCGACGCTGACCCTGCAGTTCCAGAACGAGCATCTGGTGGCGGAAGCCGACGGCGTCGTCCTCGCGACCACGCCCGACCTGATCATGGTGCTCGACGGCGAGTCGGGTGAGCCGATCACGACCGAGGCGCTGCGCTACGGACAGCGGGTGCGGGTGATCGCGGCTCCGGCCGACGAGCGCTGGCATTCGCAGGCGGCGCTCGCGATGGTCGGCCCCGGGTACTTCGGGTACGACATGGATGCGCACCGCTTCGACGGCAGCGTCTCCGTCGGAACCGCTGCGGCGGGAGCCGCCGTATGAGCTGGCAGCTCACGGCCGCCGACCTGCCCGACCTCGCCAGGGGCGCGACGCTGCTCGGTACCGGTGGGGGAGGCGATCCGTACATCGGCAAGATGCTCGTCGAGCGCGTTCTCGGCGAGGGCAGCATCACGATCCTCGACCCGGACGAGCTCCCCGACGATCTGTTCGTGATCCCGACCGCGCAGATGGGGGCGCCGACCGTGATGATCGAGAAGATCCCCGCGGGCACGGAGCCCACGCTGGCTCTGCGCACGCTCGAAGAGCACCTGGGGCGCAAGGCCGATGCGACGATGCCGATCGAATGCGGTGGCATCAACTCCATGATCCCGCTCATCGTCGCCGCGGAGACCGGGCTTCCCGTGGTCGACGCCGACGGCATGGGACGGGCGTTTCCCGAGCTGTCGATGGAGACCTTCGCCGTGTACGGCGTGCACGGATCGCCTCTCGCCCTCGCCGGCGAACGGGGCGAGAAGGTCGTGATCGACACGGGCGACGACGACCGGCAGATGGAGTGGCTCGCCCGCGGGATCACCATCCGTCTCGGCGGCGTCGGGCACATCGCCGAGTACGCGATGACCGGAGCCGACGTGCGGAGGACGGCCGTGCCACGCACGATCTCGATGGCGCTCGCGCTCGGTCGCGCGATCCGCCTCGCCCGCGAGGAGCATCGCTCGCCGTTCGAGGCGATCGCCCGCACGCTCTCGACCACCCTGTACCCGCACCTGCGCGAACTCTGCGTCGGCAAGGTCGTCGACGTCGAACGCCGCACGACCGAGGGATTCGCGAAGGGGCGAGCCGTCATCGCACCGCTGGGCGCGGACGAGGGCGACACGTTCGAGATCTCGTTCCAGAACGAGAACCTCATCGCGCACCGCGGCGAGACGCTCGTCGCGATCGTCCCCGACCTGATCTGCGTGGTCGATCACGAGACGGCCGAGCCCATCACGACGGAAGGGCTCCGGTACGGTCAGCGCGTCCGGGTAATGGGTATCTCCACTCCGGAGATGATGCGCACGCCCGATGCCCTCGCCGCCTTCGGACCTTCGGCGTTCGGCCTCGCAGCGGAGTTCGCTCCGATCGAAGCGCTGGCCGCGGGTGAGGGCGTTTCTCCCTAGGCTGGAGCGCATGATGCTGCAGCGCGACGACCTCACGGCGCTCGCCCGCGGCTATGCGCTCCTCGGCTCCGGCGGCGGTGGCTCGACGACCATGCTCGAGCTGATGCTCGCCGGAGCCGAGGGCTGGCCGATCGAGGTCTCACCGGTCGCGGCGCTGGACCCGGCAACGCCATGCCTGGGGGTCGCCTTCGTCGGCTCCACGATGCTGCTCGGTGAGCGGCTCCCCGGGGCGAACCCGTTCGCCCGGCTGCTGGGCGCGGTCGAACGCTGGATCGGCCATCCGGTGCCGGCCGTCTGCTCTCTCGAGGGCGGGGGCATGAACGGCCTCGCTCCGCTGACGCTCGCAGGTTCACACGTGATCGTCGACGCGGACTGCACCGGTCGCGCAGTGCCCGGCCTCGACCAGATGTCGCTGTTCGTGGATCAGGTGCCCGGTCTCGTGTTCGCGTGCGACACGGGGTCCGACGGCGTCGCGCTCGTCGAGGCGCACCGCGCGATCGACGCCGAGAGGGTGGTGCGGTCGGCGATCGTCCAGGCGGGCGGGGTCGGATGTGCCGTGCTCGGCGGGTTCACGGTCGGCGATCTGACGGAGCACGCGATCGGTGGACACCTCGCCTACGCGCTCGAACTGGGCCGGGCCTACCTCGCAGCCTCGGCAGCACCCCTCCCTCTGCTCGCGGACGTCCTCGGGGCGGAACTGCTCGCCGAGGGTCGCATCATCTCGGTATCGCCCTGGGCGCACGATCCACACGTGAACGCGGTGGAGATCAGCGGTCTCACCGGCGCAGTCCATCGCGTGGTCAGCCGCTCCGAGACCCTCGCGGTGCTCACGGATGGCCGTCTCGTGGCGTCGGCGCCGGAGATCATCGTGGTCGTCGACGCGATATCGCGCGAGATCCTCGAGGTGACCGAGCTCCGGCTCGCGCGCACGGTGGCGGTGCTCGCGATCCCGGCGCCTCCCTGGTGGAACGCCAGAGCGGACCGACGCGCGAAGGTGCTGCCCTCGGCGTACGGCCTCGAGGGTGTGGACGCCGCGTGAACGAGAGACTGCAACTGAGCGCGCTGCTCGCCCACTCCGAGAACGGCGCCCTCAGGCGTGTCGCCGGACCCGTGGATGCACTGTGGGATGCCGTCGCGGTGGGGGCGAGTGAGGCAGAGCTGGTCGAAGCCGGCACCGGCCGACTCGCGATCATCACGGCGGCAGCGCCGACATCGACCTGGCAGCAGGATGCACTGCTGCGCCGCCTGCGTGATCGCGGGTACTCGGGGCTCGCCCTCCCCGGAGCCGCCTCGTTCGACGCGGGCGCGTTCCGCCTCGCAGACCGTATCGGCCTCTGCCTGCTCGATGTCGAGCGACCGATCCAGCTCGCGAGGGCCTGCTGGATGCTGATCGAGGCGCGGGATGCGTTGACGCTCAGTCAGGTGCGCAAGGTCGCCCAGTCCTTCGAGTACGCCGCCGATGACCTGGCCGACCTGCTCGGCCACATCGCCGCGAACCTCGGCGTCGGAGCTGCGCTGATCGACTCGTCCGGCGTGCTCCAGGAGGCGGGTGCTCACCTGGACGAGCGGCTGCACGCCGCGATCGGCTTCGAATCCTGGCTGGATCGGACGAGCATCGGGGATGCTGCGGCCGCATCGGTGCGCGTGGACAGCCCGGGGCGCAGCGGTCTGCGGCTCGTGCTGTTCGGTCGGGGGCTCGGCGAGGCGCAGGTGCAGTCGCTGTCCGTCGCGGCCGAGGTCGCGATGCCCGCCGTCGCCGCACGCATCCTGATCGACGAGGTGGCGGCCGTGAACGACGTCGCGGTGTCGTCCGGACTGCTGCGGGACTTCGTCGACCTGCACGGTGCGGCGGATGCCGACGTCGAACGACGGATGCTCGAGCGCGGGTGGCGCACCAGCGGACATCACCTCGGCTTCCGGATGGTGGCACGGGGCCGCCTCGACTCCTTCTCGCTGCTGCGTACGGTCAGCGCCGGCCTCAGCGCCATCGACGGCGAGGCGCATGCGACGACGGCCGGTCGTGGACTGAGCGGGTGGCTGACCTTCGCCGAGTCGCCGGATCCGGATCAGGTGGAGCGGGCCGTCGCCGCTCTGCGGGACCTGCATCTCGGGGTGCTGCGCGATTTCACCGTCGCCACCGGGGTCGGCTCGCTCCAGGGCGGTTCGGAAGGCCTCGCAACGACGCTCGACGAGGCGGGCGACGCGGCGCGCATCGCGGCATCGCGGTCAGCGACGGGATGGTTCGTACGGGTGGACAGTCTCGGACTGGAGCAGCTCCTTCTCGCGTGGACCGGCAACGACACGTTCGTTCCCGCGGCGGAATCGCTGTTGGCTCCGCTGCGGGAGGGAGGCGGCGAACTGCTCGTCACGCTCTCGGCCTACCTCGACCACGAATCGGGCATCGCCGCGACCGCGGCTGCGCTGGGCCTGCACCGCAACACCGTGACCATGCGGATCAGACGCGTGCAGGAGCTTCTCGGGATCGATCTGACCGACCCGGAGGCGCGCCTCGCCCTGCACCTCGCGTGTCGTGCCGTGCAGCCGCGTTGAGCCGGGGAGTCTTCATTCCTCCGGGTCGCCGTGCAGCATCCACGGGATGCCGAACCGGTCCACGAGCATCCCGAACAGGCCGCCCCATGGGGGCATGTCGAGCGGCATGGTGATCGTCGCCCCGTCCGAGAGCCCGTCCCACACGGCGCGGGTGGTCTCCTGCGAGTTCCCGCTCAGCGAGACCGAGAACCCCTGCGGCTTCTCGTAGGGCATGCCGTCGGGGGTGTCCGAGGCCATCAGCACCAGACCGTCCGGAGTGTCCAGCTGCGCATGCATGATGAGGTCCCGCTGGCTCGGATCCTGCACCATGTCGGGGAACTCCCCGAACGTGTTCACCACGAGGTCGCCCCCGAGGACGCGCTGATAGAACTCCATCGCCGCGCGGGCCTCGGTGCGGAAGGACAGGTACGGGTTGAGAGCGGGCATGAGAACTCCAGGAGGCTGACACGGACGACACGGCCGGCGCCGCTGAGGCTCAGTCTGCGCCGCGGTCGTCGTGCCCGCAAGAGGTTCAGGCCGGGAGCGCTCTGACCGCGGCGGTGAGTACCTGCGGCACGGTCGGGACGCCGGCGGCGCGGAACACTTCGAGGCCACTGGCGTCGCGGATGATCACCGTCGGTGTGACCTCGATGTCGAGTCTCTCGGCGGTATCCGGGTCTCGCGCGACGTCGATCTCCGTGATGGTCGTGTCGGGAAGGAAGCGTGCCGCCTCGGCCAGCACGGTCCTGGTCCGTGCACACGCGCCGCAGAACGACGACGACACCAGGGTCAGTTCCATCCGCACCTCCTCGGACGCTCTCGCGTCATCACCACAGGTGCAACCTCCGCCCGGTTCGTCGTGTTCCCCGACCGGCTCCAGGACACTATTGCGCGGCGAGCCACTCGGCGAAGCCCTGGTGCCCGAGGTCGGCGTCGGGGCCGGGGAGCGCATGGCCCGCCCTCATCCCCGCCATCTGCGGCCCCGGCACGTTCACGGTGGGCACCCAGCCGCGGTATCCGCGACGTCGAGCGAAAGCGCGGACCATGTCGGACAGCTGCTCCTCGCGGGGTCCGGCGAGGTCGCGTACCCGGCCCTGCGGTTCCGCCCCTGCCAGTGCCGCGAGACGCGCGCCCACCTCACGGGCTGCCACAGGCTGGGTGCGGGCGTTCGGGGCGAGGTGGAGTGGTCCGAGCTTCGCCCGCTCGAACATCTGCCCGGCGAACTCGTGGAACTGCGTCGCTCGCAGAATCGTCGACGGCACGCGGGATCCCTCGACGATCTTCTCCTGGGCGATCTTGCCGGCGTAGTAGTCGTACGGGATGCGGTCGATCCCGACGATCGACAGCAGCACGAGATGTCCGACACCCGCGTCGGCAGCCGCAGCGGACAGGTTCCCGGCCGCCGCGGTGAAGAACTCGATCGCCGTGCTCGCCTTGAGGGTCTCGACGCTCACGACATCGATCACCGCATCCGCGTCGGCGAGTGCCTCACCCACGCCCTGCCCGGTCACGAGGTCCACTCCTCGGGATCGGCTGAGGACGACGGCGTCGTGATCGGCCGATTGCAGCGCCTCGACCGTGTGTCGACCGACGGTCCCGGTTCCTCCTGCGACGGCGATCCTCATGTGCGTTCTCCTTCGTCTCGGTCCATCCTCGTCTTTTTCGCCGAGCCGGACGAGCGCGAACGCAGTCGGAAGGCTCGCGATGAGCGGATCCGCCGCTGGGTACGATGGCGCTGTGACCACATCGACCGTGCGCCCCGGCATCGCCGAGAGGCTTTCGCAGATGATCCGGATCCCGACGGTGTCGGCCGAACTCGATGAACGCGGCTCGGCTCCGTTCGAGGAGTTCGTCGCGCTGATCGCCGAGCTCTACCCGTTGACGCACGAGAGGCTGCGTCTGGAACGGCACACCGAATTCGGCCTGCTGTTCCACTGGAAAGGGAGCGGGAGCGCTGCGGCGGACGAGGGGCCCGTCGTGCTGATGGCGCACTACGACGTCGTCCCCGTCGACGAGAGCGACGCCTGGACGCACCCGCCCTTCGCGGGCGTGATCGCCGGCGGATCGGTCTACGGTCGAGGTGCTCTCGACGACAAGGGGCCGCTGATCGTGATCCTGGAGGCGGTCGAGAATCTGCTCGCCGACGAGTTCGTCCCGCCCCGCGACGTGTACCTCTCCTTCGGCGGCAATGAGGAGACGTACGGACGCGCCGCCGAGGAGATCGCGCGGGTGCTGCGCGACCGGGGAATCGTCCCCTGGCTCGTCGTCGACGAGGGCGGTGCCGTCGTCGATGCGCCCTTGCCGTTCGTTCCCGGACGGGCCGCGATGATCGGTGTCGGCGAGAAGGGTGTGATGACCCTGCGGCTCTCTGCACGGGGCGAAGGCGGCCACGCCTCGGCCCCGCCGACCCTCACGGCGGTCCGCCGCATCGCCAGGGCTGTCGACCGACTCGGCCCGACGACCTTCCGCCCCCGTGCCTCGAAGGCGATCCTCCGGATGCTGTCGCAGTTGGCCGCGCAGACGCCGGGCACGGCTCGCCACCTGCTGCGGTTCCTCGGCTCTGCGCCGCTGCTGACCGCGCAGATCTTCGCCGCGCTGGGTGGTGAACCGGCCGCTCTCGTGCGCACGACCGTCGCGCCGACGATGCAGTCCGGAGGAACCGCGGCGAACGTGCTGCCGTCGCAGGCTTCGGCTACCGTCAACCTGCGCATCGCGCTCGGGGAGACCACGCAGCAGACGGCGTTCCGGGTGCGCCGGCGGGTCCGCGATCCGCTCGTCGCGGTCGAGGTCGTCGAAGCGAGCGAACCGTCGCCGGAATCATCGACCGATAACGCTCAATTCGCTCTGCTGGCCGACGCGCTCGAGGTCGCGTTCCCCGGCGTGCCTGCCGTCCCGTATGTGATGATGGCGGCCACCGACTCGCGACACTTCCATCGCTTCTCACCCGCGGTCTATCGGTTCGCGCCGCTGGACATGTCGAATGCGCAGCGCGCGTCGATCCACGGCGTCGACGAGAGCGTGGAGATCGCCGCGCTGGAACGGGGAGAGCGGTTCCACAGGGCGCTGCTCGAACGGCTAGGGTGATCTCACCCTCCCCTCGGAGCCTGCCGGGGGACCCGAAGCAGAAGCAGGAGACGCGATGACGCGCACCCGCACCCTGGGCACCCTCGCCGTCGTGGTCGGCTTCCTCGCCTTCGTGGAGTTCACGAGCGGTGTGCTGCAGGGGTACTACACCCCGATGCTCACGGACATCGCCCGCCATCTGGGCATCCACGACGCCGACGTGAACTGGCTCGAGGGCACGCAGCTGATGCTGTCGGCACTCGTCGTCCCGGCCTTCGCCAAGCTGGGCGACATGGTCGGGCACAAACGCATGCTGCTCATCTCCACCGCGGTCACGGCGGCTGCGGCGCTGGTGCTGCCCTTCACCGATTCGTTCCCGGTGTTCCTCGCCGCGTGGGCGCTGATGGGCTTCTACGTCGTCTGGCTTCCACTCGAGATCGCCCTGATCTGGTCGCGTTCGCGCCGCATGGAGGGCCGTTCGTCGATCACCGCCAAGGCCGCGGGGCTGCTCGTCGCCGCTCTCGAGGGCGGCGCGATCATCGGCGCCCTGGTCGGCGGTGCGCTCATCGACGTGCTTCCCCTCACCATCGTGCTGCTGGTCCCGGCCGTGCTCATCGTGGTGTGCTTCTTCGTGATCCTCCTCGGGGTCAAGGAATCGCCGGAGCCCACCGGCGGTGTCTTCGACACGGTCGGCCTCGTGCTCATCTCTCTCGCCCTCGTCTGCTTCACCGGCGGGCTCAGCCTGCTCCGCCTGGAGGGCGGTCTGACCAACCCGTGGTCCTGGGCGGTGGTGATCCTCGGCGTGCTGCTCGTGGTCCCGTTCGTGCTCTGGGAGCTGCGCTGCGCAGACCCGCTGATCGACGTGCGCATGTTCCGCTCGCCCGCGCTCGGACCGGTGTTCCTCACGGCCGGGCTCTTCGGCGTCAGCGTGCTCGGCGCGCAGGCCCCGCTGTCGACGTTCGCGCGCACCGACCCATCGGTGTACGGCTACGGTCTGGGCACGACCGGCTTCGCCACCTCGTTGATCATCGGCGTCTACCTCATCGCCATGATCACGGGGGCGCTGCTGTTCCCGACGGTGGCGCGGCGTGCCACACCGCGGGTGACGCTGATGGGAGCGTCGATGCTGGTCGGCATCGGCTTCCTCCTCTTCCTGCCGTTCCACGGATCCTATGCGCAGGTCATCACGAACATGGTGGTCGTGGGGGTCGGGTCCGGGGCACTGGTCGCGGCGCTCCCCGCGGCGGCGGCCTCCGCGGCCCCGGCCACGCAGACCGGCGTCGCGACGGGCCTGACGAATTCGGTGAAGACCGTGGGCGGAGCGATCGCGTCGTGCGTCTTCGGCATCGCACTCCTGCACGGCGTCGCGAGCACCGCCGGCGCGACGGATGCCACCGCCGGTTCGCTCGCCGGGTACTTCACGGTGTGGATCGTCTGCGGGGTGACGGCGCTCGTCGCCGCCGTGATCCTCGTGTTCGTCCCGAAGACCGCATTCACCGATCGTGCCCCGGAGGTCGAGGTCGCGCCGGCGCTCTGAGCGTCAGGCCCGCAGGTGGAGCGCGTTCACGATCCGCGGCCATGCGAGGGCGCCGAGCTCCGCGTCGGCGGCGGGAGAGCCTCCCCGCGCCATCGTCACTCCTGCGGTCACGGCCGATTCGCCGGGGAGCAGCAGTCGGTGCCCCGCGTCCGGGTGAGTGATCACCGTCGTGTCCAGACCCTTCGCCGTGCGGCGTTCGACGAGCTCGCGGGCGAATCGGGTGCTGGGCCAGACCCGGTCGTCGCCGCCGGCGACGAGCACGACGACACCGTCGATGTCCTCCGCCCGGATCGCGGCGGCTGCGGCGGCCGAAGGGTCACGATCGACGCTCGACTCGTACAGAGCACGATACTCGGGCGGGTCGGTCGACGGCGTCCACGACGGAGCGAACGGGACGAACGGCATCGGGGTACCCCGACGGGTCCAGTGCGACGACCAGGTCCCCTCTGAGTTGCCAGCCCAGACGACAGAGGGCGGGGCGACGGCGACCGTCGCATCGATCGGGTGCAGGGACGCGGTCACCAGCGCCGCCTCCGCTCCGAACGATGTTCCGAAGATCGCCACGCGATCGGCGTCACGACGCAGCAACTCCACCTCTTCGACAAAGGTCTCGATCGGCACTTCGTGCGGGGCAGGGCGCTGGCTGATGCCGCCGAACCAGCGGATGGCCCTCACACGGGCGCCGTGCCGTGCCAGCATCTCCGCCCGCTCGACCTCCACACGCCCGCTGGATCCGGCGAGGAGCAGGACAGCCGTGCCGCACGGGTTCTCCGGGAAGGCATCGTGGCGGTCGGCCGGGTGCACCCCGATGCTGTGTCGAGGCGTCATCGTCACTCGCGGTCGAGGCCGAACGTGCGTTTGACGAGCGCCTGCACGTCGCGGTCGAGACCGTCGATGCGGGTGTTCACGGAATCGAAGCGGGTGTTCACGGAATCGAAGCGGGCATTCATCTCGGTGCGCAGCCCATCGATCTGGCCGTTCATCTCGGTGCGCAGTCCACCGATCTGGCCGTTCATCTCCGTACGCAGGCCCCCGATCTCGCTGCGGAGGATGCGGACGAACAATGTCGAGACGACGGTGAGCGTGCTGAACATCAGCACGGTGAACGACCCGATCATCGTCCAGATCTGCGCGTCGTTCATGACTCCCACTCCCTCATCGTCGCATCGATCCGGCAAGCCTGCCAGAGCGCAGGAGCCGAAGATATCGGTTGCCCACGATCCGTGGATGACACGCTCTCCGTCGCGTCGGTGCAGGAAGGACTGGGCGGGGGAGGCCCCGCCCAGTCCCAGTCAATCGCCCTTCACGTTGACGACCTGCCGCAGCGTGTGCCGGATCGACACGAGGCTCGCGGCATCCGCCATCACCCGGTCGATCGGCTTGTACGCCTGGGGGATCTCGTCGATGAACGCGTCGGTGTCACGGAACTCGATGCCGGCCATCGCCACACGTAGCTGCTCGTGAGTGAAAGTCCGTCGCGCCGCGGACCGCGAGTACTCCCGGCCGGCGCCGTGCGGCGAGGAGTTCAGCGACTGCGGGTCACCGAGCCCTTCCACCACGTACGAGGCGGTGCCCATCGATCCGGGGATCAGCCCCGGACGACCGGCGTCCGCCTGGATGGCGCCCTTCCGGGACACCCACACCTGCTTTCCGTAGTGCTTCTCCGACTCTGTGAAGTTGTGGTGGCAGTTGATCCGCTCCTGCTCCTCGACCGGAGTGCCGAGGAACTCCGACACCTGGCGGATGACCCGATCCATCATCTCCTCCCGGTTCAGCAGGGCGAAGTGCTGTGCCCACCGCAGCTCCCGGATGTATCGGGTGAACTCCGGTGTGCCTTCGACGAGATAGGCCAGGTCGGGGTCGGGGAGGTCGATCCACCACTGCTTCGCGAGCCGCTGCGCGACACCGATGTGGTGGCCGGCGATCTTGTTGCCGACGCCTCGCGACCCCGAGTGCAGGAACAGCCACACCCGGTCGAGCTCATCCACCGACACCTCGATGAAGTGGTTCCCGGATCCCAATGTGCCCAGCTGCAGGCGCCAGTTCCCGGCGTACTGTGCGGGGTCGAAACCGTTCTTCTCTGCCAGCTGCTCGAGCTCGGCGATGCGCGGCTCGGCTGTGGCCACGACCTTGCGGTTGTACCGGCCGGCCGACAGCGGGATGGCACGTTCGATCTGCTCCCGGAGCTCGGCGAGTTCGCGGCCGTCGAGGTCGCTCCTCGTGAACTGCGTGCGGACGGCGATCATGCCGCAGCCGATGTCGACGCCGACGGCGGCGGGGATGATCGCGCCGAGCGTCGGGATGACCGAGCCGACCGTCGCCCCCTTGCCGAGGTGCGCATCCGGCATCAGCGCCAGGTGCGGGTGGATGAACGGCATGCGGGCCGTGGTGTGCGCCTGAGCGAGTGTCTTCTCGTCGATCAGTGACGCCCACGACAGCAGCCGTGCGGAGAGCCTCTCCATGATTCCTTTCCTTGTGGTGGTGTTCAGCCACAGGTCAGGGGAGTCTCCAACGGAAGAACGCCCCGGACCTGACGGTACGGGGCGTTGCGAGAGCGGATGCTGTCACACGACGCGTGCCGGAGGGTACGACTCGTAGCGGTCATTGCGCTTGTGCTGAAGCTGCAAGACCGCGGCGATGGGGAGGTTCCGCTGCGCGGTCATCCGTCGACTCCTCGGCTGGTGTGCTGCACCGATCGGCACAGCTTTGCCACCCTAGGGGGCGACGCGCCCGGGAGTCAACTCGCCTCGCGAGGAGGGTTGTGCATGAACTCGATCCGGATGCCGTCGGGGTCTTCGACGAAGGAGGCGAAGTAGCGCTCCGAATAGCGGGGGTACTCCTTGGGCTCGCGCACGGCCGTCCAGCCGGAATCCACCGCGATCGCGTGCAGGCGTTCGACGTCGTCGCGCGAAGGCACCGCGAACGCGATGTGCTGCCAGCCCACGCGGCCGTGCCGGTGCGGAGTGGCGTCGTCATCCCAGGTGTAGAGGATGATCTCGGTCTCGTCGCCGTTGTTCCACGAGATCGAATGATCGTTCGCTCCGCCGCTGACATACCCGAGGGCGGAGAGCACGGGATGGAACTGCGCCCTGCCGCGTTCGAGGTCGGTCACGGTGATGCCGAGGTGATCCAGAAGTGCCATGTGCCGAGTCTCCCAGCAACGGCCGACGTCGCACTAGTGCGGCGCGTGGTACTCCGCCTCGCCGCGTTTCCAGTACCCCTTCACGACTGCTTTCGCACTGTCGACGCCCCACCGTTCGAGCAGTGCCCTGCCCGGCTTGACGATCGACTGCTCGGCGGCGACGAAGACGAACGGGTCGAGGCCGACCGTGTCATCGGCCGTCAGCCCCTCGAGGAAGGCGATGAGGGCGGAGCCGGAGGGCTTCTCTCCCCGGTGCAGCCACTCGACCTCGACCGGGGCCTCGACCTCGACCTCTCGGCCGGGGTTCACCGTCTCGATCACGATGCGTGCAGGAGCGCCGTCGGGGATGAGCGCGGCGAACCGTCGGATCGCGGGGATCGCCGTCTCGTCGCCGACCAGCAGCCACGATCCGGGCTCGCCGACCAGCACGGCCGCCCCGCGGGGGCCGCCGACGCCGATCGTGGATCCGAGGGGCGCGTTCGCCGCCCAGGGGGCGGCGACTCCCTGGTCGCCGTGCACCGCGAACTCGACGTCGAGCCAGTCGTCGCCCCAGGCGAGCGGCGTGTACTCGCGGCTGGGGGAGGCGCGCAGCTCCTCGACGGAATCCGTCGGGCCCGCGGGGAAGAACAGGCGCATGTGGTCGTCGGAACCGGGCGAATCGAAGCCGGCGAGATCCGAGCCGGTCAGTCGCACCCGCACGAAGTCCGGCGCCAGCCATTCACGCGTGCTCAGTGTGACGTTGCGGAAGCGCAGCTCGAGGCCGCGACGCTCGATCGAGAAACCGGATTTCGTATCGCTCATAAAGTAAGGCTAACCTAAATGGGACGGCGCGGGTGATCCCCGTGCGTCGCCCCGGCGCCCATCGTGTGCGCACCGATCCCGCAGAACAGGAGTCTCTCCATGTCCGTGCCCAGAACCCTCACCGCTACGAGCGCCGCTCTCGTCGGCCTCCTCGCCCTCGCCGGGTGCACCTCCGGAGGCTCGGAGGAAGCGGAGAAGACCGAACCGGCAGCAGCCACCGTCACGATCGAGGACAACACGGGCACGAAGGAGATCGCCACCCCACCCGCATCGGTGGTCGCCCTCGACAACCGCACCTTCCAGACGCTCTCCGACTGGGGCGTCGAGCTCTCCGCCGGGGCCGTGGCACTCATGCCGGAGACCGTGTCGTATGTGAAGGACGACGGGATCGTCGACATCGGCCTGCACAGCGAGCCGAACCTCGAAGCCGTCGTCGCCGTCGAGCCCGACCTGATCATCAGCGGCCAGCGTTTCACGCAGCACAACGCGGCGATCGCGGACCTCGTCCCCGACGCCACCATCGTCGACCTCGAGCCGCGTGACGGCGAGCCCTTCGACGAGGAGCTCAAGCGCCAGGTCACGGTGCTCGGCGAGATCTTCGGCAAGCAGGACGAGGCGAAGACGCTCGTGGACGACTTCGATGCCGCCGTCGAGCGCGCGAAGGCCGCATACGACGACGCCGACACCGTGATGGCCGTCAACACGTCGGGAGGCCAGATCGGCTACCTCGCGCCGACCGTCGGCCGATCGCTGGGACCGATCTACGACATCCTCGGACTCACGCCCGCTCTCGAGGTGGACGATGCGAGTGACGACCACCAGGGCGACGAGATCTCCGTCGAAGCCATCGCCTCCTCGAACCCGGACTGGATCCTCGTGCTCGACCGCGATGCGGTGTTCGCCGCCGAGACCCCCGACTACGTGCAGGCGGCCGAGATCCTCGAGAGCACCGAAGCCCTCGCCTCGGTCACCGCCGTGAAGGAGAAGCAGCTCGTCTACATGCCGACAGACACCTACCTGAACGAGGGCATCCAGACCTACACCACGTTCTTGAACGACCTCGCCGACGCCCTCGAGAAGAGCGCGAAGAACTGAGCTGACGCGGCGGCATCCGGGTGATCCGGATGCCGCCGCCGCACCACCATGGTCTCCACAGACATCGCTTCGCCGCCCCGCAACGCCGGGCGGCTCTTCGACGTGAAGCTGCTCATCGGCGTGCTCGTCGTCGCCGCCCTGCTCGTGATCTCGCTCTTCACGGGTGTGTACGACATCGCCGGCGCGGACGACGGCGCGCAGATGTTCCAGATCACACGTATCCCGCGCACGGTCGCCCTCGTCCTGGCCGGCGCCTCGATGGCCATGGCGGGACTGGTGATGCAGCTGCTCACCCAGAACCGCTTCGTCGAGCCGACCACGACGGGTACCACGGAGTGGGCAGGGCTCGGCCTCCTCGCCGTCATGATCCTCGTGCCGCAGCCGTCCCTCCCGCTGCGGATGGCCGGTGCGGTACTGGCAGCCTTCGTGGGCACCATGGTGTTCTTCGCGTTCCTGCGGCGGGTGGCGCTCAGATCATCCCTGATCGTCCCGATCGTCGGCATCATGCTCGGTGCCGTGGTGGGTGCTCTCTCGACCTACCTCGCTCTGGCCACGAACTCGCTGCAGATCATCGGCGTCTGGTTCGCCGGCAGCTTCACCTCGGTGATGCGCGGCCAGTACGAGATGCTCTGGATCGTGGCCATCATCGGCGTGATCGTCTTCATCGTCGCCGATCGACTCACCATCGCCGGACTCGGCGAAGAGATCGCGACCAACGTCGGGGTGAACTACAACCGGATCATCCTGCTCGGCACCGTCCTGATCGCGGTCACCACCGGCGTGGTCACCGTCGTCGTGGGGAATCTCCCCTTCCTCGGATTGATCGTGCCGAACATCGTCTCGATGGTGCGCGGCGACGATCTGCGCAGCAACCTGCCCTGGGTGTGTCTGCTGGGGATCGGGATCGTCACGGTCTGCGACATCATCGGGCGCACGATCATCATGCCCTTCGAGGTCCCGGTCTCGCTGATCCTCGGGGTCGTCGGCGCCGTGGTCTTCGTGCTCCTCCTGCTCAGGCAGCGTCGACGTGGCTAGCGGCATGATGCGCGCCGCGATGAGCGACGCGGCAACTGCCGGAGGGCTCCGTTCGGCGGGCTCCTTCACGACCCCGCAGGCGCGGCGTCGGTACTTCCTCGTGCTCGGCATCCTCATCGTCCTCGCCGCAGGTTCCGGTTTCGGTCTGCTCGCGTGGGCGAATCCCATGCCCGTCGGCTCCGCGGGCTTCTGGCGCATCGCTCAGCACCGGGCGACAGACGTGACCGTGATGGCGCTCGTCGCCGTCGCTCAGGCCGTCGCCACGGTGAGCTTCCAGACCGTGACGAACAACCGCATCATCACGCCGTCGATCATGGGCTTCGAGTCGCTGTACCGGGTGGTGCAGACCTCGACCGTGTATCTGTTCGGCGTGGCGGGCATCGTGGCCATCCAGGGCGTGGGGCAGTTCGCGATCCAGGTGGCGATCATGGTCGGCCTCGCGGTGGCGCTCTACGGCTGGCTGCTCTCGGGTCGTTACGGCAACCTGCAGATCATGCTCCTCGTCGGCATCGTGATCGGAGGCGGTCTCGGCGCGATCGCCACCTTCATGCAGCGTCTGCTCACCCCCAGCGAGTTCGACGTGCTCGCCGCGCGTCTGTTCGGCAACGTGTCGAACGCCGATCCCTCGTACCTGCCGCTGGCGATCCCGCTGGTGGTCGCGGCCTCGGGGCTGCTGTGGCTGCGCTCGCGCCGACTCAACCTGATGGCACTCGGTCCGGATGCCGCGCGCTCACTCGGCGTCGATCATCGGCGCGAGCTGTTCATCGTGCTGTTCCTCGTCGCCGTGCTCATGGCGACCTCGACCGCGTTGGTGGGGCCGATGACCTTCCTCGGCTTCCTGGTCGCGACGCTCGCGTACCAGTTCGCCGATACCCATGATCACCGGCTGATCTTCCCGGTCGCCGTGCTCACGGCCTTCACCATCCTGGCCGGGGCGTATTTCGTGATGAAGAACATCTTCTACGCGCAGGGCATGGTGTCGATCCTGATCGAGCTCGTGGGCGGCATCGTGTTCCTCATCGTCATCCTCAGAAAGGGCAGGCTGTGATCGCACTCGACGGCGTCCGCCGGGACTACAGCAGCGAGGTCGCGATCGGCCCCGTCGACCTCGAGATCCCCGCCGGCGGCATCACCGCTCTCATCGGTCCGAACGGTGCAGGCAAGTCGACTCTGCTCACGATGATCGGGCGTCTCAGCGGGATGGACGCCGGAGCCATCGAGATCGCCGGACTCGATGTGGCGTCCACGAAGTCGAAGGACCTGGCGAAGGTCGTGTCGATCCTGCGCCAGGAGAACCACTTCGTCACGCGCCTCACCGTGCGTCAACTGGTCGGCTTCGGGCGCTTCCCGCATTCGAAGGGTCGGCTGAACCGCGCGGATGAGGAGATCATCAGTCGAGCCATCGACTTCCTCGACCTCGGCGCGCTGGAGGGCAGGTATCTCGACGAGCTCTCCGGTGGGCAGCGCCAGCGCGCCTACGTCGCGATGGTCCTCGCGCAGGACACCGAGTTCGTGCTGCTGGACGAGCCGCTCAACAACCTCGACATGCGGCATGCGGTGCAGATGATGAAGCACCTGCGACGCGCGTCGGAGGAGCTCGGACGCACGATCGTCATCGTGCTGCACGACATCAACTTCGCGAGCCACTACGCCGACCACATCTGCGCCATGAAGGACGGAGCCGTCGTGGAGTTCGGGGCGCCGGCCGCGATCATGACGGACGACGTCCTCACGCGGGTCTTCGACACTCCCGTGCGCGTTGTCGACGGTCCGTCAGGGCCGCTCGCCGTCTACTACTGACCCGTCGTCCCGAGGATCAGAGCTCGATGCCGTGGTCCTCGTCGTTGACGCCGGCGTTGTTGCCGCGCCGCGATTCGTACCCGAGGAACCAGCCCAGCCACACGATCGCGGCGAGCAGCACACCGAGCCAGACGTTCTGGAAGATCAGCCCGATCACGACGCCGACGATCAGAAGGCCGACGGTGACGAGGATGCGCAGCATGGAACGGGACATGGCACCAGCATAGGTGCCGGTGTCAGCGGCGGCGATGGTCCTCCGGTGCGAGGCGAGGACCCCGTCGCGGTTCCTGCACACCGCTGGCGTGGATGAGGCGCACGACGCGTTGCCGCTGCCCGGACCAGGGGGAGAGGAGTTCGATCATCCCGTCGTCATCGGTGCGAGTGCCGGTCAGGGCGTAGCCGACCTGGTGGGCGAGGTGGTAGTCGCCGACGCTCACCGCGTCGGGGTCGCCGAGCGAGCGGATGCGGGTCTCCGCCGATGTCCACACCCCCACGCCGGGAAGGCTCGTGAGCACCCGATCGCGATCAGCCCCCGTGGAGGCCGTGCGTACGGCGCGGGCGATGCGGTCTCCGCGTTCAGCCGCACGCACGATGGTGCGAGACTGCGGTGGCTCGACTCCGGCTCTGTGCCAGGCCCAGGAAGGGATCCGGTGCCACTGCTCAGGTGCTGGCGCGGTGAACATCGGGCGCGGCGTCGGTCCCGGCGCGCGCGTTCCGAAGCGGCTGACCAGCCAGCGCCACGCGCCGAAGGCCTGCATGCCGGTCACCTTCTGCTCGATGATCGCGCACGCGAGCGCGTCGAACACCTCGTCGGTGCGGGTCAGGCGCAGTCCCGGATGCCGCCGCGCGGAATCGGCGATGAGGGGGTGATGCGACGCGTCGAAGTCCCCGGCGTCGTCGTGCGCCCCGCACAGGGCGGGGACGAGCTCGAGGGCCGGACCCGATCCGGGGCCCCACGCCGTCGCGCGCACCTCGCCGCCGATCATTCGCAGCGCCAGGGTGGCCGGTCCGAGCGGCGTGCGCATCGCCCGCCAGATGACGGGGCCGTCTATGACCATCGTGGGGTCGTTGCCACCGCGTCGGAGCATACCCACGGTGCTGCGCAGATCGAGCTCGTGCGGCGGTCGGTAGACCGTCTCTCGAGGGGCCTCCGAGCGAGCGGCTCCTGCCGCAGCGGGGTCGGCCGTCAGAGTCATGCGCCCACCCTACGCTCCGGTCCTGACACCGGAGTCCTGGGTGCTCAGAACCGGTCGGGCGAGGGCGTGCCGTGACCGTAGCGGATCACGACGTCGGCGTGCCGATCGAAGCGGTAGCCGATTCCGCGCACGGTGCGCACGATGTCCTCGTAGCGACCCAGCTTCGCCCGGAGGCGGCGCACGTGCACGTCGATCGTGCGCTCGCCCGGCGTCTCGTCGTCCTGTGCCTGCCAGAGCGCTGACACCAGTTCGCTGCGCTCGATCGTGCGTCCCTCGCGCAGCACCAGGTACTGCAGCAGCTCGAACTCCTTGTAAGTGAAGGCTGCGGACTCGCCGTCGATCAGCACACGCTTGCGGGAGATGTCGACCGTGACGCCGCTCTCCTCGTCGGTGGTCTCCTCCTCGGCGGCGGCCTTGGTGCGGGCGATCGCGCCCGGCTCCTGCAGTGCGAGGCGCACGACGTCGAGGTCGCGCCCTCCCGAACCGTGGGGCGCGAGGGCGACGGTGGCGTGGGTCTCGGCTCCCGGCGCGAGCTCGGCGAGCGTGCGACGCAGGGCATCGACGAGCAGGGGGAGGCTGACTCCGGCCTCTGCGGCCTTGATCTCGTCCAGGCCCACGTAGAGGGCGAAGCCACGGGGCGAGCGCACGGCGGGGAGGTCGGCTCCGGCAGGAGAGAGCGGCGCGGCGGTCTCGGGCTGCGTGCGGACGGCGGCGGTGGTGGTGGCGGGACGCTCGAGAAGTGCGGTGTTCGACATGATGATGAAGTCCTCAGGACGTGAGCCCGGACCGAAAGGGGCTCTGATGCGTTGCATGAATGACCGGCGGAGCCGGGAATCGAGCAAAGGGTGGATGCTCGGTGACACTGACCTCGCAGATGGCGAGGGGTTCAGGTCAGGCGGGGTGGCTGTTCGTTCAGCGACACATTCGGCAACACATGCCAACGCGACCGGGCATCATCATCCCGGCAGTCCTGTTCGCCTCCTGGGCGGACGAGGGGCTTGCGTTGGTAGTCATGGGGGGATTATGTCCGATCGTGACGTCTCATGTCAAAACGCCCGGGCGTCCCTGACGGGCGTAACGTGGTTCCAATGACGATCTCGCACACCGTCGGCGGCTTCATCCTGACCGACGAGAAGGACGCCTCGCGTTACACGCTCATGCGTGACGGCAAGCTCGTGAGCGTGCTCGACTACCGCGACGACGGCCACACGATCGCCCTCACCCGAGCCTTCACGATCCCGACTTTCCGCGGGAACGGCTATGCGGGGAAGGTCGTCGAAGGTGCGGTGGCCGACATCGAGCAGCGCGGCGATCGCAAGGTCGACGCCGTGTGCTGGTACGTGGCCGACTGGTTCGCCGCCCACCCGGAGCGCGCCAGCCTGCTGCGTACTCGCTGACTCTCCGACCGTATGACGAACTGTTACGCCGCGCCCCTGCGAGGATGACGTCATGAAACTCGCCGAGGCCCTCACCGCACGCGCCGACCTGCAGCGCCGGATCGAGCAGCTGCGGGCGCGCATCGTCGCGAACGCCCGCTACCAGGAGGGCGAGGAACCGGCGGAGGATGCCGCCGCCCTGATCGTCGAGGTCGACGCGGCGTTGACGCAACTGCGCGACCTCATCCGCCGCATCAACGCCACCAACGCGCGACTGCATCTGGGTGCGGACGGCACCATGACCGACGCGCTGGCTTCCCGCGACGTGCTCCGTCTTCGGCACTCCGTGCTGACGGATGCGGCAGCCGCCGCTTCGGGGGCCAACGACCAGTTCCTCCGCCAGATGCGCTCGGAGCTGCGTCAGGTCTCCGCGCTCCCCGTCTCACAGCTGCGCTCGCGCGCCGACGCCGTCGCGCAGGAGTTGCGTGAGCTCGACAACAGGATCCAGCAGGCGAACTGGTCGAACGATCTCGAGGAGGAGAGCGGGAGTCGGTAGTCACGACGAAGCGGGCACAACCCTCAGCCGGCGGGGCAAGCCGGCACCTGTCGGGCGGAGGGCAGCCCTGATCTCGCATCGCGCAGCCCTGCACTCCGCACAGGTGAAGGTGCACAGCGCATCTCGCATCACCGCGTGCCGATCGTCGTGGCGAGGGTGGGTCAGGGGACCTTCCGCTCCCTCCTCCGCGCCGGGTGCGGGCCGCGCACGGCACGCCTCGGACGGAATGTCGGAGGGGGTTCGTACCGTGTGAGTATGCGGATCCTGCACACCTCGGACTGGCACATCGGCCGGACGTTCCATGGCAATTCGACCATGGACGCTCTCGCCGAGGTGCTCGAGGCGCTCACCGCGCAGGTTCGCGACAATGCGGTCGACGTGGTCGTCGTCGCGGGAGACGTCTTCGATTCCGCCACCCCGTCCGGCGCGGCATACACGCTGCTGGGCGATGCGCTGGTGGCGCTGCACGAGACGGGCGCCCGCGTCATCGTCACGAGCGGCAACCACGACTCCGCCGCACGACTCGGGTTCCAGGCGCGCCTTCTCCGCGAGGGCATCCACGTGCTCACAGACCCCCTCGCGGTGGGTGTGCCGGTGACCATCGCCGATGACCACGGACCGGTGCATTTCTACGGCATCCCCTACCTCGAGCCGGCCATCGTGCGTCAGCACTGGCCCGAGGGCGATGCATCCGGGCGTCAGCTGCGCACCCAGGCGCAGACCATGGCGCATGCGATGGACCTGGTCCGCGCCGGCATGGACCAGCACGGAGGCCGAGCGGTGGCGATCGCGCACTGCTTCGCCGCGGGTGTCGACGCGACCGCCGGGCTCGAGCGCGAGGTGCGACAGGGCGGTCTCGACGTCGTGCCGCTGAGCGTGTTCGACGGACCCGACTACGTGGCGCTCGGCCATATCCACGGACGCCAGCAGCTCAGCGACCGCGTGCGCTACGCGGGCGCGCCTCTGCACTACAGCTTCGGAGAGCAGCACAAGCCCCGTGGTTGCTGGCTCGTCGACATCGACGCCGAAGGACTCGCCGGCGTGGAGTGGATGGAACTGCCGGTGCCCCGGCGGCTTGTCACCCTCACCGGCCCGCTCGAGGAGATCCTGTCCACCGAGCTGGTCGCGCAGCACGCGGATGACTGGGTCTGCGCCGTCTACACCGATGCGGTGCCGCAGCGCGAGCCCATGCGGCGTCTTCGCGAGAGCTTCCCGTACTGCGCCATGGTGCAGCACCAGCCGGAGGTGACCGCCGAGGTCGACGAGCGCTCCTATGTGCAACGGCTGCGCACCGCTGTCACCGATGCCGACCGCATCGATGCCTTCCTCGAGCACGTGCGGGCCGGGCACGGACCCACAGAGGCCGAGAGCGAGCTGATCCGCGCGGTGCTCGACGAGCGGGTGCGTGCCGAGGCGCTCGTCTAGATGCGTCTTCATCGTCTGGAGGTCGAAGGCTTCGGCCCGTTCCGGTCGCGACAGACCGTTGACTTCGACGCCTTCGCCGACGACGGCATCTTCCTGATCGCCGGACGGACCGGGGCGGGCAAGTCGAGCATCCTCGATGCGGTGTGCTTCGGCCTGTACGGCGGGGTGCCTCGATACGAGGGCGGCGAGAAACGCCTCCGAAGCGATCACTGCGAGCCTGACGATCCCTCAGAGGTGGTCGTCGAGTTCAGCACGCCGGCCGGTCGATACCGCGTCACGCGCTCGCCCGAGTACCTGCGCCCGGCCAAGCGCGGTGGTGGCATGACCAAGCAAGCGGCCGCCGTGTCGCTCGACGAGTGGACGGACAGTGGATGGATCGGCCGTGCCGCGCGGGCGGTCGACGTCGCCGGCGAGCTCGATGAGATCCTTCAGCTCAGTCGCGAGCAGTTCCTGCAGGTGATCCTGCTCGCACAGAACCGGTTCTCGGAGTTCCTGCTCGCGGGCAGCCGCGATCGCCAGGCACTGCTGCGGCGGCTGTTCGGAACGCAACGATTCGAAGACGTGCAGGCGCGGTTCGACGATCGTCGCCGTGCGGCCGAACAAGTGCTCGGCAGTCGTCTCGCCGCCGTCGAGGCGCGTATCGACGAGGCCGAGAACCTCGTGGTCGCCGGCGGGCTGTCGGGAGACGGCGATGACACCGTGGCGGAGACGTCGCAGGCTCCCGCGTCGATCGACGAGCGGCTGGAGGCCCTCCGGCGGGCGAAGGCTCGCGCCGACTACCGTGCGGAGCGTCGTGCCTCCGATCGCGCCGATGCCGAGCAACAGTCGACCGCTGCCGATGCCGAACTCGCCATCGCCCGGGAGGAACGACGCGCGCAACAGGAGCGCGATCGAGCCAGATCCGCCCTCGAACGCCTCGATGCCGAGGCGCCGTCGATCGAGCACGCCCGTGCCGAGCTCGCCGCGTCGCGCGCCGCCGAGTCGCTTCGTCCGATAATCGCCGCCGCTGCGCGAGCGGCTGGAGCGCTCGAGGCTGCCGGCCTGGATGAGCAGAACGCCCGCGTGACCGGGCAGGCGATGGGGCTTCCCGTCGACGACGACCTCGAGGCGTGGGCGCAGGAGCGCACCAGGGAGATCGGCGCCTGGCAGCGGGCGCGGGAACTCGAAGAGAGCGCACCGGCTCTGGACGCCGAGGTGCGCGCCGCCGAGGAGGCGGTCGCGGTCGCCACCGCACGCATCCAGGCCGCCGATGCGAAGCGGGCCGCGCTCCCGGAAGAGGTCACCGCACTCAACGCATCGCGCGACGCGGCGCGGAGCCTGGCAGATCGGGTGGAGGACAGGCGGGCGGCACAGGAGACCGCAGACGCACGACGCGTGGCGGCGCGGGAGGCGGAGAGGCTGCGGACAGCGGAGCTCTCGGTAGACGTCGAGCTCACGCAGGCGACGGCGTTGCATGCGGCGGCTCAGTCCACGCTGGCCGAGCTGCGCCGGCGCCGCACGGACGGCATGGCGGGAGAACTCGCGTCGACGCTCCGACACGAACAGCCCTGTCCGGTCTGCGGCTCGCTCGAGCACCCTGCGCCGGCCACGCACGCCGATCCCGTCTCGCCGGAGGACATCGCCGTCGCGGAAGAAGCGCGCGACTCCGCGGCCCGGCGGGAAGGCGAGCTGGCATCCAGATCCTCTGCGCTCCGCGCCGAACTCGCGGCCGCCACCGCTCGCGCCGACGGGCGCGACGTCGAACGTGCCGAGACCGAGTACGAGGAGGCCGCTGCGGCTCTCGCGGACAGCCGAGCGGCTGTCGAGACGCTGACCGCGCTCGACACGCAGCTCGCGGACCTCGTGACGCGGCTCGAGCATCTCGACACCGAACGAGAAGACGACGCGAGGGCTTTGGCCGAGGCACGCGAACAGCATGCCGTCCTGCGTCAACGTCGCACGGAGGCACGGGAGCTGATCGCCGCGGCGCGGGCTGCGTTCCCCACGGTCGCCGAACGGCTGGCGGACAACGAGGCCAAGGTCGCGGCTGCGCGTGCGCTGAGCCAGGCGATCTCCGAGCGCGTGCGCAGGGCCGAGGCCCTCGTCGGCGCCCAGGCACAGCGCGACGCCGGTCTCGCGGACTCCGTGTTCGCTGACGAGGTAGCAGCAGTAGAGGCGCTGCGCCCGCTCTCAGTCCAGGAAGCGCTGGACGCGCGGATCACGCAGCACGCGGTGCAACGGGAGAAGGAGCGGGCCGTGCTGTTCGACCTCGAACTCCGCACCCTGCCGGAAGAGCCCATCGACCTGGCACCGGCCGAACGAGCATCAGCGGAAGCTCGTAGCCTCTGGACCACGGCGGTCGACGAGGCAGCCAAGGCCGCCGGCGCCGCGGAACGGCTCGGCGGGCTGATCGATTCTGCCGCGATCGAGCAGGCTCGCAGCGCCGACGAGGCCGCGGAGTTCGAGGTGCTGCAGAACCTCGCGGACACGATCGCGGGCAGGGGCGTCAACACCCGCAAGATGACTTTGGAGACGTTCGTCCTCGCGGCAGAGCTCGAGGAGATCGTCGAGGCGGCCAACCGTCGGCTGCACGAGATGTCCACCGGGCGGTATCAGCTGCGGCACTCCGACGCGCTCGCGGCCCGCGGTGCGGCTTCCGGACTCGGCATCGTGGTGTTCGACGCGTTCACCGGCCAGACCCGACCACCGCAGTCGTTGTCGGGAGGTGAGACCTTCCTCACGTCACTCGCGTTGGCGCTGGGATTGGCAGAGGTCGTGACGGCACGCGCGGGCGGCATCCGCTTGGACACACTCTTCATCGACGAGGGGTTCGGTTCCCTCGACGGTGACACTCTCGACGTGGCCATGCGCACACTCGATGAGTTGCGGCAGGGCGGCAGGACCGTCGGCGTGATCAGCCATGTCGAGGCCATGCAGGAGCAGATCCCCGCGCAGCTCACGGTGCGAGCGCTGCCCAACGGCCCCAGCATCATCGACGCCCGCTGACGCGGGCCAGTGCGATCCGCCTGTCGTGCGTCAGACGCCGTATTCGCTGCGGATGACGTCGCGCAGCTGCACGCTGCAGCGGGCGACGGCCTCGCGCCAGTCTGTCAGCGCGCCGTCTTCCGCCTGGTCGGACACCGCACGCAACACGCGGATCGGAACACCGAACTGCTCGGCGACCCAGATGAAGGCGTAGGTCTCCATGTCGACCAGTGCAGCACCGGAGGGGCGGATCACGGCGGTGACCTCGGCGTCCTCGACGAAGTGGTCACCGGTCGCGATCAACACGCCGTCGCGTCCGGTGGAGACGCGTGCAGGCAGTGAGACGTGCTGCCCGCGAACGCCGTCGAGGTCGGTGACGTCGTGCTGGAACGCGCTGCCGACCTCGTGGACGGTCGCCTCGAGGCCGGGCTCGATGGCTCCGGCTGTTCCGACCACCACGATCTCGTCGTAGACCTTGGCATCGAGTGCGCGGGTCAGGCCGTACGTGGCCGGCAGCTTTCCGGCGCCGGTCACGAGTCGGTCGAAGCCGTCGAGCTCCTCCGGGAATGCGGACAGTTCGGAATCGAGGGCAGCGACGAGGAGCTTCACCGGTCCATTCTCTCAGGCCTTCGCTGGCAGGAGCATGCGAACGCCGCGGCGTCACCCGGACGTAACACGCAGGGGCGATACTGGTCGAGGACAAGACGGAGGATGACATGTCGTTGCAGAAGCAGATCTCTGAAGACCTCGGCGTCAGGCCCGAGATCGATCCTGAGGCCGAGACCGATCGTCGGATCGGTTTCCTCGCCGACTACCTGCGTGCCACCGGAGCGAAGGGGTTCGTGCTCGGGATCTCGGGCGGGCAGGACTCCACGTTGGCCGGCCGTCTGGCACAGCTCGCGGTGGAGCGCGTGCGCGCCGAGGGCGGCGAGGCGAAGTTCCTCGCGGTGCGTCTGCCCTATCGGGTTCAGCACGATGCCGAAGATGCGGAAGCCGCGCTGGCGTTCATCGCGCCCGACTCCTCCGTCGAGGTCAACATCCAGAACGGTGTCGACGGAGTGGAGGAGGACATCGAGTTCGCGGTCACGAGCGACATCAGCGACTTCAACCGCGGCAACATCAAGGCTCGCGTCCGCATGGTCACGCAGTATGCGCTCGCCGGTCACGACGGACTGCTGGTGATCGGCACCGACCATGCGGCGGAGGCGGTGACCGGCTTCTACACGAAGTTCGGTGACGGCGCTGCCGACATCCTCCCGTTGTCCGGGCTCAGCAAGCGGCAGGGACGCTCGCTGCTGCAGTTCCTCGACGCTCCGGACCGACTCGCCTTCAAGGTGCCGACGGCCGATCTCTTGGACGGCCAGCCCGGACGCGCCGACGAGGACGAACTCGGCCTCACGTACGAGCAGATCGACGACTTCCTCGAGGGGCGCGAGGTCGATCCTGAGGTCGCCGGTCGCATCGAGGCCAGGTATCTCGCGACGCTGCACAAGCGACACCTCCCGGTGACGCCCGACGACACCTGGTGGCGCTGAACCCGCGCGTCGAGGAGCCGCCCGCTTTCGCCTGTGTCCGATGCCGCGGATAGTGTCGAAGCATCCGACAGAACGGGAGCATCGTGCGGATCGACACTCAGGCGCAACGCGTCATCTGGAGCGCGAGCGACCTCAAGGCGGCCGCCGAGTGCGAGTTCGCGTGGGCCCGGGCGATCGACGCGAAGCTGGGGCGCGTCCCCGCCGTCGAAGAGCCGGAGGATGCGACTCTGAAGCGCGCGGCCGAGCTCGGCGACGTGCACGAGCAGAACGTTCTCGACCGGTACATCCACGATCTCGGTGACGAGAACGTGCACCGCATCGAGAAGGTGTCCTCGGTCGACGCGGAAGCGCTCGCTGCAGCAGTCGACGAGACGGTGGCTGCACTGCGCTCGGATGCGCTCGTCGTGTTCCAGGCGGCTTTCGCGACGGACGAGTTCGTCGGGTTCGCGGACTTCCTGCGCAAAGACGATGAGGGGCGCTGGCGTGTGCAGGACTCGAAGCTCGCCCGCAAAGCCCGTGTGACAGCTCTCATGCAGCTCGCGGCATATGTCGACCAGCTCGACCGCCTGCGGATCCCCCGTTCCGACGAGGTAGACCTGATCCTCGGAGACGGCACGCTCAGCACGCACGCCGTCGACGATCTGCTCCCGTTGTTCCAGGTGCGCAGGGCAAGGTTGCGCGCCCTCATCGCGGATCGCCGCATCGCCGACGGCACCGCGGGCGCTCCTCTGGCCTGGGGCGACGATCGCGGTGACCTCCAGGTGGTCGCCTGCGGGCGCTGCGCGACCTGCGAGGAGCAGGTGCTCGCACACCGGGACCTGCTGATGGTGGCGCGGATGCGTCCGGTGCAGCGAGCTCGGCTCCGGGCTGCAGGCATCGAGACGATCGACGCCCTGGCCGGTGCGATCGAGGCGCCGACGGGGATGAACGCCGATACGTTCGAGACGCTCCGTGCCCAGGCCCGTCTGCAGCTGCGGGCTGACAGCGAGGGTGTGCCGACCTTCGACGTGCACTACGCGCAGGCCATCCACACCCTCCCGCTCCCCAGCCACGGCGACATCTTCTTCGATTTCGAGGGCGACCCGCTGTACACCGAGCCTGCTCCTGACGGTGAGGCGCACTGGGGGATCGACTACCTCTTCGGCTGGGTGGACAACGCCGACCAGTACTCGGCACTGTGGGCGCATACGTTCGCCGAAGAGAAGCGGGCGCTAGAGACGTTCCTCGACTTCGTCAATGCCCGCAGAGCGGCGCATCCGGGAATGCACATCTATCACTATGCCCCGTACGAGACCTCGCATCTCGTGGCCATGGCAGCGCGGCACGGAGTGCGCGAGGGCGAGGTCGATCGGCTGCTCCGTGAAGGGGTGTTCGTCGATCTGTATCCGCTCGTGCTGCGGACGGTCAGGGTGGGCTCCCGGTCGTACTCGATCAAGAAGCTCGAGCCGCTCTACATGGGCGACGACGTCCGGACGAGCGACGTGCAGAAGGGTGACGACTCGATCGTGCAGTACGTCGCGGCCCGCGAGCTCGCCGCGGCCGGGCAGCGGTCCGAAGCAGACGCGGTCCTCGCCGACCTCGCCGACTACAACCGCTACGACTGCGTCTCGACACGGCGCCTGCGCAACTGGCTGATCGACATCGCGAGGGAGAAGGGCGTCACGCCGGCGCCGCCCGACGACGCGGACGAGGTCATCTATGAGCCGTCTCCCCGATCGGTAGCGCTCCTCGCCGATGCGGAGCGCGCCGTGGAGGCAGGCGGCGACGGACAGGTGCACCGCATCGCGGCCGCGGCCATCGACTACTTCCCCCGTGAAGCGAAGAGCTTCTGGGTATCGCACTTCCAGAGGCTGCGCGAACCGGTCACGATGTGGGACGGCACGCGTGATGTGGTGCGGGTAGACCGTCCGTCGTCATCGGTCGTCCGGGAGTGGAGCATCATCGAGGGACGGAGAGTGATGTCCAGGGACATCGAGATCCGCGGCGAGGTGTCACCCGGCACCACGCTCGGACCCGGTGCCCAGCCGTTCGCGCTGTACGAGGTGCCAGCCCCGTTCGACACCGAGGTGCCCTCACGCGCCGTCCACGTACCGCACACGGTCACGATCGCCGAGGTGCTCGACGACGGCTACCTCGTCACAGAAGCGGCTGTGCAGGGACAGACCTGGGATGAGCTGCCGCTTGCGCTCACTCCGGCGGCTCCGCCTCGGGTGGTGTCGCTGCAGGGCGCGATCGACGAGTGGGCCGACGCGGTGCACCTGGCCGCGCCGGGCTTCCCCCAGGATGCGGCCACCGACATCCTGCGCCGACTGCCCCCGCGCACCTTCTCGGGCGGCGCGCTCCCGGAAGCAGGTGATGACACGATCGATGCGATCGTGCGGGGAGTGCTCGACCTCGATCACAGCTACCTCGCCGTGCAGGGCCCTCCGGGGACGGGGAAGACCTACACGGGTTCGCGCGCGATCGCGCGTCTGGTCAACGAGCACGGCTTCAAGGTCGGCGTCGTGGCGCAGTCGCACGCCATCATCGACACGCTTCTCGAGCGGATCGTCGCCGACGGCGTCTCGCCCGCCCAGGTGGCGAAGGCGCCGAAGGATCCCGATGCGGCCCCGTCATACACCGTGATCCCGAAGAACGGCATGGCCTCCTTCCTCGCCGAGCACTCCGGTGAGGGCGCGGTCGTGGGCGGTACGGCCTGGGACTTCAGCAACACCCAGCGCGTCGAACGGGCCGGGCTCGATCTCCTCGTGATCGACGAGGCGGGGCAGTTCTCGCTCGCCTCGACGATCGCGGTCGCGGCCGGAGCGAAACGGTTGCTGCTGCTCGGCGACCCGCAGCAGCTCCCGCAGGTGAGCCAGGGCGCCCACCCCGAACCGGTGGACACGTCCGCTCTCGGCTGGGTGATGGACGGCGATCCGGTCGTGCGGCCCGAGTACGGCTACTTCCTCGCTCGGTCGTGGCGGATGCACCCCTTCGTGGCCGCTCCGGTGTCGAAGCTCGCCTACGCGGGACAGCTCGCCTCGGCACCCGGAACCGAACTCCGGTCGCTCGAGGGTGTCGACGCGGGTCTCCACGTCGTCCCGCTGCGCCACCGCGGAAACGCGACGCAATCGCCCGAGGAAGCGGCGGAGGTCGTCCGCCTGGTCGCCGATCTGGTCGGCCGGGTCTTCACCGACAACGACCCCGAGGCGTCGACGCGACCACTCGCGCAGTCCGACATGATCGTGGTCACGCCCTACAACGCGCAGCGCCAGCTGGTGCTCGACGCGCTCGCCGACGCCGGCTTCCCCGACGTCCCTGTCGGCACGGTCGACAACTTCCAGGGCAAGGAGGCAGTGGTCTCCATCACCTCGCTCGCGGCGTCGAGCGGTCGGGATGCGCCGCGCGGTCCGGAGTTCCTGCTGCTCCAGAACCGCCTCAACGTCGCGATCTCCCGAGCACAGGTCGTCGCCTACCTGATCCACTCGCCCGCGCTGCTCGACGACCTGCCGTATACGCCTGAGGGCGTCACCAGGCTCAGCGCGTTCGCCCGGCTCGTCGGAGCGGCCGAGTGAGCGCCCACACCACCGACCAGATCATGCGCGCCGCGGCAGCGTGGGTGTGGTTCCCCCGCGACAGTGAGCACGAGCGCGAGCATCTGCTCCTCGTGCGGGATCCTGCACGGTTCGGCGGGGGAGTGCGAGGTTCGCAGGTCGACTCCGCACTGTCGGCCGTCGACGTGGTGGATGGCGCACTGGCGCGGACGAGAGCATGGGGCGCCTCGCAGTTCACGTTCTGGACGAATCCTTCCGACCGGCCCGACGTCGAGGACGAGCTTCGGCGACGCGGGGCAGAGCACATCGATACGGTGGCGGTGTTCGCACGACCCGTCGACGAGGTGGAGGTCGAGGTGCCGTCCGACGTGTCCACCGAGATCGTGCGTACCCTCGATCAGGTACGCGACCTCGACGGCGTCAATGTGCCCGTGTGGCACCAGCAGCCCCTCGATGAGGAGGGTCTGCGGGCAGAACTCGACGAGGTGTCCGCGGCGCTCGAGGCGCAGACCGGGTTCCGTGTGCTCGCGCGCATCGATGGACGCGCCGTCAGCACCGGAGGATGCACGATCGAGGACGGGTTCGTGCGGCTCTGGGGCGCATCCACACTGGAGAGCCACCGCGGTCGCGGCGCCTACCGCGCAGTGCTGGCCGAGAGACTGCGGCAGGGTGCGGCATGGGGAGCGAAGACGGCCCTGGTGAAGGGTCGCGTCTCGACGTCAGCGCCCATCCTCGCCCGCGCGGGCTTCACGCACCACGGAGATGAGCGCGCCTACCGCCTGACCATCTGAGGCGGAAGACGCACCGAAGAGGTCGTACGTTGCCGAGGATCAGACCGTGCCGTAGAGCCGGTCGCCCGCGTCGCCGAGGCCGGGCACGATGTAGCCCTTCTCGTCGAGACGCTCGTCGAGCGCGCCGAGCACGAGGGTCACGTCGCGGTCGCCGGCCATCGCCTCGATCGCGGCGACGCCTTCGGGAGTGCCGAGCAGGCAGATGGCCGTGACATCCTTGGCGCCGCGGTCGAACAGGAACTGGATCGCGGCGGCGAGCGAACCACCGGTCGCCAGCATGGGGTCGATCGCGAAGCACTGGCGGTCGCTCAGGTCGTCGGGCAACCGCTCGGCGTAGGTGGTCGGCTCGAAGGTGGTCTCATCGCGCACCATGCCGAGGAAGCCGACCTCAGCCGTCGGAAGCAGCTTCACGAGGCCTTCGAGCATGCCGAGACCGGCGCGCAGGATCGGCACCACGATGGGGCGGGGCTCCGAGATCTTCACACCCGTCGTGGTGGTCACCGGAGTCGTGATCTCGATCGGGCTGACCTTCACGTTGCGGGTCGCCTCGTACGCGAGCAGTGTCACGAGCTCCTCCGTGAGCTGCCGGAACACCGGTGAGGGCGTGCGCGCATCGCGCAGCACCGAGAGCTTGTGAGTGATGAGAGGGTGGTCGGCCACGTGAACACGCATGAATACAGGGTAATGCGCCACGCGGTCAGGCACGACATCGGGACTCGGGCCGGGCTCGACGGCTGTCGTAGGCTCGACGCATGACCGCAGCCGACCGACGCGCGATGACGCGTGCCCTCGAGCTCGCCACCGAAGCGGCCATGGCATCCGAGATCCCGGTCGGAGCGGTGGTCCTCGATCCCGAAGGCCGGGTCATCGCGGAGGGACGCAACACTCGCGAGGAGACCCACGACCCGACGGGGCACGCCGAGGTCGAGGCGCTCCGTCGCGCGGCGGCAGTGGTCGGGTCCTGGAATCTCGAGCAGCACACACTCGTGGTGACCCTCGAACCCTGCATCATGTGCGCCGGCGCCGTCCTGCAGGCACGCATCAGTCGTGTGGTGTTCGGAGCATGGGACGACAAGGCCGGTGCTGCCGGATCGATGTACGACGTGCTGCGCGATCGACGGTTGCCCTATCGTGCCGAGGTGGTCGGCGGCGTCGAGGCTGAGGCTGCGACCGCGCTGCTGCGTTCGTTCTTCGAGCAGCGGCGCTGAACGCGGTCCCCGTTCAGTCCGACGACGTTCAGTCCGACGACTTCAGCACGAAGACGTCGGTCGAGGGCTCCGGGTCGATCGCGGGGCGGTAGACGTCGGGCTCGATGTAGACGACCCGCGCGACAGGCACGGCCTCCCTGATCCGAGCCTCGATCGCGTCGATGTCGTCGGCGGCCTCCCGCAGCGGCTTGTCCGCGTTGAGGGCGATCTTCGCCGCCACCATCAGCTCGTCCGGGCCGAGGTAGAGGGTCTTCATGTGGATGATCTTCTCGATCTCGTCGCCGGCGTTGATCGCATCCACGATGCGGTCGTGGTCGGCCTGGGTGGCGCCCTCGCCGACCAGGAGGCTCTTCGTCTCGACACCCAGCACGATCGCGATCAGCACCAGCAGCACACCGATCATCACGGTGCCGAGTGCGTCGAACATCGGATTGCCGGTGAGCAGCGTGAGGCCGACGCCGAGTAGGGCGAACGTGAGGCCGGTCAGGGCGCCCACGTCCTCCAGCAGCACGACGGGGAGCTCGGGTGCCTTGGAGCGGCGCACGAACGACACCCACGACTGCCCCTTCTCCCGCACGAGGTTGCTCTCCCGCACGGCTGTGCGCAACGAGAACGACTCGAGCCCGATCGCGATGGCGAGCACCACGAGCGGGAGCCACCACCACGTCTTGTCGAGCTCATGCGGATTCGTGAGCTTCTCGACGCCCTCGTAGATCGCGAAGAGACCGCCGACCGAGAACAGGATGATCGACACGACGAATGCGTAGACGTAGCGCTCGCGACCGTAGCCGAACGGGTGCGCGCGGTCGGCCTCGCGCCGAGCCTTGCGTCCGCCCAGCATCAGGAGCAGCTGGTTGCCGGAGTCCGCGACGGAGTGGATGGCCTCGGCGAGCATCGAGGCGGAGCCGGAGAGTGCCCAGGCGATGAACTTCGCGAGGGCGATTCCCATGTTCGCCAGGAACGCCGCGACGATGGCCTTGTTGCCTCCGGATGCACTCATGGGACGAGTCTAGAACCGCCCGCCCGGGGATGTCGGAGTGCCCGCCGTAGGATGACGACATGTCTGACTCGCTTCCTTCGCTCGCTTTCCTCGGTGCCGGCTCGATGGGCGGTGCGATCCTCCGCGGAGTGGTCGCCTCGGGCGTCCGCATCGATGGCGGGATCACCGCGACGAACCGCACGGCGGAGAAGGCAGAGGCGTTCGCCGGCCTCGACGAGGTCACCAGCATCGCGCTCGCCGATCGGCCGGAGGGCAACGTCGAGACGGCTGCCGGTGCGCGGATCGTGCTCGTCGGCGTGAAGCCGGCGATGGTGCCGGACCTGCTCCGCGAGATCGCCCCGCACCTCGCCGCTGATGCGATCGTGGTGAGCGTCGCCGCCGGGGTCACGCTGCAGACCTTCGCCGATGTGCTGGGTTCGGAGGCGAGGGTGATCCGCTCGATGCCGAACACGCCGTCGACGGTGCGCAAGGGAGTGACGGGGCTCGCCGCCGGTGCCGCGGTTCCCGCCGAAGACATCGCCCTCGTCCGTCGTCTGTTCGAGACCGTCGGCGCCGTCGTCGAGGTTCCCGAGTCGCAGATCGACGCGCTGTCCACGATCTCGGGATCGGGACCGGCCTACGTGTACCTGCTGATCGAGGAGCTCACCAAGGCCGCCGTCGGCATGGGCTTCACCGATGCGGATGCGCGGCTCATGGTCGAGCAGACGTTCATCGGGGCGACGGCCCTGCTCGACGCCTCCGGCGAGGCTCCTGCAGAGCTGCGCCGTCGGGTCACGAGCCCGAAGGGGACGACGGAGCGGGCGGTCGCCGTGCTGCAGGAAGCACGCCTCGATCGCACCTTCGCGGAGGCTGCGGACGCCGCACTCGCGCGTGCCAGGGAGCTCGCCGCCGGAGCCTGAACCATGCGGCTGAGGATCGAGGGACCCATCTGGTACTGGCGCGGGCCCGCGCCTTTCCACTTCGTCACCGTGCCGCCTGCCGAGAGCGAGATGATCCACGAGATCGCCTCTGTCGTGACCTATGGCTGGGGCATGATCCCGGCCAGGGTTTCCGTAGGCACCACCACCGTGGCCACGGCGCTGTGGCCGAAGGACGGCGGCTACATCGTGCCGATCAAGAAGACGCTGCAGGACAGCGAGGGCCTCGGGGTGGACGACGTGATCGAGGTCGTCCTCGACATCGACGCCTGACCCGTCGGGCCTGATGTCGCGGGAGGCCTGGCGCCCGGGGCCTGCGTGTCGCGTGGGATCCGTCCGCGCTCAACTCTCGCTGGACACGTCGGCGAGCACCTCGGGCCAGCGGCGATCCAGGATCTTCCCGCCCAGCACGGTCCCTCCCCAGAGCGCGAGGCCGCCGAACGCGAGTCCGCACGCGAGGCTGATCCAGCCGAGCGTGGGACTCCAGATCGCCGCGATGGCGAACCCGAATGCGGGTGCTCCGAGGACGAGCGTGATGGGTCCGATGATGATCATCGCGAGCAGCGACTGCACCCCGCCGGATGATCCGCGCCCGAAGGGATTGGCTTCCGGAGCGGGCGCACGGCCCGGAAGGAAGCTCCCCACCCAGGCGCCGGCCCCTGCAGCGATCGCCGTGAGACCGAGGGATGCGCCGATGCTGCCGGGGAGCAGATCCGGCCGCCCGGCGAGGAGGCAGGTCGCCACGCACAGGGCGAGCGTCACCGGCACCGCGATCATCCCGAAGCCGAGCAGGCGCCCGGCACGGTCCGCCGCCCCGGACACACCCGTGAGGACGTGCGCCGCGACGGCATCGTTGTCATAGGCGATCGACATCTGCACGATCGTCCCGGCGAGGAGAGCGTTGATCGCCGGGATCAGTGTGATCGCGGGGGCGAAACCGAGGGACTCCTCCTGCAGGCCGTTCATGAGCGCGATGCCGATGAAGATCGCGGGCAGCAGCAGGAGCATCACGATGTTGACGAGCTGCCGCGGGTCGCGGCGGTAGTAGTGCAGAGATCGTGCGGCGATCGCACCCATCGGGTTCGCCGGCAGCAGTCGATCGAGCAGACCGCCGGAGCGCACCCGTCCACCGCCGCTGCTCTGGATGGGGGAGACGAGCCGGGCGGCGAGCAGCCGCTGAGACGCCCACCACAGGACCACGACCGTCGCGAGGGCGATCAGCAATCGCAGCGTCGCGGTGAGCGCGTCGCCCTGCGCTGCCGATGCCGACACCCCGAACACGGCGCCGAACGGCGTCCAGGCGGCGATGTCGGCAACCGAGGCGAAGGCACCCCCGACGTCCGTCACGGTGGTGAGCGCCCCGATCCCGAGGTTGAGGATGAGGCCGGACGAGGCGGCGAGCAGCACCCCGAGGGTCAGCACCAGGTCGCGGGTGCTGCGTCGGGCCAGCCATCCGGCGAGCAGTCCGCTCACCACGCGGGCACCGAGCACGCAGGTCACGACCGCCACCGGGATCATGATCACCGCGGTGAGCATTGCGGGAAGGCTCACCGACCAGCCGAGGAGCATCAGCAGCAGGGCGACCGTGGTCCCGATGCCGCCGATGGTCGTGGCTCCGGCGACGACGAAGCCCGGCAACAGGGAGGGGGCGGTCACCGGCAGCAGGGCGAAGCGCTCGGGGGCGAGGGAGTCGTCGGCGCTGACCAGGATGGAGCCGATCCACCATCCGAGGACGAGCACGGACCCGGTGAGCACGATGGCGGTGACAGCGCCCTCCGGTGCGGCGAAGCGCAGAGCGACCAGACCCGCAGCGAGTCCGGCGAGGAGCCCGAGGGCGATCATCCCCGTGATGATCAGGGTGACGATCATCCACGGGTTCCGCGACAGTTGATGCCGCAGCTGCCGCCAGCGCAGGCTTACGAGGAGCGCAACCATGCGAGCGTCTCCGTCCCGAGATCGTGCGCCCCGACGAGCGTGAGGAACCGCTGCTGAAGCGAGAGTCCGGCTCGCACCTCGTCGAGCGGACCGTGCGCGAGCAGGCGCCCCTCGGCGACGATGGCCACCCGGTCGCACATCGACTCGACGAGCTCCATCACGTGGCTCGACAGCACCACGGTGCCGCCGCCGTCGACGAACGAGCGCAGGATCTGGCGGATCGTCTCGCCCGAGACGGGATCGACGGCCTCCAGCGGCTCATCCAGGATGAGCAGGCGGGGAGCGTGGATCAGCGCGCAGGCGAGCCCGATCTTCTTGCGCATGCCGGCGGAGTAGTCCACGACGAGGGTGTCTCGCGCCTCTGCGAGCCCCAGCGCCTCGAGCAGGTCACCCGTCCGCGAGACGACGTCGGCCTCTGCCATGCCGCGCAGCAGTCCGGTGTATCGCAGCAGCTCTGCTCCACTGAGACGATCGAGCATGCGGATGCCGTCGGGGAGCACACCCATGCGGGCTTTCGCCTCGGCGGGGTTCTGCCACACGTCGGCGCCCAGCACCCACGCCGTGCCGGCATCGGGGCGGAGCAGTCCGGTGGCCATCGCGAGCGTCGTGGTCTTGCCTGCGCCGTTCGGCCCGAGCAGGCCCAGCATGGATCCGGGCGGCACGTCGAGGGACAGACCGTCGACGGCGACCTTCTGCCCGAACTGCTTGCGAAGCCCGCGAAGGGCGAGGACGGGCGGGGCCGCTGTGGGGTCGGTCATGGCCCCATCCCACCACGGCCGCCGGGCGTCGCGCATCCGCCGCGAGGGGGAGTCGCTCGGAAGGCGGGAGGGAGACGTCAGCGGTCGAGGCCGGCGAACCGCTCGATGTCGCTGTTCGTACCGGACACGATGATCAGGTCGTGGTTGGTCACGATGGTGTTCGCCTCGGCGTAGCGGAACGGCTTGCCCGGGCTCTTCACGCCCACGACGGTCACCTTGTACTTCGAGCGCACGCCGGACTCGTTCAGGCCGACGCCGCGGATGAACTTCGGCGGGTACATCTTGGCGAGCACGAAGTCATCGTCGAAGCGGATGAAGTCGAGCATGCGCCCGGAGACGAGGTGCGCGACGCGCTCGCCGGCCTCGCGCTCGGGGTAGATGACGTGGTTGGCGCCGACGCGCGCCAGGATCTTGCCGTGCGACTGCGAGACCGCCTTGGCCCAGATCTGCGGGACCTTGAGGTCGACGAGGTTCGCCGTGATGAGCACCGAAGCCTCGATGGAGGAGCCGACGGCCACGACGGCCACCTGGAAGTCCTGCGCGCCGATCTGCCGCAGGGCGTCGATGTTCTTGGCGTCGGCCTGGACGGTGTGCGTGACGCGGTCGGACCACTTCTGCACGAGCTCGAGGTTGTCGTCGATCGCGAGCACCTCGCGGTCGAGGCGGTCGAGCTCACCGGCGCATGCGGCACCGAACCGGCCGAGGCCGATGACGAGGACGGGAGCGTCGCCCCGGAGGACTTCAACCAACGATCGGCCTTTCCACGGGCAGTGAGTAGTACTGCGTTCGCGATGTCGCGGCGACCGCCGCGGCGAGAGTCACTGTACCAACGCGGCCCATGAAGATCGTCGCGGCCATGACGTAGGAGGCGGAATCCGGCAGCTCGCCGGTGAGGCCTGTCGAGAGACCGACGGTACCGAACGCGGAGATCACATCGAAGAGCACGTGACTGATATCGGCCTTGGTGATCTGCGCGATCACGATGGTCGACAGCGCGACGATCGTCGCTCCCCACGCGACGACGCTGAGGGCGACGCGCTGCACGTCGCTGGGGATGCGGCGACCGAAGGCTTCGACGGACTGGCGTCCCTTGGCCTCGGACCAGACGGCGATGGCGAGGACGGCGAGGGTGGTCACCTTGATCCCGCCCGCGGTCGAGGCGGAGCCGCCGCCGACGAACATGAGCATGCTCGCCGCGAGCAGGGACGAGCCGTTCAGGTCGTCCATCTCGATCACGTTGAAGCCGCCGGAGCGTGTCATCGCCGACAGGAAGAAGGCTTGGAACGTGGTGTCGGTGGCATCCATCGAGCCGAAGGTCTTCGGGTTGTTGAACTCGAGGATCACGAAGACGGCCGCACCCAGGATGAAGAGCAGGACGGTGGTGACGATGGTGAGCTTGGAGTGCAGGGACCAGCGCTTCACATGCCAGACATGCTTGGCGAGGGTGTAGATGACCGGGAAGCCGATGCTGCCGAGGAAGACGCCGACCATCAGGAGCGAGAGCACCAGGTAGTCGTCGGCGAAGACGGCGACGCCGCCGTCGTTCGGCGCGAATCCGGTGTTCGTGAACGCCATCGCCGCGAAGTAGGGCGCCTCCCAGAGCGCCGCGATCGGGTCGACCTTGGCCATCACGAGGGCGGGGTAGAGGAGGATCGCGAGCGACGCCTCGATGATCAGCGCCGAGACGGCGACCGTGGTGAGCAGCTGGCCGACCTCGCCGAGTCGCACGGTCTGGCTCTCGTTGACGACACCGCCGTGCGCGCGCATCGGGTTCGTGTCGCCTGCCGCCATCAGCTTGGCTCGCAGACCGAGACGCTTCGAGATCAGCATTCCCATGAGCGATGCGAGGGTCAGCACGCCCAGCGCGCCGATGTTCACGCCGAGGAAGATCAGCACGTGTCCGAAGGGCGACCAGTAGTTGGCCATGTCGACGGTGGCGAGTCCCGTCACGCAGATGGTGGAGACGGCGGTGAACAGCGCATCGCTGAGGGGGGTGACCCTGCCGGACGCGGAGGCGATGGGCAGGGAGAGCAGCACCGTGAAGACGAGGATCAGCAGAGCGAAGATCACGATCGCGAAGCGCGACGGCGATGACGTCACGAGGTGCTTGACCCAGCCGGCTGCGCTCTTCAGGCTCTCGCGCGGGGACGACGCCGAAACGATGCCCGACATCGCTGCCCCCTGTGTGTCGTCGCACGCCCTGCCTCGGGCGGCGGCACGGCGCCTGTCGCCGAGCCTTCGTCATGGTACTCCGTGCCGGGGACGACTACCCTGAACTCATGACGGACATCTTCGACGTGATCGCAGACGGTACGAGGCGAGACATCCTCCAGCTCCTGCTGCGGCGCACGACCGAAGGAGAGACCGGCACCAGCGTCAGCCAGATCGTCGCCGATCTGGGTATCAGCCAGCCCACCGTGTCGAAGCACCTCAAGGTGCTCCGCGATGCCGAACTCGTCACCGTGCGCGAGGACGGACAGCGTCGCTTCTACAGCCTCGCGGTCGAGCCGCTCGAGGTCGTCGATGACTGGCTGGTGCCGTTCCTGGTGGATGCCTTCGGAGATGGTGCGCCCGACATCGCATACCCGGGTGCCTCGCTTCCCGACAGCGCCGCCCACGCGGCCGAGGTCGTCGGACGCGCGGCGGCATCCGCGAAGCATGTGGTCGCGTCGGCCCTCAAGCGCCTCGGCGCCTGACGTTCGGGCGATCCCCGCAACGACTCTCCCCTGACGACACGGGGGGCTTGCCGTCAGGGGAGAGGTGCGGGTCCCCACACCCGGGGGGCGGACTCGGCGGTGCCGCACGAGACCTGCGATGACTCTGCCAGTCGCGATTGAGCGAAGCCCGCAGAATGCCTATGCGCCGGCTGGGCGCCTCACAGAGTCCCGCGATGCCTCACTGATCACACGGGTCACAGAGGTTTACACGTGTCCCAGCTACCACATAGAGTGTGCACATCGAGAAAGGGGTACGTGGGATGCCCGAGGTTCCTGACGTCCGATTCCTCACGGTTGCTGAGGTCGCCGAGCTGATGCGCGTGTCCAAGATGACCGTGTACCGGCTGGTTCATGCTGGGGAGCTGCCCGCCGTCCGTTTCGGCCGCAGCTATCGTGTTCCGGAGTCCGCTGTGGCCGATGCGCTGCAGCGACCCATCGCCGACGTCGGTTGACGTCGCAGGCTGTCCCATGCTCGGCCGCCCTCGGGCGGAAGGCGCGTGTGACAGCCCACGCCTTCGGGTTTGCTAGACTGACCCGAGGCATTTTCCGTGCCCGTACCCGGGTGTCCGATTTCGGAGACACCCAGCCACTGACTTAGTGAGGTTTCCGTGGGTTCTGTCATCAAGAAGCGCCGCAAGCGCATGGCGAAGAAGAAGCACCGCAAGCTGCTTCGCAAGACTCGCCACCAGCGTCGCAACAAGAAGTAAGCGACCAGACACGAGCGCCTGTCTTCGGACGGGCGCTTTGTGTCTCCGGCCCCATCTCCGTCCTGCCGAGAGGTTGTCATGAAGTCGATCACCGTCACCGAGCTCGCCGAGCGCACCGCTACCCCGCTCATCGATGTACGGGAAGTGGACGAGTTCGCCGCGGGACACGTCCCCGGCGCCGTCAACATCCCCATGTCGGAGATCGGCAACCGTCTCGAGGAGCTGCCGAGCGAGGCGTTCGACGTCATCTGCCAGGCCGGCGGTCGATCGGCGCGTGTGGTCGAGGCGCTCGAGTCGCGCGGCTACGACGCCACGAACGTCGAGGGCGGGACCGGCGAGTGGATCGCCCAGGGCCGCGCGGTCGAGGTGCCGTCGGCGTGACCACGCTGACTCTGATCGGCAAGCCCGACTGCCACCTGTGCGACGTCGCCTCCGACGTCATCGACGCGGTGGTCGCCGAACTGCCAGACGCCGCAGCCGAGCAGATCGAGATCGTCGAGGCGTCGATCCAGGACGACCCCGCACTGTACGAGCTGTGGTGGGAGAAGATCCCCGTGGTCCTGATCGACGGCGAGCTGCATGCGCACTGGCGCGTGGCACCCGATCGACTGCGTGAGGCGCTCGAGGGCGCTCTCCGTGACGGGGCGGCGAAGACCGGAGTGAAGGAAGCGCTATGACGATCCGCCACGTCGTGACCTGGAAGCTCGCTTCCGAAGATGCTGCCGAGCGCGCGGCGCAGGCTGCGGAAGTCGCCCGCCGCCTCAACGCGCTCGACGGCGTCGTGCCGCAGCTGCTCACCATCTCGGCAGGGGCCAACGTCGCCTACCCGGAGGCGAACTGGGACGTCACGCTCGTCGCGGACTTCGCGTCGGTCGAAGCGATCGACGAGTATCAGGTGCATCCCGCGCACGCCGAGGTCGCCACGTACATCCGCTCGGTGGTCGCCTCCCGAGTCGCCGTCGACTTCGAGGTCTGAGACCGCGTCGCGCCGGCTCAGAAACTCGGTTTCCACGTGTGATCGGGGCCTACTCGCAACACAAACGTAATGTGCGCGGACGTGGATGTCATTGGTCACGCGACGAGCCGCATGTTTAGATGAACTCCTACCCGTCAGCGGGCCTCCGTGCCCTCGACTCACAGGAGCCGACATGCCTCGTCGCAACCTCATCGCCGGTCTCGCCCTCGTGGCGACGGCCACCCTCGCGCTCGCCGGCTGCGCCACCGGATCGTCCGACGCGGGCAGCAGTGACGCTCCCGCCGCCGACGACAAGTACGGCCTCGTCGAGGCCGGAACGCTCACCGTGTGCTCCGACGTCCCCTACCCGCCGTTCGAGGTCGAGGACCCCTCCAGCGAGACCGGCTACTCGGGCTTCGACATCGACCTGCTCAGTGCGATCGCCGAGAAGATCGACCTGAAGCTCTCCGTGCAGGACGTGGGCTTCGACGCCCTGCAGTCGGGCACGACTCTCGCGGCGGGCACGTGCGACATCGGCGCTTCGGCGATGACGATCACGGATGAGCGCAAGGCGAACATCGACTTCTCCGACCCGTACGTCGACTCGTTGCAGTCGCTGCTCGTGCGCGCCGACTCGGACATCAAGTCCATCGACGACCTCGACGGGAAGAACGTCGGCGTGCAGCAGGGCACCACCGGCGAGACCTACGCGGGCGAGAACGCACCGGGCGCGCAGCTCGTGCAGTACCCCTCGGATGGCGAGCTGTGGCCCGCCATGCAGGCGGGGCAGATCGACGCGATCCTGCAGGACCAGCCCGTCAACTACGTGCACGAGCAGGACGACCCCGACTACAAGATCGTCGAGACGTACCCGACCGACGAGTCGTACGGCTTCGCCTTCGCCAAGGGCGAGAAGGACGAGCTGCGCGATGCGGTCAACAAGGCGCTCAAGGAGCTCCAGGACGACGGCGGCTATCAGAAGATCTACGACGAGTACCTCGCGGCCAAGTGACCGGCGGGATCGGTAGAGCGGGAGGACCTCGACGATGGCGTTGAGGCGTACCACCAAGAGCAAGCTGTATCGCTACACGGTCTACGTCGTGCTGATCGCGATCGCCGTCTGGGCGATCGTGAGCACCGACTGGGCGAAGATCGGACCGCTGTTCTTCAATCCTGAAGTCGCGGCGAAGATGTTCCCCGGGATCATCACCACGGCCCTGGTCAACACGCTATGGTTCACGGCCGTCGCTTTCGCCGGCGGCCTGGTCCTCGGCGTCGTGCTGGCGCTGATGAAACTGTCGACCATCGCGCCGTTCCGCTGGATCGCGACGGTCTGGATCGAGCTGTTCCGTGGTCTGCCGGCGATCCTCACGATCTTCGGCATCGCCTTCATCCTGCCGATCGCCCTGGGCGTGCCTGGGACGAAGCTCGGTGGGCCGGTCGTGCTCGGGCTCATCGGTCTCGTCCTGGTCGCCTCGGCCTACATGGCCGAGACGATCCGCGCGGGTATCCAGGCCGTTCCGAAGGGGCAGACCGAGGCGGCCCGCTCGCTCGGCATGTCGCCCATGAAGACGACGTTCTGGATCATCGTGCCGCAGGGGTTCCGGATCATCATCCCGCCCCTGACCAACGAGTTCGTGCTGCTGCTGAAGGATACGTCGCTGCTGTTCGTGGCGGGTTCCTTCATCTGGTCGAAGGAGCTCACCACGTTCGCCCGCGATGCCAGCACGCAGAACGCGAACGGAACGCCGTTGATCATGGCGGCGATCCTGTACCTGATCGTGACGATCCCGCTCACGCGATTCAGCGCGTGGCTGGAGCGACGGATGTCGAGGCAGCGATGATCACCGACCTGATTGATGTCCACGCCCCCGCGATCGATGTGCAGGGGCTCGTGAAGTCGTTCGGCGACAACGAGGTGCTCAAGGGCATCGACCTCACCGTCACCAAGGGAGAGGTCGTGTGCGTGATCGGACCTTCGGGATCGGGGAAGTCGACGCTGCTGCGCTCGGTGAACCTGCTGGAGGAGCCGACCGGCGGCAAGGTCCTCATCGAGGGGATCGACATCACCGACCCCGACGTCGACATCGACCGCGTGCGCACCCGCATCGGCATGGTCTTCCAGAGCTTCAACCTCTTCCCGCACCTCAGCGTGCTCGGCAATCTCACGATCGCTCAGCAGCGCGTGAAGAAGCGGTCGAAGAAGGAAGCCGAGCTGATCGCCCATGCCATGCTCACGCGGGTCGGTCTGGCGGAGAAGGCCGACGCCTACCCCGGGCACCTCTCGGGAGGGCAGCAGCAGCGCGTGGCGATCGCCAGGGCGCTGTGCATGAACCCCGACATGATGCTGTTCGACGAGCCCACATCGGCACTCGATCCCGAACTGGTCGGCGAGGTGCTCCAGGTCATGCGCTCGCTGGCCGACGAGGGGATGACGATGCTCGTCGTCACGCACGAGATGGGCTTCGCCCGCGAGGTCGGATCCCGGCTCATCTTCATGGACGGCGGCTACATCGTCGAAGAGGGCGACCCGCGTGAGGTGCTCGGCAACCCGCAGCATCAGCGCACGAAGGACTTCCTCTCCCGCGTGCTCTGACACGAGATCCGGTTCGCCGAGACCCATCGCAATCGCCGAGACCCCCTGTTGCAGACGTCTGCAACAGGGGGTCTCGGCGTGAAACGTGGGTCTCGAGCTCAGTCGGCTTCGACGACCTCGGCGTCCGCGGCGTTGCGGCGCACGGAGTCGATGCCGTTCAGAGCGGCGGACTTCGACGAGTAGCCCTCGCTGATGGCGATGACCTCGCCGTTGCCGGCCTTCAGGCGGAACCGGTACTCGCCGGACTTGTCGGTGTACAGCTCGAACTTGCCTGCCATGAGGCGTCCTTTCTCTCTCGGATGAAGGGAACCCCGCCCCTCGGCCCTCACGCTAGCGCCCGGGGTATGTCAGGGGAAGAGCGGTGAGTCAGCCGCGCGGATGCACGGCCACGGGCTCCGGGGCGATCGCGATGCGCACCCGGTCGCCGAAGGCCGGATGAGTTCCTGGCGCATGCTGCACCCGGACGAGTTCGCCGGACTCGGTGCGCACGAGCGTGCGACGCATGCTGCCGAGGAAGGTGCTCTCCTCGACCAGGGCCTCGGCTGCGGCGTCGGCTTCGGAGGCGAAGTAGACGTTCTCCGGGCGCAGGTACACGTCCACCGGTCCGTCCGCCGGAGACTGCAGCGGAAGCCGCTGCCCCCACACCATGACGTGATCGCCCTCGGCGACGCCCGACACGACGCTCGACAGGCCGACGAACGCCGCCACCCCGGCCGTGGAGGGCATCGTGTACAGCTGCTCCGGTGAACCGATCTGCTCGATGCGGCCGGCGTTCATCACCGCGATCCGATCCGAGACGGCCAGAGCCTCTTCCTGATCGTGCGTGACGAACACGGTCGTGATCCCGAGCCTCAGCTGGATGCGGCGGATCTCGTCGCGCAGCTGCACGCGCACCTTCGCATCGAGCGCCGAGAGCGGTTCGTCGAGCAGCAGCACCTTGGGTTCGGTCACCAGCGCTCGTGCGAGTGCCACGCGCTGCTGCTGGCCGCCGGAGAGCTGGTGGGGGAACCGATCCGCGAAGTCGGCGAGGCCGACCAGGGCGAGGGCGTCGACCGCGCGCCGTGAGGCCTCCGCCTTGCCGACGCCGCGTCGCCGCAAGCCGAATGCCGTGTTCTCGGCCACCCGTAGGTGCGGGAAGAGCGAGTACGACTGGAAGACCATGCCGATGTCGCGCTTGTTCGTGGGCACTCGCGACACATCGCCGCCACCCAGCAGCACGGCGCCTTCGTCCGCGCCTTCGAGACCGGCGAGCACACGCAGCAACGTGGTCTTGCCGCACCCGGAGGGCCCGAGGAGTGAGACGAACTCGCCGGGGGCGATGTCGAGGTCGACCCCGTGGAGCACACGGTTGCCCGCGTAGCTCTTGACGATGCCCTGCAGCTCGACACGGGTGCCTTCGCCCGCCTGGGCGAGCAGCAGATTGTCCTTGGTGCGCGGCAGCGCGTGGTCGACGGTCATGAGCGGGCCTTTCCGGTGCCGCGGGCGACGCGACCGATGACGAGGAGCAGGAGGAAGACGAACACCAGCGCGAGCAGCGTGAAGATGGCCGGCGCGTAGGGGTCCTGTTTGTTCACCACGACCATGGCCGTCTGGAACACCTGGCGGTTCAGGAGCGAGGCGATCGTGAACTCTCCGAGCACCACGGCGATGGAGATGAGGGACGCGGCAAGCAGCCCCTGTCGGAGGTTCGGGGCGAGCACCTTCAGCACCACGGTCGGCCAGCTCGCGCCGAGGGACCGCGCGGCTTCGGAGAGCGTCCGGAGATCGGCCGCATCGATCGACGCCTGGATGGAGCGGAACGCGAACGGCAGCACGGTGATCCCGTAGGCGAAGGCGAGAGTCCAGGTGCCCGTGCCGAGGGCCCGCCCGATCTGGAGGTAGATCGGCGCGAGGCCGACCACGAGCACGATGGCGGGAATCGAGATGGGCAGCAGCACCGCGAACTCGAAGGCGGGCTTGAGCTTCGGGAAGCGCAGGTTCACCAGGATCATGGTCGGGGCGAGCAGCAGCAGCACGATGGCGACAGTCACCACGGCGAGTACGAGCGAGTTGCCGAGACCGGTCCAGATCGGCTTGAGGGTGGCTGCGGCCGCCGGGTCGAACAACGCGATCCAGCGGGCGAACGAGAGTCCGCCGGCGGGGTCGCGCAGCGTGAAGAGGAACGTCGACACCAGGGGCACCGCGAAGAACGCGCCCACGAGGACGCCGATCACCCACCGGGTCGTGCGGGAGGGGCCGAGCCGGTTCACGACTGCCACCTCGCCGCGCGTCGCTGCACGAGGGAGTACAGGGCCATCACGATCCCGACGATCACGATCATGCCGAGCGCAAGCGCGCCGGCGAGATTCTCCCGACCGAGCACCGTCTCGCTCGTGAGCGCCGTGCGGATCTGCAGCGGCACGATCTGGGCACCCTGGCTCGCGAGAGCGGCGGCGGTGGCGTACGACGAGAACGCGTTCGCGAACAGCAGCAGCAGGCTGGCGAGGAACGAGGGCGCGAGCACGGGGATGCCGATGCGCAGCCAGAAGCTCGCGCGGGTACCGCCGAGAGTGAGGTTGGCTTCGGCCCACTGCGGCTTGAGGGCTGCGAGGGCAGGCATGAAGGTGATGACCATGAGGGGGATCTGGAAGTAGAAGTAGGGGAGTACGAGGCCGGGCAGCTCGTAGAGCCAGGTGCCGTTCTCGAAGATGTTCATGCCGAAGGTGTCCTTCAGGAACACGGTGACGACGCCCTGGATGCCGATGGTCGCGATGAAGGCGAAGGCGAGCATGACGCCGCCGAACTGCGCGAGCACACCCGCGGCGGCATCCACGGCCGAGCGGGTGCGGCCTTCGGGGTCCATGCCGAGGAGCGCGTAGCAGACGAGGGCGCCGACGAGCGCCCCGACCACGGCGGTGAGCAACGAGAGGCCGGCCGAGTTGGCGAAGGTGTTGAGCACGACCGGGTCGACGAGGGCCGACATGTTCGTCCAGGTGAAGGAGCCGTCTTTGGTGAAGAAGCCGGAGCCGATGGCCAGGATCGTCGGCACCGCGAGGAAGAGCACGACATAGGCGGCGAAGGGCACGAGCCCGAGCCAGGCGAGGGACGGAGCGGACCGCCGGGCCCTCGCGTGCTGCGAGGACCCGGCGGGGGTGGCGGGGGCGGACGCCGCAGCGTCCGCCCCCGTTGCGGTGAGGGTGGTCACTGGACCGCCGCGGCCCACTTCTCGCCGAGCAGCGTGCCGGCGTTCGTCGACTGCTCCTCGGTCGGGACCACGGTCTCCTCCGGAGCCTCGGGGAGCGCGGCGGCGAGGTCGGCGTCGATCGTGCCGGCGTCGGTCATCGCTTCCATGCGCACCGGACGGGCGCCGCCCTTCAGCCACAGGTTCTGCACCTCGTCGCTGTAGAGGAACTCCTGCCACAGGCGGGCAGCCGCCGGGTGCGGGGCGTCGGCGTTGATGGCCTGGTTGTAGTACCCGGCGTAGCCCGTGCCGTCGAACACGACGACCTTCCAGTCCTTGTTGTCCGCCGTGTGCGAGGCGTTGAGGTAGTCCCAGTCGAAGACGACAGGGGTCTCGCCGCTGGCGATGGTCGCGGTGGTCACGTCGACCTTGAGCAGGTTTCCGGCCTTCTGCAGCTCGGAGAAGAAGTCGATGCCCGGCTGGAAGTCGTCCAGCGTGCCGTCGGACTGCACGGTGGCGAGGCCAACAGCGGCGAACGCGGCACCGGCCTGGGTCGGGTCGCCGTTGATCGCGACGGCGCCCTTGTAGTCGGCCGAGAGCAGGTCGGAGAGCTCGGCGGGAGCCTCGAACTTCGACGAGTCGTAGCCGATCGACATGTACCCGCCGTAGTCGCCCACGAAGAGGCCGGTGGGCTCCTTCAGCTCGTCGGGGATGTCGTCCCACGTCTGCACCTTGTACGGCGCGAAGACATCGGTGTTCTGCAGGGCGACCGTGAGGCCGATGTCGAAGACGTCGGGTGCGGTGTCGAGACCCTCGTTCGTCTTGGCGGCCTGGATCTCCTCGGCGCTGGAGACATCGGGGGAGGCTTCGTTGATCGTGATCTCGGGGTACTTCTCGGCGAAGAGGTCGAGGATCTCGCCGTAGTTGGCCCAGTCGCGGGGCAGCGCGATGACGTTGAGTGAACCCTCGGCCTTGGCCGCGGCCTCGAGGTCGGCGAACGTGCCGAAGTCGGCGACCGAGGTCGCAGCAGAGGCGTCGACGTCGGAGCTGCCGCCGCCGGTGGCGTCAGCGGCGCCGGAGCAGGCCGTGAGCGCGAGTGCGGCCGTGGTGGCCAGGGCGATGCCGGCGCCGATGCGCGCGCGGCGGGTGAAGCGAGCCATGAGTGTCCTCTCGGTGTCCGGCGCTGTGAGCCGGTGTCGGGTTGCGAGAGGACACTATGAGGCGGAGGTTGCCGCCCGTCGCGGGTCAGGTGAACGGATGGTGGCTGGGTGCTGTCCGGTCGGGGCCGCCGGGGCTTCAGCTCTGGGAAACCGTGTACTTGAAGCCGCGATGCGAGCCGACGTAGCCGAGCCGCTCGTAGAAGCGGTGGGCATCGACGCGGGCGGCGTCGGAGGTGAGCTGCACCATCGATGCGTCGACGGCTGGGGCGGCGACCTCTCCGACCCAGCGCATCACGGCGGAACCGATGCCCGACGAGCGCAGACTGCTCTGCACCCGTACTGCCTCGACCAGCAGCCGCCGTGCACCGCGACGCGCCATCCCCGGGATCGAGGTGAGCTGCAACGTGCCGACCACCGCACCGTCGAGCTCGACCACGAGCAGGTCGTTCGACGGCTCGGCCAGGATCTCGCGGAGACCGCGCTCATAGGCCGGGCGGTCCTCGGCGGATGCCACATCGCCGCGGGCCGCACTGATCGGGTCGTCGGCGAGGAGGGCGATCACGGCATCCGTGTCGTCGACCGTCGCGCGGCGCAGGAGCGCGGTGCCGACGCGCGATTCGAAGGGGTGGGGCAGCGGGAGGGCTTCGAGCATGGCTCCAGTCTGTCAGCGGATGAGTCTGTCGGCGGATGCGAGGGCGGCGTCGACTCTCTGGAATCATGGCGAGGTGGATATCGGCGCCGTGCTCGGACTCGAGCAGCTCACCTGGGGGATGCTGCTGCTCGTGGTGATCGCCGCGTTCTGCGCCGGCTGGATCGATGCGGTCGTGGGCGGGGGAGGGCTGCTGCAGCTGCCGGCGCTGCTGCTGATCCCCGGCATCTCCCCGGTGCAGGCGCTCGCGACGAACAAGCTCGCCTCGGTCTTCGGCACGGCCACCAGCAGTGCGACCTATTACCGACGAGCTAAACCGGACCTGCGCACCGCCCTGCCGATGGCGATCATCGCGTTGATCGGCTCCTTCGGAGGGGCGGCTGTCGCCACCGTGCTGCCCCCTGCCGCGTTCAAACCCATCATCGTGATCGCTCTGCTCGCTGTGGCCCTGTTCACGGCGTTCCGGCCGCAGATGGGGGCGGCGACCCAGCTGCGCTTCCATGGGCACAAGCACCACATCATGGCGGGCGCAGCGGGACTCGGCATCGGCTTCTACGACGGGATGATCGGCCCTGGTACCGGTACCTTCCTGGTGATCACACTCGTCGCGCTGCTCGGCTACGACTTCCTACAGGCGAGCGCCAAGGCCAAGATCGTCAACCTCGCGACGAACGCGGGGGCGCTGATGCTGTTCATCCCGCACGGCGCCGTGCTGTGGCTGCTCGGGGGTATCCTCGCGATCGCGAACGTCGCGGGCAGCTACCTCGGATCACGCATGGCGATCTCGCGCGGGACCACGTTCATCCGCGTCGTGTTCCTCGTGGTCGTGATCGCGCTGATCGGCAAGCTCGGCGTCGACGTGTGGAACGAGAACATCGTCCCGGCCTTCGCATCGATCGCAGGCTGAACGAAGCGACGCCGCCGCAGGCAGAAACGCCGGATCAGGCAGGTTCCTCGCAGAACCGCCTGATCCGGCGTGTGTGCCTGTGCTCGCGCGAGGCGGCTGGACTCAGTCCTCGTCCTCGGGCTCGAAGTCGACGCCGGCCTCGGCGCGCTGCGCATCGGTGATCGGAGCGGGAGCGGAGGTCAGAGGGTCGAAGCCGTTGCCCGACTTCGGGAACGCGATGACCTCGCGGATCGACTCGGTCTTGGTCAGGTGCTGCAGCACGCGGTCCATCCCGAGTGCGATCCCACCGTGGGGCGGAGCGCCGAACTTGAACGCGTCGAGCAGGAAGCCGAACTGCTCGTCGGCCTGCTCGTCGCTGATGCCCATGACCTCGAACACGCGCTTCTGGATGTCCTCACGGTGGATGCGGATCGACCCGCCGCCGAGCTCGGAGCCGTTGCACACGATGTCGTACGCGTACGCGAGGGCCGATCCGGGGTCGGTGTCGAACGTGTCCTCGAACTCGGGCTTGGGGCCCGTGAACGCGTGGTGCACGGCCGTCCAGGCGCCAGCGCCCACTGCCACGTCACCGGAGGCCACCGCGTCGGCCGCCGGTTCGAACATGGGAGCGTCGACGACCCACGTGAAGGCGAACTCGTCGGGGTTCAGATAGCCCAGGCGGCGACCGATCTCGACGCGAGCCGCACCGAGCAGTGCCCGGCTCTGCTTGTTGTCGCCGGCGGCGAAGAACACGCAGTCGCCCGGCTCTGCACCGACGAGCTCTGCGAGTCCGGCCTGCTCGGCCTCCGACAGGTTCTTGGCTGCGGGGCCGCCCAGCGTGCCGTCCTCGTTGAACAGGACGTAGGCGAGGCCACGTGCACCGCGCTGCTTGGCCCAGTCCTGCCAGGCGTCGAGCTGCTTGCGCGGCTGGCTCGCGCCGCCGGGCATGCGCACAGCGCCGACGTACTCGGCCTGGAAGACGCGGAACGGGGTGTCCTTGAAGTACTCCGTCGCCTCGACGAGCTCGAGGCCGAAGCGCAGGTCGGGCTTGTCGGAGCCGTACTTGGCCATCGCCTCGGCGTAGGTCATGCGCGGCAGCGGGGTCTGCACCTCGACGCCGATGGTCGCCCACATCGCCACGATGAGCGACTCCATGAGGGCGATCACGTCCTCCTGGTCGACGAAGCTCATCTCGATGTCGAGCTGCGTGAACTCCGGCTGACGGTCGGCGCGGAAGTCCTCGTCGCGGTAGCAGCGGGCGATCTGGAAGTACTTCTCGACGCCGCCCACCATGAGCAGCTGCTTGAACAGCTGAGGTGACTGGGGCAGTGCGTACCAGCTGCCGGGGCTCAGGCGCGCGGGAACCAGGAAGTCACGGGCGCCCTCCGGCGTGGAGCGGGTGAGGGTGGGCGTCTCGACCTCGGTGAAGTCGTCGGCGTGCAGCACGTCGCGGATCGCCTTGTAGACGTTCGAGCGCAGGCGCAGGGCGGCGGCGGGGGCCGGGCGGCGCAGGTCGAGGTAGCGGTACTTCAGGCGTGCTTCCTCGCCAACGGTCTCGGTGTCGGCGAGAGCCGTGGAGACCTGGAAGGGGAGCGGAGCGGACTCGTTCAGCACCTCGACGTCGGTCGCGATGAGCTCGATCTCGCCGGTCGGCAGGTTCGGGTTCGCGTTGCCCTCGGGGCGCTGCGAGACCTCGCCGGTCACCTTCAGGACGAACTCGTTGCGCAGCGGATGCGCGATCTCCTCGTCGCGGATGACGACCTGGGCGATGCCGGAGGCGTCCCGCAGATCGATGAAAGCGACTCCTCCGTGGTCACGACGGCGATCGACCCAACCCGAGAGGGTGACGGTCTGACCGATGTGCTCGGCTCGCAGAGAGCCTGCCGAGTGGGTGCGAAGCACGGAGTATTCCTTCTGATCTGGGAAATGGGGAACCCGCCCATTCTACGGGGGCGGTCGGCCGGTCATCGGCCCGGTCACCGGCGGCCGGGACGGCGTATCAGTAGGATCGCCACGACACAGCTCATACACAGAAAGAGTGCACCGTGGACAACAACGGCATCTCCGATCTCTATGCGTCGATCTTCTCGGGTACCACCGGCCTGATCGCGCTCGTCTTCTACATCCTCGTCGCGGTCGGCCTGTGGAAGGTCTTCACCAAGGCCGGGTACCCGGGAATCCTCGCCATCATCCCGTTCGTGAACCTCGTCTTCCTGGTGAAGATCGCCGGCCTCTCCGGCTGGTTCGCGCTGCTGTACCTCATCCCTGTCGCGAACCTGATCCTGGCCATCATCGTCGCGTTCAAGCTCGGTGGACGTTTCGGCAAGGGCGGGGTCTTCTCGTTCTTCCTGCTGTTCCTCTTCCCGTACATCGGGTACCTGATCCTCGGCTTCGGGGACTCGCGCTACAGCAAGGCGTGACATGACGGCGTCCCGGCTGCACCTCGTGCGACACGGTGAGGTGCACAATCCGGCCCGCGTGCTCTACGGACGTCTTCCCGACTACCACCTGAGCGACGCGGGTCGGGGGATGGCCGCAGCAGCGGCCGACCATGTGGCCGCGCTCGACCGTCCCGTCTCCGCGCTGTACGCGTCACCTCTCGAACGCGCCCAGGAGTCGGCCGAGCCGTTCGCCGCGACGTTCGACCTCGTGCCGGAGATCGACATCCGGCTGATCGAGCCGACGAACGTGTTCGAGGGGACGCAGATGCGCCGTTCCCTGATGAACCCCCTGAACTGGTGGCATCTGCGCCAGCCCTCGGTTCCCAGCTGGGGCGAGCCCTACTCCTCCATCGCCGAGCGGATGCTCGGTGTCATGGACGAGGCGTGGGATGCGGCACCCGATGGAGACGTCGTGATGGTGTCGCACCAGGCGCCCATCTGGATCACGCACCTCCGCGTCGCGGGGCTTCCGCTGCAACACGACCCACGCACCCGACGCTGCGCGCTGTCCAGCGTCACCTCGTTCGAGCGCGTCGGTGACGTCTGGCGAGAGGTCGCCTATGTCGAGCCTGCCGCGACCGGCGGTGCCGTCGACGTCGGCGCGGTCTGACCCCCACTTCCGAATCGCGCAGGTGGTTCCATTCCGGCGACGGATGGAACCACGTGCGCGATTCGAAACGGGGTCAGTGCTCGGCGGCCAGGAGTGACTGGATGATGCCGACAGCGGCCAGCTGACCCGCGGCGGCCGCCAGCAGCACGGATGCCATCGGGCCGGGGAGGGTCGCACGGTGGGCGAGGTCGCCCGCGGCGAACACCCCGGGGTGCGAGGTACGTCCGAACTCGTCGATCTCGATGCACCCGGACTCGAGCATGCCGAGTCCGAGCTGCGCGGCGAACGGCGCCCGCTGACGCATCGCCCCTGCGGCGATGAAGACTCCGGCGACCACACGCTCGTCGTCGTCCGTGCGGACGAGCACGCCGCCTTCGACCTTCTCGACGCAAGCGACGGGGGTGCGACTCACCCGCGCGCCCTTCGCCTCGAGCGTGCGGATGTCCTCGTCCGTGAACGCCTCCTCGACCGGCACGACTGTGATGCTCGCGACGATCCTCCCCAGCAACCCGATGAGGTGCTCGGCGCGGGGCGCGGCGCCGACGATCGCTATGTCCTTGCCGGCGTGCTCGTGCCCGTCGCAGAACGGACAGCTGAAGGCGAGCGTGCCCCACAGCTCCTGCAGTCCGGACACGATCGGAAGATCGTCGGCGACCCCGGTGGCCAGGATGACCCGGCGCCCCTCGACCACGGATCCGTCGGCGATGACTACCGCGAACGCGTCCTCGACGCCGGTGATGCTCGTCGCCGCAATGTCGCGGATCTCCACGTCGTCGTAGGTGGCGAGCTCCTCTCGGGCGGTCGCGCGGAGGCCGGCGGGGGCGGCACCGTCCTCCCCGATCATGTTGTGCATGTGCAGGACGGTGCCGTTGCGGTACTCGCCCGAGTCGAGGAGGAGCGTGGAGCGGTGCATCCGTCCGAGGGTCAGAGCGGCCTGCAGCCCTGCCGGTCCTGCGCCGATCACGATGGCGTCGTACATGGTGGTCCTTCCTCTGGATGTTGCGTTCCACGCCAGTCTGTGACTTCATGTCAACATGAAGTCAAGTTCCGAGCATCCGTGGTCCGTCGGCGATGTCGCGACCCGTTTCGACCTGCCGACGAACGTTCTGCGGCATTGGGAGTCGGTGGGGCTGCTCACCCCTCCGCGCGACGCTGCCGGGCGGAGGCGCTACGGCGAGGACGAGGTCGTGCGCATCGCCGTGATCCAGCGCAGCAAGGCTGCAGGGATGACGCTCGAGCAGATCGCCGTGCTGCTCGATGACGGGAGTGCAGGGCGGCATCAGGTGCTGCAGCAGCACCTGGACGACATCGACAGGCGCATGGAGGAGATGCGTCTGTCGCGCGAGATGACCGAGCACGCGATGGGCTGCCGCGCCCACGACATCGCCACATGTCCACGCTTCCGGGCGGGTGTGGACGACATCCTGGCGCGCTTCTGAGGGGCGTCGGAGGAGGTCACGTTTCCGGCTCGCGCATAGGATCCTCTGCGTAAACTCGGAGTCGTGCCAAGCGATTCGACGGTCCGTCAGATCCGCAGCGGCCGCTCCTCCCGCACCCGACGTTCGCGTCGTGCGGTCGGTGCCGCGCTCGCTGCGGTGCTCGCCATCGGTCTGAGCGCGTGCGCTCCCGATCCCGTCAGCGAATCCTTCCTGAACGGCGAGAACACCGGCTACGTCGCCGCTGACGGCGCGATCGTCGAGATCCCCGTCGCCGAGCGCGGCGAGCCCGTCGTGTTCAGCGGCGTGACGGAGAAGGGCGAGGAGTTCGACAGCGCCGACATCGCCGGTCAGGTCGCGGTCGTCAACTTCTGGTACGCCGGTTGCGCGCCATGCCGTCTTGAAGCGGCCGATCTGGAAGGCGTCTGGCAGGACTTCAGCGATCAGGACGTCGCGTTCATCGGCATCAACACCCGCGACCAGGCCGACACCGCCGTTGCCTTCGCGAACGAGTACGGCGTCACGTACCCGAGCCTTATCGACGTCGACACCGCTCAGGCCAAGCTCGCCTTCGCGAAGGAGACGCCGATCGCCGCGACACCGACCACGCTCGTGCTCGACAAGCAGGGGCGCGTCGCCGCGCGCATCATCGGGCCCATCGACGGCAAGTCGATCCTCTCCACGCTCGTCAAGGACGCCCTCGCGGAGGACTCGTGAGCAAGCAGGACGGCTCATGAGTCCCGAAGCGATCATCGGCTCCGGGGCCCTCTGGATCGCGATTCCCGTCGCGATGCTCGCGGGACTCGTCTCATTCCTGTCTCCCTGCGTGCTCCCACTCGTTCCCGGCTATCTCGGCTTCCTCGGCGGTGCCGTCGCACCTCGGTCGACCGCTGCTGCCAGCGGGGAAGGCGGGACGACGACGCAGACGGCAGAAACCGCGACGCGGGGGCGACTCGTCGGGGGAGTGCTGCTGTTCATCCTCGGCTTCACGATCGTCTTCATCCTCTACACCGTGCTCGGCGGAACGGCCGGGGTCTTCCTGCTGCAGTGGGGCGACCTGATCACCCGCATCCTGGGCGTCGTCATCATCGGGATGGGCCTGGTCTTCCTCGGGCTGTTCGGGTTCGCGCAGAAGGAATTCCGCTTCCACGTGGATTCCAGAGCCGGAATCGTCGGGGCGCCGCTCCTCGGCATCGCGCTCGGTATCGGATGGGCTCCCTGCATGGGGCCGACGCTCGCGGCGATCCTCGCGCTGTCGTTCAATGCCGGTGACCCGGTGCGGGCAGGCTTCCTCGGTCTTGCCTACTCGCTCGGCCTCGGTATCCCGTTCCTGCTCGTCGCGCTCGGCTTCGGCTGGGCCACGAAGGCGATCGGGTTCCTGCGTCGGCACATCCGGGTGGTGAACATCATCGGCGGCGTGATGCTTCTCCTCCTCGGCGTCCTGATGGTCACCGGACTCTGGACCGACATCATGTCGAGACTGACGGCGGTGATCGGCAGTGTCATCCTCCCGCTCTGACGATCCCGAGACGAGCGAACGAGATGATAGCCGTCCCGACAAGCCCATCCATCCCGAGAAAACTCCCCGCACTGAGAAGGTCATGACCAAGAACAAGGGTGCCGCGAACAGCGACTCCAGCGATCCGCTCCGCCCGTCCGACCACGTCGACGGAGACGACTCGATCACCCAGCCGCGCCTCGGGTTGGTCGGCTGGCTGCGCTGGGGCTGGCGTCAGCTGACCTCGATGCGCACGGCACTGATCCTGCTGCTGGTCCTGGCGATCGCGGCGATCCCCGGCTCGATCTTCCCGCAGCGGATGGCCGACCCCAACGGTGTGACGCAGTGGGAACGCGACAACCCGGACCTGTTCCCGATCCTCGACGGCCTCAAGCTCTTCGACGTCTACCTGTCGCCGTGGTTCTCCGCGATCTACCTGCTCCTGTTCGCCTCGCTCGTCGGCTGCGTGATCCCGCGCATCAAACACCACGCCAAGGCGCTGCGTGCCCGCCCGCCGCGTACCCCCGCCCGGCTGCAGCGCCTCGAGGACTACCGCGCAGTCACGCGCGATCCCGCGGCGGACTCCGGAACCAAGACCGGCGACGCGGAAGCGGAGGCGGCCGCGTCCATCGATGTCGCGACGAAGCAGCTGAAGGCCCTCGGCTACCGGGTGGAGCGCTACGACCGCGGACGCACGTTCTCGGTCTCCGCAGAGCGCGGCTACTGGCGAGAGACCGGCAACCTGCTCTTCCACCTCGCGCTCGTCGGCGTGCTGGTCACGGTCGGCATCGGCGGTGGGTTCTCCTACACCGGGCAGCGGGTGCTGGTCGAGGGCGAGACCTTCGCCAACACGCTCCTCGACTACGACTCGATGAACCGCGGACGGTTCGTGGGCGACGACGCGTTCTCCCCGTACTCGATGCGCCTCGACTCCTTCGACGTGACCTACCAGCCGTTCGGTGAGCCGGGGTCCGGTCAGGCCGGCGACTTCTCCGCCAACGTCACCGTGCAGGAGAACGGCGAGGAACGTACCGGCTCCGTCAAGGTCAACGAGCCCCTCGGCGTCGCCGACGACGACGTGTTCCTGCTCGGCAACGGCTACGCGCCGACGGTGACGGTGCGCGATCCCGAGGGCAATGTCGTGTTCACCAACAGCACGCCGTTCCTGCCGCAGGACAACAACATGAGCTCGCTCGGCGTGCTCAAGGTGCCGGACGGGTTGGCCGAGCAGGTCGGCCTGGTCGGGTTCTTCTACCCGACCACGGGTGTGCTCGAGAGCGGTGCGTTCTTCTCCGCGTACGGCGACCTCACGAACCCGACGCTCACGCTCAACGTGTACACGGGTGACCTCGGCATCAACGAGGGTGTGCCGCGCTCCGTCTACGTGCTCGACACCACTGGCATGACGAAGCTCACGGGCCGCACCACCGACGTCAAGTCGATCGAGCTCGCCCCCGGGCAGACCGCGCAGCTGCCGAACGGCCTCGGCTCGGTGACCTTCGAGGACGAGTCTCCGGCCGGCGCCACGGATGCCTCCCAGTCGGTGAAGCGCTTCGCCTCGCTGCAGATCCACCGTGACGAGTCAGGTGTGTGGGTGCTCGGCTTCGCGCTGCTGGCCCTCGGCGGTCTCATGATCGCGCTGTTCGTTCCGCGGCGACGTGTGTGGGTCAAGGCCACGGCGCAGGACGGCGAGGTCGCCCTCGAATACGCGGCGCTCGCCCGTGGGGAAGACCCGACGCTCGCGGCAGCGGTGGACGACCTCGTCGCCGGCCACGCCCGACTGCTCGACGCGGCAGGCGGCACCACGGTGCGGGCCGAGGACGGCGAGAACCCTGCCGACGACACCGCGGACGATCACACCGTGGCTGATGACATCGCGACTAAGTCCGCCGAGGTGGAAGCCCCGGCAACCGACACCCGGAAAGTAGACTGACACCATGCTCGAGCTCAACGTGATCTCGCCGGTCCTGCTGTGGACGGCGATCGCGATCTACGCGGCAGCCTTCGTGGCCTATGCCTTCGATCTCGCGCGGCGTTCGCAGGCGACGGCCGATGCACAGAACGTGCGGGAGTCGGTGCTCGTAGGGGCCGGCGGAGCAAGCATCCCCGCAGCGTCGGGCGGGTCTAATGCGGGCTCCGCCCCGCAGCGATTCGTGATGGCCAGGATCGGCACCTCGCTCACGGTACTCGGCTTCCTGTTCCACCTCGCGTCCGCTGTCACGCGTGGCATCGCCGCCGGTCGTGTGCCGTGGGCGAACCTCTACGAGTTCGCGATGATGGGCACGCTGCTCATCATCGCCGTGTACCTCGTCGTGCTCACGCGTATCGACCTGCGGTTCCTCGGCACGTTCATCACGGGCCTCGTCGTCGTGCTGCTCGGCCTCGGAGCGACCAACTTCTACGTCGACGTCTCGCCGCTGATGGACCCGCTGAAGAGCGTGTGGCTCGTCATCCACGTGTTCGTCGCCTCGCTCGCGACGGCATTCTTCGCGCTGGCTTTCGCTCTCTCGGTGATCCAGCTCATGCAGTCGCGACGTGAGCGCCTGCTGGGCGAGGGGGCGACCAAGACGGGCCCAGGCTTCCTCCGCACCTTCCCGAACGCGGTGCGCCTGGAGAGCCTGGCGTACATGTTCACGATCATCGGGTTCATCCTCTGGACCTTCACTCTCATCGCGGGCTCCATCTGGGCGTACTACGCCTGGAGCCGCTTCTGGGGCTTCGACGTGAAGGAGACCTGGACCTTCGTGATCTGGGTCATCTATGCCGGCTACATCCACGCACGGGCTACCCGCGGTTGGCGGGGCAACCCCTCGGCGTGGCTCGCGATCGTCGGATTCTCGGCCGTGATCTTCAACTTCACGATCGTGAACGTCTTCTTCAAGGGTCTGCACGCCTACTCCGGCCTGAGCTGAGCCGCGCTCGGCTGCGACGACTCGGCTGCGAAATCCCGGCCGCGAACACTCAGCTGCGAAAACAGAGACCTCCTGCATCAGGCCCGGCGCGTCCACACAGGACACGCGGGGCAGAGTGCGGGAGGTCTCTGTTTCGGCCGGAGTGGGAGTGGGGAGTGGGGGTCAGCCTCCCAACGGCAGGACCTCGGCGTGCTCGATGCCGTCCTCGTACCAGACCAGCTCGGCTTCGGTGATGGTCTCAGCGGGCGCAGGCTCGAGAGCACGCGACTCGGGCTGCGCGAAGTGCGACCAGACCTCCGGGTCGAGAGTCTTGCCGTAGAGCACCGAGAGGTGGAAGGTCCACTCCTCCAACGGCAGCTCGCCCAGGCGGCGGAAGTCCGTGGCATCCAGCGCGGTGGTCAGGCACGAGTACGCCGAGACGAGTGATGCGGTGCGTGCGAGGCGCACGATCAGGATCCTCCACGGCGTGGGGAACTCGTCCACGGCCTCGGCGGTGATCTCGATCGGCGTCTGCTGCGCCGCCCAGGAGCGGATCAGCGTGGCGAGTTCGTCGCGCCGCTCGGGCTCGTAGAAGCCTCGGAGCGTGACGTGCCCGGTGTGCGGTCGTCGTACCGGAGCGCCGAGACGTGCGAGTGCAGTGTCCTGCACTTCCCGGTAGGTATCGGCGACCTCGACAGTGGGCCGGAGCACGAGGTACTGCTGCCCCTCCAAGCTCTCGAGCTGGTCGGGGGTGTCCATGAACGGTCGACGCATGTCAGGAGCCTAGGTCCTGGTCACCGCATGCGAAAACGGAGACCGTCACGCGCACGGCTCAGCGCGTCACATTCCGACGCGCTGAGCTGAGGGGAGATGGTCTCCGTTTTGGCAGGGCAGGGCAGGGAGGGGGCAGAGCAGGAGGGAGTCAGGTGGTGGCGAGGACCGCCTTGGCCGAGGTGGTGCGTCGCAGCGTCACGGCGAGCGTGGTGGCCACGAGTGACAGCACGCCCCAGACGACCAGCGCGGCGACGGCCGAACCACTGGCCGTGATGAGCCCTGCGAAGGCCGGGGCCGTCGGAAGTGCCGCACCGATGCCGGCGAGCCAGTCCGGCACGGTCGAGATCAGGCCCGTCGCTACGGCGAGCACTCCCACCAGGGCCGAGATCCAGCGACCGACGCCGCCGAACACCGCGACGAGAGCCTGGTTGACGGCGGCGAACACCACTCCGGCGAGGACCGCTGTGCCCGCGAAGGCCCACCAGGTGCCCGCGTCGTAGCTCGCCACGATCTGCACGATCAACGACACGAGCAGACCCTGACCGGCACCGATCAGCGCCGCCGGAGCGAACGCGCGCAGCGTCAGACCCGCCGAAGACCGTCGAGAGGTGAGCGTGCGAGCGGTGTGGGCGCGCATCACGACGAACGTCGCGAGTCCACCGAACCAGAGCACGACCGCGGCGAGCAGCGGGATCGCGGTGGGGCCGAAGATCGTGTCCACCGACGAGTTCGACGACACCGGGTCGGCGATCACCGAGGCGAGCGACTTCGACTCGGTGTCGCTGAACGAGGGGAGCGAGTCGGATGCCGTGCGCAGCCCGCCCGCGAGGTCGCCCGTGCCGGTCGCCAGCGTGTCGAGTCCGGTCGTGAGCTCGGTCGCGCCGTCGGCGAGAGCGGTCGCGCCGCCGGAGAGCTGGGCCGCACCGGATGCGAGGCTGCGCGCGCCAGAGGCGGATGCCCCGATACCCTGGTCGGCGAGCTGGGTGAGGCCGGAGGACAGCTGCGTGGCGCCAGCGCCGGCCTGGGACATGCTGGACGCCAGAGTGCTGAAGGTGCCAGGGAGGGCTGCGACACCACCGGCGACTTCGTCGTTGGTGAGGATGCCCGATGCCGTGCCGGCGTCTTTCGCGACAGCTCCGGCGTCGGTTGCAAGCGACGAGTACAGATCGCACTGCGCTTGGTCGGTGACCGGAGGTGTGCATGCCTGCTGAGCCAGGCCGCCCAGACGCTGCGCGAGCGCTACCGAGCCGGTCGCTGCCGATTGCGCCGATGCGGAAGCGCCTTGCACGGCCCCGACCAGCTTCTGAACCCCGCCGACGTTCTGCTGCAGCTCCGCACCACCAGCCGCCAGCCCGGACCCGATCTGTCCCGCACCCGCCGCAGCTTCACGGGCCTTGCCCGCGATCGTGTCGAGCCCCGAGGCGAGTGAGGACGCACCCGTGCTGAGCTCACCCGCGCCGGAGGCGAGTTTCGCCGCACCGTCCGGGATCGCCGCGGCTCCGGTGGCGGCGTCGCGTGCTCCGTTCGCGAGCTTGACGGCACCATCTGCGGCCTCGCCGATCTGGTCGCCGATCGTGGTGAAGCCGACCAGGATGTTCTCGGTCGTCGCCTCGGAGAGCATCGTGCCCATGGTCGAAGCGGCGACGTCGGCGATCTGGCCCGTGATGAGGTCGTCGGCGACGAGTCCGTCCTTCGGGGTCGTCACCTCGATGGTGGCCTTCTCCGCCTTCCCTCCGCCGTCGGAGATCGCGGTCCCGGCCGAGGTGGCGGCGGACGAGAAGTCCTCGGGAATCGTGATGACCGCCTGATAAGAGCCGTCGGCGAGTCCGTCAGCGGCGTCGTCCTTGTTCGAGATCACCCACGTGAGGTTCGAATCGAGGTCGTCCGATCCCTCGACGAGGCCCGAGGCGAGCTGACGTCCGAGCGGGGTCATCTGGCCGTCGATGGTCACGGGCTCGTCGAGATTGACGATCGCCGCGGTCATCGAGTCCAGCCGCTCGATCGGGTTCTGTAGTGCCGCGACCAGGATGCCGCCGACCGCCGCCGGCAGCAGCAGCACCCCGAGGATGGTCAGCCACGTGATGGGCTTGCGGGAGCGCGCGCGCTCTATGGGGAGGGTCATGCGGTCACCTCGGTGGATTCTGCGGCGCTCCGGCGAGGGGCGCGCGTGTCGAGTGTCTGGGCGTCTGGCCATCCGGCCTCGGCGAGGGTCGTCCGTGCCGAGTCGGCATCGGATGCGGTGGTGAAGACTGCGATCGTGCGGGTCGCTGCAGCATCGCGGAGCATCGCCGTCGCCTGGTCGCGCTGCCCGCTGCTCAGCCGGTCGATCCCGTCGATCACGACGATGGATGACTTTCCGCGCAGGGCTTCTGCGAGATCGTCGAGCCCTGTGTCGGCATCGTCGATCAGCACGCAACCGACATGTGCGCGCACCCAGGCGGCGCGGCCGGGGAGGAGGTGCCCCGCAACCCTGAGTCGTCCCTCCGTCGGGGTCAGACGTCCCGCGATCGTCAGAGCCAGTGCGCGGCGGCTGCGGTGGTCGCCACCGGTCGCGATGAGGGCACCGCCCTCCGGGATCCGCATCGACAGGTTCTCGATCAGCGGCGCATCCGCGCTGATCTCGAGGTCGTCGGCGGCGACGACCGATCCGTCGCCCGGCCACGCGGCCAAGTGGCGTTCCCGTTCGACGGCCTCGCCCTCGACGTCGATGCGGGGGAGGATCTTCTCCAGCCAGCGCGGGAGCTCCCAGGCGCGCTCGCCCAGGATGGCCATGAGGGCGGGGATCAGCGTCATCCGCACCAGGAAGGCATCGAACGCGACGCCGGCGGCGAGGCCGAGTGCGATGGGCTTGAGCGACGAGTCGCCCTCAGGGACGAAGGCCACGAACACCGCGAACATGATGAGTCCTGCCGCCGTGACGACCTTCGCCGAGCCGGTGAAGCCGCTGCGCACGGCGCGGAGGGCAGCGGCCCTGCGGGTGGCGCGGTCGGGACTCTTCGCGTCCTTGTCGTGCACGAAGTCCTCGCGCATGCGGGAGACGAGGAACACCTGGTAGTCCATGGCGAGGCCGAACAGCACGCCCATCAGGATGATCGGCATGAAGCTGATGATCGGTCCCACCTTGGCGACATGCAGCAGATCGGCGAACCAGCCCCACTCGAACACGGCGCCGACCACACCGAAAGCGGCCACGATCGACAACAGATAGCCGATGGCGGCGGTGATCGGCACCCAGAGGGATCGGAACACGATGGTCAGCAGGATGAGCGAGAGGCCGATCACGAAGATGCCGAAGGGCAGCAGCGCGTTGCCGAGCTGGTCGGAGATGTCGATGCCGACGGCCGTGAAGCCGGTGACTTTGAGGTCGATGCCGAACTCGTCGAGCCATTCATCGTGGTGGCTGCGCAGCTCGCGCACGAGGTCGGCGGTCGCGGGGTCGTCGGGCGCGGTCTCCGGCACGATCTGCACGATCCCGGTGTCTGCGGTCTCGTTCGGGGTCGCGAGGGCGACCTCCTTGACGCCGGGGACCTTCGCGACCGCGTCGCCGAGGTCCTCCATCAGCGTCAGCGGATCGGTGGAGGTGACGATCGTGCCCGTCAGGATCATCGGACCGTTGAAGCCGGGGCCGAACTCCTCGCCGACGAGGTCGTAGGTCTGCCGTGCCTCGTTGTCCTTGGGTAGCACGCCGGCGTTCGGCAGAGCGAGGTCGAGGCTGAGCGCGGGGACGGCGACGATCCCGAGTCCGAGCACCACTGCGATCGACACCAGCACGGGGTGCTTCATGACGCCGCCGACCCACCGGGCGCTGCCCTTCACCGGGACGACCGGCTTCGAGGGCACGGAGTCGTCGGCCTGACCGGCGGCGGTCTTGTTCGTCTTCGGGGTCCTGACCTTCTTCGGGCGCCCGACGACCCTGCCCTTCATGAAGCCGAGCAGGGCGGGAGTGAGGGTGACGGCGATAGCGACGGCGACGGCCACGGCGGCGGAGGCGGCGATACCCATGGTCGTCAGGAACGGGATGCCGGCGAAGCCGAGGCCGATCAGGGCGATGAGCACGGTGACACCGGCGAACACGACGGCGGATCCGGCGGTGCCGACGGCACGGGAGGCCGACTCCTCCGGGTCGACGCCGTCGCGCACCTGGTCCTGATGTCTCGCCATGATGAACAGTGCGTAGTCGATACCCACCGCGAGCCCGAGCATGAGAGCCAGCAGCGGGGTGGTGGACGATACGGTGGCGAACGCGGTCGCGGTGAAGATGCCGGCCATCGAGATGCCGACACCGAGGATCGCGGTGAGCAGGGGGAGGCCGGCCACGACGAATGAGCGGAACGTGACGATCAGCACCAGCAGGGCGATGAGCAGTCCGACGGCTTCGGTGAGCGTGACGCCAGGGATCGAGATCGCGAACAGATCTCCGCCGAGCGAGGTCTGGGACCCTGTCGGGAGTTCGGCTCCCAGGTCGCTCACGACCGTGCGCAGCGCATCCTTCGTCTCCTCGGAGACGTCAGTGGATTCGCCGTCGAACTGCACGCGCACGATGGCGGCGGTGTCGTCGTCGTTGATCATGCCCTTGACCATCTCGTCGTACGGCGAGGTGGCAGCGAGCACGCCGTCGAGGTCGCCGAGCTCATCGACCGCGCCCTCGATGTCGTCCTGGTACTCGGCGTCCGTGATCTTGTCGCCGTCGGCGGCGACCACGATGAACTGCGCATTGGTGCCGCTCACCTGCGGGAACGAGCGCGAGAGCTGCTCGAGCCCCGCCTGCGACTCGGTACCGGGGATGGAGAACGTGTTGTCGGTTCCGGCGCCCAGGACGAGCGCTCCGGCGCCGGCGATGCCGAGCGCGAGCAACCAGGACACGAGGACCCGCCACGGGTGCCGGAAGGACCAGCGTCCGAGCGAGGACAGGAGAGTGGACACGCGTTCCTCCGAGGGGTGCGGGGTGGATACACAGGTGTATCCAATACATAGATGTATCGTAAGGTGACCCGCCCGGCCAAGCCTGTGTGCGGGGTGTGAATCATGCGAGAGTGAAGGGCTAGGAGGTTTCGATGTCGACACCCGCAACCCGCAGCCGCGAGAACACGCGCGCTCGCCTGCTGGAAGCCGCGGCGCAGGTCTTCGCCGAGGTCGGGCTCGATGGAGCGTCGGTCGAGGCGGTGTGCGAGCGCGCCGGATTCACGCGCGGCGCGTTCTACTCGAACTTCGAGTCCAAGGATGAGCTGTTCCTCATGCTCGCCGCCAGCGTCTCCGAGGTGCGCGTGAACGCCGTGCGCACCCGTGTGGAGGAGTTGACGGCCGCCGGTGCCCTGGTGGAAGGCTGCGATCCGATCGAGCTCGTGCAGCAGATCATGGAGCTCGGCGGCGACGACAGGCTCGGCGTCATGCTGCTCAGCGAGATCCGTATCCGTGCGCTGCGCGACGCGAAGTTCGGCGAGGCATACCTCGCGCAGGAGCGGGAGATGGTCGCCAGCATCGCCCAGATCGTCGACGACATCGTCGCGGCCGGTCTGCTGCGTCTGCGACTGCCCGCGGTGGTCGCAGCCCGCATGCTCATGATCATCTGGGAGGGGATGACCGTGCGCGGGGCGATGGCCGGACAGGACGATGCCCAGCTCCGGCACTCCGGTGGCGAAGAACTCGGGCGCCTGGTGCAGCTGCTCATCGAGTCGTAGGCCGGGCTTTGGTTCCGCGGATTCAGCCCGGCGTGGACAGCTCGCCGTAGCAGCGGGCGAGCCGGGCGAGCCACCATTCGCGACGCTCGTCGGGCGCCGCGAGCCGGCTGAGCGACTCCGCGTCCGGCGTCACGCGGCCGACGGGGATCGAGCCGTCGACCGGGCGAAGATCTGCCACGTCGTCCAGGAACAGGGAAGCCGTTCCGAGCCCGCAGTCGTAGTCGAGCGTCGGGAGCGCGGCGGCGAGGGCGGCACCCTGGGACAGGCCGATGGCCGTGTCCAGCGCGCTCGAGACCACGACGGGAAGGCCGGCGGCGGTGACGATTTGCAGGGCGTGCGTGATCCCGCCGAGGGGCTGCGCCTTGATCACGAGCAGGTCGGCGGCTCCGGCGCGGGCGACCGCGAGGGGGTCGGACGACTTGCGGACGCTCTCGTCGGCGGCGACGGGGATGCCCATGTACTTCACGCGTCTTCGGAGCTCCGCCAGTTCGGGAACCGTCGCGCACGGCTGCTCCACGTACTCGAGGTCGCACTCGCCGAGGGCGTGCACCGCGTGCTCGGCCTCGTCGACGTTCCAGGCGCCGTTCGCGTCGATGCGGATGCGGCCCTCCGGACCCATCGTCTCCCGCACCGCCCGGACGCGCGCGACATCGTCGGCGAGCGTCTGCCCTGGTTCGGCGACCTTCACCTTGGCCGTGCGGCAGCCGGCGAAGCGCGCCAGCAGCTCGGGCACCAGTGACGCCTCGATGGCCGGAACCGTGGCGTTGACGCCGATGCGATCCCGCAGCGCGGTCGGCTGACGATTCCAGGCGAAGTCGATCGCGGCAGCCAGCCAGGTCGCCGCCTCCACGTCGTCGTACTCCACGAACGGGGAGAACTCCGCCCAGCCTTCCGGCCCCTCGAAGAGCAGTGCCTCCCGTGTGTCGACGCCACGGAAGCGGCTGTGCATGGGGAGGGCGACGACCCTGGCCGAGTCGAGCAGGTCTGCGAGCGGCGGGATCATGTGCCCATTCTGCTCCGAGTCGCCCTGCGGGCGTGCCCCGTGGAGGGGTGAGTCTCATTTCGGTGTGCGGTTGACGATAGTGTGCGACACACAGTAATGTGACGGGCATGAACGAAACGCTCGACATCCACCTGCAGGAACTGCGGCGCGGCACCGTGGTGCTCGCCTGCCTGCAGCTGCTGCGCTCGCCGGGATACGGCTACGCGCTGTTGGAGATGCTCGAGCAGCGCGGTTTCGCCACCGATGCGAACACCCTGTACCCGCTGCTGCGCCGTCTGGAGAAGCAGGAGTACCTCACGAGCGAGTGGAACACCGACGAGGCGCGTCCCCGCAAGTTCTACCGCACCTCGGAAGCCGGCGTCCGCCTCGCCGACGCCCTCACCGACGAATGGCGGTCGCTCACGGCGGCGATCGCCTCCCTCACCTCAGAGGAGAACTGACATGACCACCACTCTCACCGAACGCTACGTCAGCGCCACGATCCGCAGTCTGCCGCCGGAAGCGCAGGCGGATGTCCGTGCCGAGCTCGAAGCCTCCATCGCCGACGCGGTCGAGGCGCGCGTGGAGCAGGGAGAAGCGCCCGAGGATGCCGAACGCGCGGTACTCACCGAGCTCGGCGATCCCGGCGCTCTCGCGGCAGGCTATGCCGACCGCCCCCTGTACATGATCGGGCCCCGCTACTACCTCACCTGGTGGCGTCTGCTGATCCTGCTGCTCAAGTTCGTCCCTGTCAGCGTTTTCGCCGCCGTCGCGCTGGGCCTGACGATCTCCGCGGCCCCGATCGGGGAGATCATGTCCACGTCGCTCCTCGCGACCGGCGGCACGATTCTCCACCTGTGCTTCTGGACCACCCTGGTCTTCGTGATCCTGGAGCGAGCCGGTACCGACACCGGGGTGAGATGGGATGTCGATCAGCTTCCCGAGCCGACCGACGACGGGGTGGGCCGCAGCGAGCTGATCGCCTCGCTGGTGTTCCTCGGCATCAGTGTCGGAGCGCTGTTCTGGGACCGCTTCCGCGGTTTCGTCCAGGTGGACGGTGAGGCGCTGCCGATCCTGAACCCCCAGCTGTGGCCGTGGGGGATCGGCGTTCTATTCGTGCTGATCGCGGCGGAGGTCGTGTTCGCCTTGGTGCTCCACCGGCGGCGGCGATGGAGCATCGGTCTCGCCGTGGCGAACACGGTGCTGGCCCTGGCCTTCCTCGCCTGGGTCGTGATCCTGCTGCTGACGGATCAGCTCGTGAACCCCGAGTTCCTCGCACAGATCGCGACGGCCGGTGGCGAGGGTTTCGCCGCCGGTCAGGCGGAATCGGCCGACGAAGGCGGGGTGTTCAGGATCCTCGCCGTGCTGCTCGGATTCGGCGTCGCGATCGGGGTCGGGTGGGACATCGTCGACGGCTGGCTCAAGACCGCCCGCGCGAACAGACGACCGGAGCAACAGGAATAGGGTGGATGCCGTGACCGATGCCTTCGTCTCCGACCTGTTCGACCCGGCCGAATGGGTGCTCGCGCCCGGCGCCGAGGACTACACCGACATCACCGCGCACGTCTCGCGGGACGGCGGAGTCGCGCGCATCGCCTTCAACCGGCCGGAGGTGCGCAACGCCTTCCGTCCGCACACGGTCGACGAGCTCTACCGTGCCCTCGACATCGCCCGACAGGATGCGCGCATCGGTGCGGTGCTGCTCACGGGAAACGGACCGAGCCCGAAGGACGGCGGCTGGGCGTTCTGCTCCGGTGGCGACCAGCGCATCCGCGGTCGCGATGGATACAAGTACTCCGACGCCGAGACGGCGATCGTCGACGGGGCGAGCCGCGCGGCGGTCGGTCGACTCCACATCCTCGAGGTGCAGCGGCTCATCCGCTTCATGCCGAAGGTCGTCATCGCGGTGGTGCCGGGGTGGGCGGCCGGCGGCGGCCACTCCCTGCATGTGGTGTGCGACCTCACGATCGCCTCGGCGGAAGAGGCGCGTTTCAAGCAGACGGATGCGGACGTCGGCAGCTTCGACGCCGGATACGGCTCTGCATACATGGCGCGTCAGACCGGACAGAAGTTCGCCAGAGAGGTGTTCTTCCTGGCGGAGGAGTACTCCGCACAGCGCGCGTACGAGGCCGGTGCGGTCAACCGTGTCGTGCCGCACGTCGACCTCGAACGCGAGGCGCTGAAGATGGCGCGCACCGTGTTGACCAAGTCCCCGACCGCCATCCGGATGCTGAAGTTCGCCTTCAACGCGGTCGATGACGGTCTCGTCGGCCAGCAGGTCTTCGCCGGCGAAGCCACTCGCCTCGCCTACGGCACCGACGAGGCCGTCGAGGGGCGCGACTCCTTCCTCGAGAAGCGCGACCCCGACTGGTCGTCCTTCCCCTGGCACTACTGAGTCCGTCGGTCCCACAGAGTCGGAGACACGCATGACCGCCCTGATCCCCACAGATGCCGAAGACCCGGTTCTGCTGCGGGAGGCCCTGCAGCGGGCGCTCGACGGCGGCCCCGCTCTGGGGCTGGGGATGGTGGCCGATGCCCCGGAGAACGTGGCGGACGGACTCGCGGCGGTGATCGCGACGTCGGGATCGAGCGGCATCCCGAAGCGCGTCGCCCTGAGCGGGGAGGCGCTGAGGGCGAGCGCAGAGGCGACGGCGGCACGGATCGGCAGCGGGCGCTGGCTGCTCGCACTGCCCGCCGGCTACGTCGCCGGGCTCCAGGTGCTCGTGCGGTCGATCCTCGCGGGTACGCAGCCCACACGGATCGAGGGGCGATTCTCGCCGCAGGTCTTCGCCGAGGCGACGTACGAGATGATGCGGCCGTCGTCGAGCACGGGGATGCCCGACCTGTACACCTCGCTCGTGCCCGCCCAGGTCTCGACGCTGCTCGACGCCGCGGACGAGACGTCGGTCCGCGCGGCCTTGACGGCGTATCGGGCGATCCTCGTGGGCGGCCAGTCTCTTCCCGAGCCGCTGCGCGAGCGAGCAGCCGACCTCGGGGTGCGACTGGTGCGCACCTACGGTTCGACCGAGACCAGCGGGGGATGCGTCTACGACGGCGTACCGCTCGACACGGTCGGCGTCCGCACGGTGGACGGAGAGCTGCGCATCGCCGGGCCCATGCTCGCCGAAGGATACCTGGGAGATGCGGCACTGACCGCGCGCACCTTCGTGCGTGATGAGCACGGCATCCGCTGGTACCGCACCGGCGACCTCGGCCTCGTCGAAGACGGCACCGTGCGCGTGCACGGCCGGGCCGACAACGTGATCGTCTCCGGCGGCATCAACATCTCCCTCGACCGTGTGGAGCGGGTCGTCCGCCGCGTCCCCGGTCTCCACGAGGCCGTGGTGGTCGGCGTGGAGGATGAGCGGTGGGGCGAGGCATCCGTGATCGTGGCGGCGCGGGGGGAGGTGCTCCGGCGCAGCGAGTCCGAGCAGCTCGCGCACGCCCGGGACGCGGTCGAGGAAGAGCTCGGCAAGCATGCCAGGCCCGCACGGTTGATCGTGGTCGACGAGATCGACGTGCTGTCCTCGGGCAAGCCCGACCGCGAGTCCCTCCGACGGATGGTCGCCGAGCTGCGCTGAGGCGTGCCACGACCGGTCTCGAAGCGCTCTGCCAGACTGACCCCATGGCCTCGTACACGCATGGACACCACGAAACCGTCCTCCGCTCGCACAACGTCCGCGACATCGCGAACTCCGCCGAGTACCTCCGTCCGCACCTCGGGGCCAGCACACGACTTCTCGACGTGGGCGCAGGTCCTGGGAGCATCACGGTCGACTTCGCCGGCATCGTGGCGCACGTGACAGCGACGGAGATCGACGAGAACGCCCTGTCCCTCTCGGAGCGGCTCGCCGCCGATCGCGGCCTCACGAACCTGTCGTTCTCCGTCGAAGACGTGCACGCGCTGAGCTTTCCCGACGAATCCTTCGACGTCGTGCACGCGCACCAGGTGCTCCAGCACGTCGGCGACCCCGTGCAGGCTCTGCGCGAGATGCGCCGCGTCACGGTTCCGGGCGGCGTCGTCGCCGCACGCGATGCCGACTACGCGGGCTTCGTGTGGTTCCCCGTGCTGCCGGAGCTCGACCGGTGGCTCGCGCTGTATCGCGCCGCGGCCAGGGCCAACGGCGGAGAGCCGGATGCGGGACGACGGTTGTTGGCCTGGGCACGCGCTGCGGGCTTCACCGACATCTCGGCGACGGCGTCGACCTGGTGCTACGCGTCTCCGGAAGAGCGGGCTTGGTGGGGCGGCATGTGGGCCGACCGTATCCTCGAATCCGCGCTCGCACGGCAGCTCGTCGACAGCGACATGGCGACGCCCGCTGATCTACAGGAGATCAGCGACGCCTGGAAGCGCTGGGCCGATGACGGCGACGGCTGGTACCTGGTGCCGCACGGCGAGATCGTCGCACGCGCCTGACCTGGCACGGATACATCCCTCGACGGATGCCCACGCGCAGACGCTCGCGTAGCGTGGGGGAGTGATCCGCCCGCTCTCCCGCACCGCGCTGATCCTCGACATCGTCGGGGCGGCGTTGCTCTTCCTCGTGCTCGCACCGATGTCGCTGGTGTTCTACGGGCCCGTCACGGACAACCCGGCCGTCGGCGGCGCGGCGATCGTGATCCTCGTCTTCGCGAGCGTGCTCATGTCCGGCGCCGTCGCCATCGGACGGCTCGCGCCCGGATGGGCGTTGGCCGCTGCCTGGGCCGGCGCCGTGCTGCAGATGATCGCCGGTTTCGGGCCGCTGCCGATCGACGTCGCGATCCTGCTGGTGCTGTACGCGACCTCCGCCTGGGGGACGCGCCGGGTGCTCTGGTGGGGATTCGGTTCAGCGCTCTTCGGCGGTCTCGTGGCCGCCGTATTCATGGTGATCGTCAACGGTGTGGCGTTCGGAACCGGCGACGGATGGCAGAAGATCACCACGGGGACGCTGCTCCTCGTGCTCTCGGTCATGGCGCTCGGCTTCGCCTGGGTGTGCGGCCTGCTGTGGCGTGTCGTGCTGCGCGCGCGCCGAACGAGGTCGGCCCAGCTGCAGGCCGAGTCCCTCGCCGCCGAGGAGCAGGAACGGGTGCGCATCGCGCGCGACATGCATGACGTGGTCGCGCATTCGCTGGCCGTGGTGATCGCCCAGGCGGACGGTGCCAGGTACGCGGCCGCGGTGCAGCCCGAAGTGGCGACCGAGGCTCTCGGCACCATCGCCCAGACCGCGCGCGGAGCTCTGAGCGACGTACGGATGCTGCTCACGCAGTTGCGGCATCGACAGGGCGACGGTCCGCAGCCGACGCTCGCCGACCTCGAGGCGCTGTTCGCGCAGGTGCGGCAGGCCGGGATCGAGCCGCGCGTCACCGTGGATCCGATGCCGCCGGGGGAGCCGCCCGCCGCGATCCAGCTCGCCGTGTACCGCATCCTCCAGGAGGCGCTCACGAACGCGATCCGCCACGGAGACGGCGCGGTCGACGTGCACATCGCCTGGCTTCCCGACCGCGTCGACGTCGATGTGCGGAACACGGTCGCGAGCGAGGCGACCTCCGTCCCCGGCGGACACGGGCTCATCGGCATGCGTGAGCGTGCGCAGCTCGTCGGCGGTAGTCTGCAAGCCGAGCGCAGAGGGACACAGTTCGTCGTCCACGCCACGCTCCCGATCGGAGTCTCCGAATGATCAGAGTCGTGCTCGTCGACGACCAGGCGCTCTTCCGTGCCGGAATCCGGATGCTCATCGCGTCACAGCCCGACCTCGAGGTGGTCGGCGAAGCCGGCAACGGCCAGGAGGCGATCGACGTCGTCCGCACGACCCGCCCCGACGTGGTGATGATGGACATCCGGATGCCGGTGATGGACGGGCTCACGGCGACTGCGGAGATCCTGACCCGCCCTGATGCCCCGCGCGTCGTCATGCTCACCACGTTCGATCTGGATGAGGCAGCGGCGAGGGCGATCCGGCAGGGCGCGAGCGGATTCCTCCTCAAGGACGCCGACCCCGAGTTCCTGCTCGCGGCGATCCGCACGGTGCACTCCGGGTCGAGCGTGATCGCTGCTTCGGCGACCCGCGATCTCTTCGAGCACTTCGCCGAGGCTCCCAAACCCGTTCCGCCGCAGTATGCCGACCTGACGGACCGGGAGAGGGAGATCTTCGCGCTCGCGGCCCGAGGGCTGTCGAATGCCGAGATCGCGAGCCGGGAGTACCTGAGCGAGGCGACGGTGAAGACGCACATCAGCAGGATCCTCAGCAAGCTGGCGCTGCGCGACCGGGTGCAGCTCGTGGTGTTCGCCTTCGAGCACGGCCTCGCCTGACGCAGACATCCCCTGACGTACGTCTCGCCTGACGCACGTCTCGCCTGACGCACGCCTCGCCTGACGCACGCCTGGGTGTGACGGGATCATCCTTGCGATGTATGCCGATGAGCCCCGCGGGCGATGACCCGCCACGGGCGGCGGAAATAGCGTCGGGGACATGGAGATCACGACCACCGACCTGGGGCTCGCCGCCCGCGTCCAGCACCTGAAGAAGACCTACGGCTCCGGCGAGGGCACCGTCCACGCACTGGACGACGTCAGCGTGGGCATCCGCCGCGGGCAGTTCACCGCCATCATGGGGCCTTCGGGTTCCGGCAAGTCGACCCTGATGCACATCATGGCGGGACTCGACAGCCCGACCGAGGGACGCGCGTGGATCGGCGACACCGAGATCACCGGCCTGGGCGACATCGACCTCACCATCCTGCGGCGTCGCCGGGTCGGCTTCATCTTCCAGGCCTTCAACCTCGTCCCGACGCTCGACACCCTCGGCAACATCATGCTCCCGTTCGAGCTCGACGGTCGTCGTCCGAGTGCGATCGAGCGGGCGCGCATCGACGGGCTCGTCGAGACGCTCGGCCTGGGCTCGCGGCTCTCCCACCGACCGCACCAGCTGTCCGGGGGTCAGCAGCAGCGTGTCGCCATCGCCCGCGCCCTCGCCACCGCGCCCGACCTCGTGTTCGCCGATGAGCCCACCGGCAACCTCGACTCCAAGACCGGCCGTGAGGTGCTGCGCCTGCTCGCCACCGCGAGCCGCGAGCACGGGCAGTCGATCGCGATGGTCACGCACGACGCGATCGCCGCCAGCCACGCCGACCGCGTGCTCTACCTCGGCGACGGACGCATCGTCGCCGACCACCCCCGTCAGACCGCTGAGGAGATCTCGGCCTACATGCTCGCCGCGGAGGTGGCCGCATGAGCGCCGTCGCCACGGTCGTCCCCGAGACTCGGGCGACCGGACCCCGACTCGCGTGGTTGCGCGACCGCGGGATGGGCGCCAGCATCCTGGTCGCGGCACTGTCCGCGGCGTTCGGCGTGCTCCTCGTGGAGATCACCGCCTACATCGGCGCCGTGCTGCAGAACGATCCGTTCATCGGCGACAGCGAGACTCTCGCCTTCGTCGTCGCCCTGCTCTCCGTCCTGTTGACCGTCGTCGCGATGTACGTCGCGGCCATCGTCACCGCCAACACCTTCTCGACGATCATCGCCGGCCGTACGCGGCAGATCGCGCTCATGCGCCTGATCGGAGCGACCGCGCGCTCCCAGCGGGCCGAGGTCGGCAGGCAGGGACTCGTCGTCGGACTCCTCGGAGCAGCGATCGGCCTGCTGGTCGGGATCGGGCTCGCGGCCGTCGGAGTGCAGATCGGCGGGCAGCTGATCACCAATGCCCCGTCCGATTTCTCCCTCGCTCAGCCCTTCGTGGCGCTTCCGGCGATCGGGGTGGCCCTCACGACATGGGCGGCGGCCTGGGCCGGTTCCCGACGCGTGCTCGCGGTGACCCCGCTGCAGTCGCTGGGCGGTTCGGTCGAGCGCACCCTCGACGAGGTCTCCGGCAAGCCGGGCCGGCACATCGGCGCCTGGGTGCTGCTCATCGCCGGTGCGCTGCTCCTGGTCGGCGGGGTTCTGGTGGGGCTCATGACGCCGCTCGGCGTCGTCGTGGCGTTCGTCGGCGGTGTGCTCTCGTTCACCGGCCTCGCGCTCGGATCCGTGCTGTTCATGCCGCCCGTGCTGCGTCTGGTCGGCCGGATGTTCGGGTCGAGCGCCACCGCTCGCCTCGCCGCCGAGAACGCGCTGCGATACCCCGAGCGTTCGTCGCGGATGGCGATCGGCGTGGTGATGGGTGTGACCCTGGTGACGATGTTCGCCGTGGCCCTGGAATCGGCCAAGGCGTTGATGATGAGCCAGTCGACGGGAGAGGTCCCTCCGGAGTTCTTCGCCCCGATGGACGCTTTCGCGGCGGTGATGATGGTGCTGGTCGCCGTCTCCGCGGTGATCGCCGCAGTCGGCCTCGTGAACCTCCTCACGATCGGAGTGGTGCAGCGACGCAGGGAGCTCGGACTGCTGCGCTCGATCGGTCTGTCGAATCGCCAGGTGCGACGGATGGTGCTGCTCGAAGCCACGCACATCACGGTCGCGGCGACTCTGACGGGCCTCGTGCTCGGGGTCGTGTACGGCTGGATCGCCGCGCAGTCGCTGCTCGGTTCGGTGCCGACGTTGCCGGACTTCACACCGGCGGGACTCGTCGCGCCCCAGATCCCGTGGGTTCCCGTGGTCATCATCGTCGTCGCGACAGCGGTGCTCACGCTGGTGGCGGCCGCGACGCCGACGCGACTGGCGACCAGGGTGGCCCCGGTCGAGGCTCTCGCAGCCGACTGACGCCTCTAGGCTGGTCGGGTGCCGTCGCCGTTCGATCAGTCCACGTATCAGGTCCGCCTCGACTGGGGGACAGCCGGTCTCGACCGGCTCGCCGGCGCCGACGTCGTCGTGGTCGTCGATGTGCTGAGGTTCTCCTCGATCGTCGTCGACGCCGTCGCGTCCGGCGCCGAGGTCGGCCTGGCCGAGGCGGAGACCTGGTCGCGCAACGGCGCGGCGGTCGCGGTCGCAGCCTCCCGCGATTCGACGGTGCTCGTGGGAAGCATCCGCAACGCCGGCGCCGTCGCTCGCGCGGTGCAGACCATCCAGGAGCGTCGGCAGGCACGCACCTCCGTCGCCGTCATCGCGGCGGGCGAGCTCGACGAGAACGAGCTTCTCCGGTTCGCCGTGGAAGACCAGCTCGGTGCGGGCGCGGTCATCGCCGCTCTCTCGGCTCGGGGCATCGATCACACGGCCCCGGACGCCGCGGTCGCCGCCGAGGGGTTCCACGCGCTCCGCGCCGCCGTGCGGCATATGGTCGGGGCGAGCGGTTCCGGGCGGGAGATCGCGGGCGGAATCGCGGCGACGGCCCGCATCGAAGCAGCAGGACTGACACCCACCACGGTCGCCGACGCGGCGGTGCTCGACGCGGTCGACGTCGTCCCCGTGCTGCGTGATGGGGTGTTCACCCGCTTCGAGTGATGTCGCCTCGGCCCGTCCGGAGCGATCCCGCCGGCACGCAGATGTGTGCCGGATGCCGCGGGGCAGGCGCCGGTGCGGGCGAGGACACGTAGGGTCGTGTCATGAGGTACCTTCCCGCTGTCGTCGTCGACGTCGTGCTCGTGCTGATCTTCGCGGCGATCGGTCGCGCCTCCCATGACGAGAACCCCGCCGGGTTCCTCCTCACGGCATGGCCGTTCCTGATCGCCCTCCTGGTGGGGCATGCCCTCGCGGCCCTGTTGCCTGGTCGACCCCGCCGCCCCTGGTCGTTGCTGTGGGGCGCGGTGGTCTGGATCGTGACGGTCGCCGGTGGCATGCTCATCCGCGTGCTGAGCGGTGATACGGCGGAGGTGCCCTTCATCATCGTCGCGACGCTCGTGCTGGGGGTGTTCCTGGTCGGCTGGCGCGCGATCGCGGCGCTGGTGCGTCGCCGGCGCAGCTCGGCGGAGAGCATCGACGGATCCGCACCGGTCGAGACGGAGGGCGTCGACGACTCCGACAGGTGAGTCGCGGTCAGCGCGGGAGCTGCGCGGCGAGCCGCACGTCGCTCGTGATCTCACGTCGGGTCCAGGCGAACAGGTGCCGGGAGTCGAATGTGCGCGAGCAGCGTGCACACGACGTCGGCCTCGTGGGCCGGCGGTGCCGGTACGTGACGTGCCCGGCAGGGCAGCTGCCCACCCAGGGCGCGAGCTCCACCGCCGTCTCGCCGCGATGGGTGGTGCCGCCGACGTAGCCGAGGTCGCGGGCGACGCGCTTCCAGATCGGTCCGTGGGCGGCTTCGTGGCCGGCGAGGGCGTGCGCGACCTCATGCAGCAGCACCTGGTGGATGTCGTCGTCGTCGAAGCGCGCGGCGAGGTAGCGCGACACGGTGATCCGCTTCTTCGTGTAGTCGCACTGACCGGCCCGACGCTTGGCGTTGTCGAAGCCGAACGACCAGCTGTCGTCGAGATGCAGCGTGATCAGTGCCTCGCCCCAGACGCGCACACGGTCAAGTTCCGCCATGCGATCAGGCTAAGCCATGCCGGTGACATCGCGGCCGCGCCGGGCCTCAGCCGGGGATGAGCTGCGGCGGGCGCCGACGCTCGACCGCTTCGATCGCCAGGAGCGCGGTCTCGAGCTCGCTGTCTTCGGCCCCGGACTCGCGACGCAGGAACAGCGACTGCTTGAAGCTCTCGCGCGCGGTCTCGTAGTCGCCGGCGTCGTAGGCGTTCTTGCCATGGTGCTGGTACGCGAAGGCCGCGATCGACAGCCACCGCTGGCCCTCGGCCTCGGCGGCGCAGGTCGCGAGCTCCTGTTCCGCTGCGGCGTGCGCACCCCGATACTGCAGGATCGTCGCGTGCAGCACGCGTGCGCGAAGCACGTCCTTGCGAGTCCCCGCCATGCGCGCCTGGCGCACCGTCTCGTCCGCCAGTGCGAGCGCTTCGTCGAGGCGATCGAGCACCTTCAGCAGCCACACGCGCTCCAGCAGAGCGGGCAGGCTGCGCTGCGAATCGATCTCCGCGAGACGGGCCTCGCACTCATCGAGATCGACCTTTTCGCGGAGGGTCTCCTGGTCGTATCCCCGGATGAAACTCATTGCTCTCCTTCCGCAGCGTCCCCATCCAGTCTGCCTTCCGTGCGCGGGGTCCACCCGACGGCGCGCCCTGGTCCGCCGCATCCTGATTTCGACACGCCGCCATCGCTTTCCGGGGGCGCCGTCCGAGCCGGTCGCGCGCGGGGAGCGGGCGGTGCGTCAGCGCAGGAACAGCGAGGCGTCCGGCCGCGGTGAGGCGACGGCGTCGGCGTCGGTCACGATCCGCGCCCCCTGGATGAAGGCGTCGACCTCGGCGCCCTGAGCGATCTTGGCGGGATGGGGCCCCGCGGCCAGGATGCGCGGCAGCCACTCCGTCGGCAGGGGAGCGGCGGAGGCGGCGACGACGAGGTTCCCGAAGCGCCGGCCCTTGAGCACCTGGGTGTCGGCCAGGATGCCGACCTCCGGAAGCACGTCCGCGATCGTCGCGGCCTGGCGGCGGGCGAAAGCGAGTCCCGGCCCGTCGGCGACGTTGACGAGGAGCACCCCGCCCGGGGCCAGCAGCTCTGCGAGTTCCCGGTAGAACTCGACGCTGGTGAGATGCGCGGGTGTCTGCGCGCCCGAGTAGACATCGGAGACGACGAGGTCGCAGCTCGCGCGGAGCGCGCTCGGCAGCTTGGCGACTCCTTCGCGGGCATCGCCGATCCTGATCCGGATCGGCGCTCCCTTCGGCAACGGGAGGTGTTCGCGCACCAGCTGCGCGAGCGGAGCCTCGAGCTCGATCACCTGTTGACGTGAGCCGGGCCGCGTCGCGTCGATGTAGCGCGGTACGGTCAGCGCGCCGGCCCCGAGGTGCACGGCGGTCAGGGGGCCGGGGGCGAGCTGATCGATGACCGCGCCCATGCGGACGATGTACTCGAAGTGCAGGTGCGTCGGGTCGTCGAGGTCGACATGGGACTGCGGGGTGCCGTCGACGATGAGCTCGAAGCCGCTCGTGAACTCCGAGGGCACGATGCCGGCGACGCCGCCGTGGTCCAGCCGGACCTGGGGATGCTCGGTGTCGCGCGATCTCGTCCGGCCCATGGGCACGAGCCTACGCGCTGCTCAGCGTCTCAGCGGCTCAGCGCTGCTTGCCGTTCGCACACGTCTCCTGATCGACCGTCTGCCCGGAGATCGCCGAGTCGAGCGTCGCACGGGGAGACGGGGCGTCCGTGGCAGGAGCATCCGTCGCCGGCGGGTCCGTCACCGGAGCCTCGCCTTCCGTGCCCGGCGCAGGTTCGACGAGTTCGACGCCCCCGTTGTTGCTGACGTCGCCGGTGAGCTGCACGGGCTGACCCGCTTTCAGAGCGTCCCAGATGGTCGCGGCGGCCTGCTCGTTCGGGATCACGCGGTCGGAGTCGTCGGGGTCGGCGAAGACCGGGTACTGGAGGAACACGAACTCGGAGAACGGCACGTCCTTGATCGACAGGGCCAGCTGGGCGAGCCGGATGGGGTTTCCCAGCTCGACGCTCGGATCGATGTTGTCCACGATGGTGTCGGCGAGCCCCAGCACCTTGCCGGGATCGGACAGCACCTCGTCGCTCATGATCTTCTTCACGAGGCGGGACATGTACTGCTGCTGGTTCGACACGCGCGCCATGTCGCTCTCATCGCCGACGCCGTGCCGCGTGCGGATGAACTGCAGGGCCTCGTAGCCCGATACGGTGCGCAGACCCGGCTCCCAGTCGAGCGCGGTGTGCCGGTCGCGGATGCCGTCACCGCCGATGCACACCTCGACGCCGCCGATCGCGTCGGTCACCTCCATCACGCCGTCGAAGTCGATCTTCGCCGCGAACGGGATCTCGATCCCGGTGAGCTCGGTGACGGTTTTCGCGACGCACGACATCCCGGCGTTCTGATAGATCGAGTTGATCTGCGTCTTGCGGGTCTCCGAGGCGATCGATCCGTCTTCTCTGGTGCACTCCGGCGTAGGGATCATGAGGTCGCGGGGAAGCGAGACGACGGTGACGTTGCGCGGCTCCGCCGAGACGTGGACCAGGAGGTTCACGTCGTTGAGGATCCCACCGTCGGCCTTCGAGCAGCGCTCGCCCAGCAGACCCGTCGACACGGCACCGCATTCGTCGGTGCCGAGGACGAGGATGCTGAACTCCCCGGGGTAGGCGCTGATGGACGGCGGCTCCACCTCGGGGGCATCCTCCAACGCGACGGCGCCCTCGTTGAAGCGGTTGAAGTAGTCGGTGACGACGAACGCGGCGACCGCGATCGCGGCGACGAGGATGACACCGACGGAGATCCCGGCGATCTTCAGGAATCCTCTGGCGGGCTTCTGGGCGGGGAGTGTCGCGTGGCGAGCGACCGTCGAGCGGTCGTTGTCAGGAGTGCGGCGAACCATCCGGGGAGCCTACCGGGGGAACCTGATGTTACGGCCACATGACGATTGTGAGAGGAACTTGCAGGTAATTAGTTAGTCGTGGATACTTTTTCCTAACCCCCGGTGAGTACCCGATGCTTGCCAGGACTTTTCAAAGAGGAGATCCCCGCAATGCACAAGCGCATTCTCTCGGCTGTGGCGCTCGGCGCCGTGGCCACGCTCGCCCTCGCCGGTTGCGCCGGCGGCAGCGACACCGGCTCCACCGACGGCAAGGGCCAGGAGCTCACCGTCTGGATCATGAAGGGCACCAACCCCGACGCCTCCGCCTTCTACGACAAGGTGTCCGACGCCTTCGAGAAGGAGACCGGCGCGACGGTCAAGATCGAGGAGATCCAGTGGGCCGACGCCCACGACCGCTTCGTGACCTCCATCGCCGGTGGCACGACCCCCGACATCGCCGAGACCGGCACCACCTGGACCGCGGAGTTCGCCGACGCTGGCGCGCTCGAGCCGCTCGATGAGTACGTCGACGCCGAGAAGGGCCTCCGCGACGACCTCGTCGAGGGCCTCGAAGTCGCCGGCACCTACGACGGCGAGCTGTACGGCATGCCGTGGTACGCGGGCGTCCGCTCGCTGGTCTACCGCGCCGACGTGTTCGAGGAGCTCGGTCTCGAGGCTCCGAAGACGTGGGACGACATCGTCGCCGCAGGTGAGGCCATCAAGGCAGCCAAGCCCGACATGCTCCCCTTCCCGGTCCCCGGTGACGCCGAGTTCCAGGTCTACCCCTGGGTCTGGGGCGCCGGCGGAGAGATCGCCACGAAGGACGGCAAGACCTGGACCAGCGAGCTGGACAGCACGCAGTCGCAGGCCGGCATCGAGTTCTACACGGGCCTGGCCACCGAGCACGGCTTCTCCTCCGCTGGTGCCACCACGTGGAAGGAGACCGACCTCCGCGACGCGTTCACGCAGAGCAACGTCGCCATGATGCTCTCCGGCTCCTGGACGCCGAAGTCGCTCATCGAGGCGAACCCCGACCTCGAGGGCAAGATCGGCGCAGCCGTCATCCCGGGTGAGGACGGTGGAATCGCTCCGTCCGTGCTCGGCGGATCGCACCTCTCCGTGTTCAACACGACCAAGAACGCCGACCTCGCGTGGGAGTTCGTCAAGCTCATGACCACCGGCGAGTTCGCCGAGCAGTGGTCGAACGAGACCGGCTACTTCCCGGGCGTCCAGTCCGCGATGGAAGAGGCGCTGGCCTCGACCGACCCGCTGGTCGCACCGTTCGCCGAGCAGATGGTCGACGGCGGCGCATCCGTCCCGGTCACCCCGAACTTCGGCGCCGTGCAGGCGAAGAAGACGACCAACTCCATGATCCAGGCCATCCTCAGCGGGCAGAAGGACGTCGCGACCGCGACGAAGGACGCCGCCGCCGAGATGACCGAACTCCTCAACCAGAAGTAAGGAAGCATTCCTTCCATGTCGATGGTGCAAGCGCCACTGCCGGCCACGGAAGCGGAGTCCCCCTCCGCTCCCGTGGCCGGCGGCCGGAAGCGACGCGGTCTCTCGGTCGTCGCGGCCCGCCCCTGGCTCCTTCTCGCGCCCGGGCTGGCCATCCTCGCGGTGCTCATGCTCTGGCCGCTCATCCAGGTGTTCATCTACTCGCTGCAGGACTACGGTCTGCGCGAGATCAACACCGGGGAGAACAACTGGATCGGTCTCGACAACTACGTCGAGGCGCTCACCAACCCGACTCTCTGGACGGTGGTGCTGCCGAACACCGTCGGCTTCGCCGCCGTGGCCGTGTTCGTCACGGTTGCTGTCGGCACGCTCGTGGCGCTGCTGCTCGCGCGGCTGGGCACCACCTGGCGCGTCATCGTCTCCAGCTGCATCATGGTCGCCTGGGCGATGCCCGCGGTGACCGGAACGTACGTCTGGACCTTCATCTTCGATGCCGACCGCGGCATCTTCAACACCGTCCTGCGCGACCTCGGCCTGATGGACGATCCCGTGAACTGGTTCACGAACCAGTGGTCGTTCTATGCCATCGTGCTCCTCAACGTCGTGCACCACGGCTTCCCGTTCGTCGCCATCACGGTGCTCGCCGGCCTGCTGGGGGTCTCGAAGGAGATGCTCGAAGCCGCCGCGCTCGACGGCGCCGGTGCATGGCGCCGGTTCTGGAAGATCATCTTCCCCACGCTCAAGCCCGTGTTCTCGGTCGTGATCATCCTCTCCACCATCTGGGACTTCAAGGTCTTCGCGCAGGTGTACCTGATGCCCGGTGGTGGCGGTGGCAACCGTCAGGTGCTGAACCTCGGCGTCTGGTCGTACGTGGAGTCCTTCGGCCAGAACCGGTACGGCTTCGGTGCGGCTCTCGCCGTGCTGCTCACCCTGGTGCTGATCGGCATCACGATCGTCTACATCCGCTCCCTCATGAAGGAGGACGAGCTGTGAACCCGCGTCCGAGGCTCCGCTCCCGCATCGGAATCGGGATCGCGGTCGCCGCCGTCCTGATCTTCACCCTCTTCCCCGTCTACTGGATGGTCTCCAGCGCCTTCGACGGCAAGGCGTCCAGCGGTGGACAGTCGCTCCTCCCGCAGGAGTTCACGTGGGACAACTTCGCCTTCGTGCTCACCGACGGCGGATTCGGCACGTACCTGCGCAACTCGGCGATCGTGGCGCTCGTCACGGTGCTCGTGAGCGCTCTGGTGTGCCTGCTCGCCGCGGTCGCGGTCGCGCGCTTCAAGTTCAAGTTCCGCACCACGATCCTGATGATGATCCTGATCGTGCAGATGGTGCCGCTCGAGGCGCTCGTGATCCCGCTGTTCCTGCAGGTGAAGAGCCTCGGCCTGCTCAACAGCATCCTCGGACTGATGGTCGTGTACGTCGCGCTGTCGCTCGCGTTCGGCATCTGGATGCTGCGCGGCTTCGTCGCCGCCGTTCCGGTCGAGCTCGAAGAGGCCGCGTACATCGACGGCGCGAGCTGGTGGCGCATGTTCCGTTCGGTGCTGCTGCCGCTGGTCATGCCCGGTCTCGTCGCGACCAGCATCTTCAGCTTCATCACCGCATGGAACGAGTTCATCTTCGCGATGACCATCCTGGGGGCGCAGACCGACCAGTACACCGTCTCGATCGGTCTGAAGTCGTTCTTCGGCCTGCACTCCAACGACTGGGGCAGCATCATGGCCGCGTCGACCATCATCACGGTGCCCGTCATGATCTTCTTCGTGCTGGTGCAGCGCAAGCTCGCCTCCGGCATGGTGGCAGGAGCGGTGAAGGGATGACCGACGAGCTCGAACGTCTCGCGAACGGCGTGCTGTGGCCGGGCTTCTTCGGCACCGAGGCGCCCGCGTGGCTGCGAGACGAACTGCGTGAAGGGCTGGCCGGAGTCGTGTACTTCGGGCAGAACGTCGGAGAGGGCCTGCCTGCGCTGAGCGCCCAGATCCTCGACGCGAACCCGAATGCCCTGATCGGCATCGACGAGGAGGGCGGCAGCGTCACCCGGCTCGAGTCCGCCACCGGGTCGACGGTTCCCGGTGCCGCGCAGCTCGGCCTACTCGACGATCTCGTCGCCTCGGAGGAGACCGGAGCGGAGTTGGCACGTCGCGTGCGTGCGGTCGGCGCCAACGTCGTGCTCGGTCCGGTCGCCGACGTGAACACCGACCCCCGCAACCCGGTCATCGGCGTTCGCGCGTTCGGTGACGACGAGGCGCTCGTCTCCCGGCACGTGGTCGCGACGATCGACGGCATCCAGGACGGCGCGGTCGCGGCGTGCGTGAAGCACTTCCCCGGTCACGGCGACACCCACATGGACTCGCACCACTCGCTTCCCGAGATCACGCTCGACCTCGAGGAGTTCGAGCGTGTGCATCTGGAGCCGTTCCGCGCGGCGATCGATGCGGGCGTCGATGCCGTCATGACCGCTCACATCGTGGTCCCGGCTTGGGGCGAGCAGCCGGCCACCCTCAATCCGCGTGTGCTCGGCATGCTGCGCGACTGGGGCTATGACGGCGTCATCATCACCGATGCTCTCGACATGGCGGCCATCCGCGAGACGGTCGGACTCGGCGGGGGAGCGGCCATGGCCCTCGCCGCCGGAGCCGACCTCCTGTGCATCGGAAACCCGACCAACCCGGGCGATGCGGCTCTGCCCGACCAGGACGAGCAGGACTTCCGCGCGGCGAGAGACGGGATCGTCGCGGCTCTCCGCGACGGCTCGCTCCCGCGTGAGCGCGTCGAGGAGGCAGCAGCCAGGGTCGCTGCGCTCGCGACCAAGCTCCGCTCCGCCGCGGCCGCGGTAGAAGCCACGCAGGAGCCGACAGGCGACTTCGACGCCGCCGGGATCCTGCGCCGAATGGTGACGATCTCCGGAGGTACTCCCGAGGTGTCGACGGAGCTCGCCGTCATCGATGCGCGTCGCCGATCGACACTGGCGGTCGACAGCGCGGGTTCGTACGTCGCGAGTGCGCTCGCGGAGGAGGGCCTGCGCGTGCGTCTCGACGTGGCGTCCGCGCCGCTGTCCGAGCAGGACCGGGTGCTCGACGAGATGGCGGCCGCGGCGGCCACAGCCTCCGCGACGACCGTGCTCCTGATCGACCGGCCGGACACCGACGCCGCGCAGCGGGCACTCGTCGAACGTGCTGCCGTGCGCGATCCGCACGCTGTGGTCGTCAACGTGGGGCTTCCGACGGCGCAGCCGTTGCCCCTGCCGACCGTGGAAGTCGCCGCAGCCAGTAGGCTCGGTGCCCAGACGGCGCGTGAAGCACTCCTCGGACGCTTCACGGCGCAGCAGAGGATGACCAGCGCCGGCTGAGACAGGACCCTCCATGGACGATGACGTTCTCGCTCTGGTGCGGCGCTCCCTTCCCAAGGTGAGCGCCGCAGAGGCGCGCGTCGCGGAGAAGATCCTGGGCGACCCGACCCTGGTCGTCGATCTGGCGATCAACGACCTCGCCCAGCTCTGTCAGACCTCGCTCTCGACGGTCGCCCGCTACGCCCAGTCCCTCGGATACAGCGGCTACCGCGAACTCAGGGTCGCGGTCGCCCGCGCGATCACCCTGGAGCAGGCGCAGCAGGCACGGTTCGGTCTGGACACCACCGCGATCGACCCCGACGACGGTCCGAGCGCGATCGCCGCCAAGCTCGCCGCCCAGGAGATCGACGCGATCGAGAAGACCGCGCTCGCCCTCGACGCGGCCGCGCTCGACAGGGTCGCCCGTGCGGTCGTCGATGCCCGGCACATCGATCTCTTCGGCCAGGCCGCGTCATCGCTGACGGCGCAGGACCTGCAGCTGAAGCTGTCGCGCATCGGCTGCTCCGTCTCGCACTCGGCCGACCCGCACCTCGCGGTCACGACGGCTTCGCTGCGCAGTGCCGCCGACGTGGCGATCGCGTTCTCCCACGGCGGCGAGACCACCGAGACACTGCGTGCCCTCGAGGTCGCGCGCGACGCCGGTGCGCTCGCGGTCGCGGTCACCAGCGCTGCGGACTCGCCTGTGGCACTGGCGGCCGATGTCGTGCTGCTCACGCACGCGCACGAATCCCCCTTCCGGATGGCCGCGATGTCGAGCCGCATCGCACAGCTCGCGCTCGTCGATGTGCTCTTCGTGCGGGTCGTGCAGCACCGCGGGGAGCCGGTCGCCGTCTCGCTGCAGCGCACTCACGACGCGGTCCCGGCCCGGCGTCGCAGCTGAGGCCCGCCGTCGCAGCTGAGACCCGGCGTCGCAGCTGAGGCCCGGCGCGAGAAGCACCGGTGCGAGAAGGCAGGCTCGAGAAGGCTCAGTCGACGTGGTCGCGGGTGCTGACCAGGGCGCGGGTCGCGATGCGATGTCCGCGCGCGAGGCTCCCCGTCAGCGAGAGGCCGGTGAGGACCCCGGCGAGGAAGCCGGCCGCGAAGGCATCGCCTGCGCCGATGGTCTCCACCACGGGCGCGTCGAGCGCGTCGCTCTCGGCGGTCTCGGTGCCGTCGAACGCCACGGCACCGCTCGCGTCGGTGATGAGCAGATGGCGCGGGTGGGGGAACAGGGCGCGGATCCGCTGCGGCTCGCTCGTGCCGAACACAGCCTCCGCGTCGGGTCGGGTGCAGAACACGATGTCGGCGCGGGATGCGAAGTCCGCGACGATCCTGCGGCCCTCGGCCTCGCGTCCGAGCCAGAGCGCGGGTCGCCAGTTCACATCGAAGCTGAGCAGGCGGCCGGGGCGTCGCTCCGTGAACAGCGCTTCCTGGGCGGCGAGGGCTGAGGCCGACAACGCGGGTGTGATCCCCGAGGTGTGCACGAGCGCCGCATCGCCGAGGAGCGCGGATGCCACCGGCGTCGTGAGCGTCCGGGGCGACAGGGACGCGGCGGCCGACCCGGCACGGTAGTAGTGCATGGTGCCGTCGACGGCACCGTCCTCCCGTGCCGACAGCTCCTTCACGTAAAGCCCGGTGGGTGCGTCGCCGTCGACCTCGACCGCGGAGTCGTCGACGCCGTGGGCGCGCAGCTCAGCGGTGAGGAAGCGCCCGAAGCCGTCGTCACCGACGCGGGAGAGGACCGACGTGCGCACACCTGCCGACGCCAGAGCGATCGCGGTGTTCCACTCCGCCCCGGCGAGGGAACGGTGGAAGGTCCGGCAGTCCTCGAGCGGACCCGCGGTGGCGGCGACGAGGGCGACCATGCCCTCTCCGAAGCAGACGGCGAGCGGAGTGGTGTCTGGCACGATCTGGACACTACCGGATCGATGCCGGTCCCGCCGATATCGGATTGCAACCTGGATGCGTTTGGTATCTGAGGATCTGCTGGGTACCGTCGAGTCATCACCGTCACCGAGGCGAGGAAGCCTCGGGACGCGCAAAGAAGCGCCCGACAGGGAAGGTCACACAATGCACCAATCAGTCAAGCGTCGGCGAGGACTCATCGCCGTAACCGGAGCCACGATCGCGGCGCTCGCGCTCGCCGGCTGCGTCGCCAGTGAGCGTGGCGACGAGGGCTCGGAAGGCTCGGGCGACGTCGACGGGACGTTCGTGTTCGCTGCGTCCTCGGACCCGGCGAGCCTGGACCCCGCCTTCGCGCAGGACGGCGAGAGCTTCCGCGTCTCGCGTCAGATCTTCGAGGGTCTCGTCGGCACCGAGCCCGGCACCGCCGACCCGGCACCGCTGCTCGCCGAGTCATGGGAATCGTCCGAAGACGGGATGTCGCACACCTTCGAGCTGAAGAAGGACGTCACGTTCCAGGACGGCACGCCGTTCAACGCCGAGGCCGTCTGCGTGAACTTCGACCGCTGGTTCAACTGGACCGGTCTCGCGGCTTCCGAAGCCTTCGGGTACTACTACAACAAGCTCTTCAAGGGGTACGCCTCCAACGCGGCCGACGCCGTCTACAAGTCCTGCACGCCCGACGGCGAGAACTCGGTGACGATCGAGCTCAACAAGCCGTTCGCCGGCTTCGTCGCCTCGCTCTCGCTCCCGGCCTTCGCCATGCAGAGCCCCTCGGCGATGCAGGAGTTCGGTGCGGATGAGGTCAGCGGTTCCGCCGAGGCCCCGCAGCTGTCCGAGTACGCCATGGGCCACCCGGTCGGCACCGGCCCCTACGCCTTCGACGAGTGGGCGCCGGGCGAGCAGGTCACGCTCAAGTCCTACGACGGGTACTGGGGCGAGAAGGGGCAGATCGACGAGATCATCTTCCGCACGATCGACGATCCGACCGCACGCCGCCAGGCGCTCGAATCCGGCTCGATCGACGGCTACGACCTCGTCGGACCGGCCGACACCAAGGCTCTCGAGGACGACGGCTTCACCATGGTGTCGCGCCCGCCGTTCACGATCCTGTACCTCGCCTTCAACCAGGCGGTGCCGGAGCTGCAGGACCCGAAGGTGCGTGAGGCGCTCTCGTACGCGGTCGACAAGGACGCGCTGATCAGCCAGGTGCTGCCGGAGGGCACGCAGAAGGCCATCGAGTTCGTCCCCGAGGTCGTCAACGGCTACAACTCCGATGTCACGACCTACGACTACGACCCCGAGAAGGCGAAGTCGCTGCTGGCCGAGGCGGGCTACACCGAGGCGAACCCGCTGAAGCTCACCTTCAACTACCCGGTCAACGTGTCGCGTCCGTACATGCCGGACCCCGAGCAGATCTTCACCGTGCTGTCGTCGCAGCTGTCAGAGGTCGGCGTCGAGACCACCCCGGTCTCGGAGGAGTGGGTCGAATACCTCGACCGCACCACCGGCACCTCGGACCACGGCATCCACCTGCTCGGCTGGACCGGTGACTACAACGACACCGACAACTTCGTCGGCGTCTTCTTCGGTCAGCAGAGCTCCGAGTGGGGCTTCGACAACCCCGAGCTGTTCCAGAAGCTGAACGAGGCGCGCGGCGTCTCGAACCTCGAGGACCAGACGGCGCTGTACGAGGAGATCAACGAGATGGTCGCCCAGTTCATCCCCGGTGTTCCGCTCGCGCACCCGGCGCCGACCCTGGCGTTCGACCCGCGCGTGAAGAGCTACCCCGCCAGCCCGGTGAACGACGAGGTCTTCACGGACATCGTCCTCACCAAGTAGGCCTGACCACTTGATACGTCGTTCCCCGGTCCCACCCCTTCGGCGGGACCGGGGAACGACGTACCTTCTGATCGACGGAGATCTTCGTGCTGCGCACCATCGGCAGGCGACTGCTGTTCCTCATCCCCACCCTGTTCGGGCTCAGCATCCTGCTGTTCGCCTGGGTCAGGGCCCTTCCCGGCGGCCCCGCGGTCGCCCTGCTCGGCGAGAAGGCCACACCCGAGGCCGTCGCCAGAGTCAACGAGCTCTACGGCTTCGACAAGCCGCTCATCGAGCAATACTTCATCTGGATCGGGCGGCTCCTCCAAGGAGACTTCGGAACCTCCATCGAGACCAACCGTCCGGTGACCGAGGAGTTCATGCGGCGCTTCCCCGCGACGCTCGAGCTCAGCGTGATGGCGCTCATCTTCGCGGTCGGCATCGGCATCCCGCTCGGATACTGGGCCGCCCGCCGCCACGGCAAGTTCACCGACCACGCATCCGTGGTGCTGAGCCTGATCGGCATCACCATCCCGGTGTTCTTCCTCGCCTTCATCCTGAAGTACGTCTTCGCGGTGCAGCTGGGCTGGCTGCCGTCGGACGGACGACAGAATCCACGAATAGACGCGACCCATCCCACCGGGTTCTATGTGTGGGACGGCATCATCACCGGAGAGTTCGATGCCGCATGGGATGCGATCCTGCACCTGATCCTCCCGGCGCTCGCGCTGGGTACGATCCCGCTCGCGATCATCGTCCGCATCACCAGGGCCAGTGTCCTGGAGGTGCAGAACGCGGACTACGTGCGCACCGGTCGGGCCAAGGGCGTCGGTGCGCCGACGCTGCGCAACCGCTTCATCCTGCGCAACGCCATGCTCCCGGTGATCACCACGATCGGCCTGCAGACCGGGCTGCTGATATCCGGGGCGGTGCTCACCGAGACGGTGTTCGCCTTCCCGGGCATCGGCTCGTTCCTGGCGAGGGCGATCTTCACCAGGGACTTCCCGGTCCTCCAGGGGTTCATCATCTTCATCGCGATCGCGTACGCGCTGATCAACCTGGCGGTCGACGTCTCCTACAGCTTCATCGACCCGAGAGTGAGGGTCCAATGATGTCCCGCTCCATCGTCCGAAAGGAGGCGGTCGCATGACCATCGCACTCCCGCCCGCCCAAGGTCCCTCGGCGGAGAGCGGCGGCAGCATCGACACCGTCGCCATCGCCCAGGCCGACCTGAAGAACGGCTCCGGCGGCTTCTGGCGGGATGTGTTCCGCCGCCTCCGCCGCAATCCGACGGCATGGATCGGCGCGGCCATCGTGGTGGCGTTCCTGCTCATCGCCGCTCTCGCACCTCTGATCGCTCCCTACCCGGAGACGGCGCTGCCCGGCGCGAAGTACATCACGCCGACCTACATCCCGGGGCCGGGGGAGCTGCCGCAGTTCCCGCTGGGCCTCGACCGCTTCGGCGGCGACGTGCTGTCCAAGCTCATCTGGGGTGCGCAGGCGTCGCTCATGATCGGTGTCATCTCCACCGCGATGGGCCTGGTCGGCGGCATGATCCTCGGGTTGCTCGCCGGCACGTTCGGCGGATGGGTGGACACGCTCATCATGCGCATCGTCGACATCATCCTGTCGGTGCCGAACCTGCTGTTGGCCGTCTCGATCGCCGCGATCCTCGGGCAGACCCCGTTCGCGATCATGATCGCGATCGGGGCCTCGCAGGTGCCGATCTTCGCGAGGCTGCTGCGCGCATCCATGTTGCAGCAGCGCTCCAGCGACTATGTGCTCTCGGCGCAGACGCTCGGTCTCGGCCGCGGCAAGATCACCATGTCGCACGTGCTGCCCAACGCCATCGGGCCCGTGATCGTGCAGGGGACCCTGACGCTCGCCACCGCCGTGATCGATGCGGCGGCACTGTCGTTCCTCGGCCTCGGCGGAGGCCGCCCGGAGACGGCCGAGTGGGGGCGCATGCTCACCTACGCACAGGCCGAGCTCGCCATCGCGCCCTGGCTCGCCTTCCTGCCCGGCATCTGCATCGCCGTCACGGCGCTCGGCTTCACCCTGCTGGGTGAGGCGCTGCGCGAAGCGATGGACCCGCGAACGAGGGCGCGATGAACGTGCGCGACGACGGCGCCGTGAGCGCCGCGAAGGAGATGCAGATGTCGACCGAGCCGTTGCTGTCGGTGCAGGGACTGGCCGTGGACTTCGCCACCATGGACGGCGTCGTGCACGCCGTCGAGGGCGTCGACCTCGAGATCCGCCCCGGCGAGACCGTCGCGATCGTGGGGGAGTCCGGCTCGGGCAAGTCCACCACCGCGATGGCCATCATCGGGCTGCTCGCCGGTGGAGGCAGGATCGCCGCCGGCAGCATCCGCCTCGACGGGAAGGAGATATCCCGCGCGCCGGAGCACGAGCTGCGCACGATCCGCGGTCGGGACATCGGCCTCGTGCCGCAGGACCCGATGTCGAACCTGAACCCGGTGGCGAAGATCGGCACACAGGTGGCCGAGACGCTGCTCGCGCACGGCCTCGCCACGCGGCAGAACGTGCAGGCGAAGGTGGTCGAGGCGCTGACCGCCGCCGGGCTCCCCGATCCGGAGCGGCGGGCGAAGCAGTACCCGCACGAGTTCTCCGGCGGCATGCGCCAGCGGGCGCTCATCGCGATCGGTCTGGCCTGCAAGCCGCGCCTGCTGATCGCCGACGAGCCCACCAGTGCCCTCGACGTCACGGTGCAGCAGACGATCCTCGATCAGATCGGGCAGATGACGCGCGAGCTGGGAACGGCCGTGCTGCTCATCACCCACGACCTGGGACTCGCCGCCGAGCGCGCGGAACGGGTGATCGTGATGCACCGCGGCAAGGTCGTGGAGCAGGGCGACGCCCGGCAGATCCTGGAGGATCCGCAGCATCCGTACACGCAGTCGCTCGTGAAGGCGGCACCCTCGGTGGCGGCGGCCCGTCTGCGGCCGGAGGCGTTCCGGGTGCAGGAGCCGGTGGACTCGGCGACGGACGCTTCGACAGGATCAGCGACCCCCGGGGTTCCCGGCTCCCAGGGCTCGTCGAAGGGCAACATCGTCGAGATCGAGAACCTCACCAAGGTCTACCCGGTACGCGGCCGCGGGGAGGACTTCGTCGCGGTCGACGACGTGTCGCTGGTGATCCCGCGCGGGGAGACGGTCGCGATCGTGGGGGAGTCCGGTTCGGGCAAGACCACGACCGCGCGGATGCTGCTCAAGGTGATCGAGCCCACGAGCGGGCTGATCCGCTACGGGGGCAAGGACATCGCGTCGCTGAGCCGGGCGGAGACGAAGGACTTCCGCCAGCGGGTGCAGCCCATCTTCCAGGACCCGTACTCGAGCCTGAACCCGATGTTCACGATCGAGCGGCTGATCGCCGAACCGTTGGAGTTCTACAAGCGGGGGAGCACTGCGGATCGTCGCAAGCGCGTGCGGCAACTGCTCGACGACGTGGCGCTGCCGCAGTCCATGCTGCGTCGCTACCCGTCCGAGCTCTCAGGCGGTCAGCGGCAGCGCATCGCGATCGCCCGTGCGCTCGCGCTCTCGCCCGATCTGATCGTGTGCGACGAGCCCGTGTCGGCGCTCGACGTGCTCGTGCAGGATCAGATCCTGAAGCTGCTCGGCGACCTGCAGAGCGAGTACGGCCTGAGCTACCTGTTCATCTCGCACGACCTCGCGGTGGTGCGCCTGATCAGCGACTACGTGTGCGTCATGAAGGACGGGAAGCTGGTGGAGGCCGCGACCTCGGAGGAGATCTTCACGAACCCGCGCGACCCCTACACGAGGCGTCTGCTGGCGTCGATCCCGGGCAACGAGCTGAACATCGCCTCCTGAGGCCCCGTTCGCCGACACCCATCCCGCCCGCCGAGACCCATCGCCGCAGACGTCTGCGGCGATGGGTCTCGGCGCTGACGGTGGGTGTGGACGACTCCGGCGGGGTGCCAATACCGCAGGTTCGAAGATTGGTCAAGGATTGCGCTTGCCATGTCGCAGAATCGTGCGTATAGTTGGTAGTTGCGCTCGCTTCTCCCTGCCCTCATATGGTGGTCGGCATCTGTTGAGTTCCCGGGCGCACACTCCACCTGACGACAAAGGAATCGAGAAGCCCTGCGGGGCTCACGGAGGTTATTCCCTTGGCTGCTGCTCGCAACGCATCCACATCCACCACCACCAAGAACGGACGCGGAGCTTCCCGTCTTTCGTTCGCCAAGATCTCCGACACGCTGACGGTCCCTGACCTTCTCGCCCTGCAGACCGAGTCCTTCGGTTGGCTGGTCGGCAACGACGCCTGGAAGGCGCGCGTGGCCGAGGCCAAGGCCGCCGGTCGTACCGACGTGAACGAGAACAGCGGCCTCGGCGAGATCTTCGAGGAGATCTCTCCGATCGAGGACCTCGGCGAGACGATGCAGCTGTCGTTCACGAACCCGTACCTCGAGCCGGAGAAGTACTCGATCGAGGAGTGCAAGGAGCGTGGCAAGACCTACGCCGCTCCGCTGTACGTCGAGGCCGAGTTCATGAACCACCTCACGGGTGAGATCAAGACCCAGACGGTCTTCATGGGCGACTTCCCGCTCCAGACCGACAAGGGCACGTTCATCATCAACGGCTCCGAGCGCGTCGTCGTCTCGCAGCTCGTGCGCTCGCCGGGTGTCTACTTCGACAAGACCCCCGACAAGACGAGTGACAAGGACATCGTCTCGGCGCGCGTCATCCCGAGCCGTGGTGCATGGCTCGAGTTCGAGATCGACAAGCGCGACCAGGTCGGCGTGCGCGTCGACCGCAAGCGCAAGCAGTCCGTCACGGTCTTCCTCAAGGCGCTGGGCATGACCAGCGAGGAGATCCTGGCCGAGTTCGCCGGCTACACCTCGATCGAGGAGACGCTCGCGAAGGACACGATCGTCACGAAGGAAGATGCTCTCCGCGACATCTACCGCAAGCTCCGTCCGGGCGAGCAGGTCGCAGCCGAGGCCGCGCGTGCGCTTCTCGACAACTTCTACTTCAACCCGAAGCGCTACGACCTCGCCAAGGTCGGTCGCTACAAGATCAACCACAAGCTGGGCCTCGACCAGCCGCTGACCTCGTCGGTGCTCACCGTCGAGGACATCGTGGCCACGATCAAGTACCTCGTGCGTCTGCACGCCGGCACCGAGGAGACCTTCACCGGTATCCGCGGCGGCAAGAAGGCCGAGATCCGTCTCGCGACCGACGACATCGACAACTTCGGCAACCGTCGCATCCGCGCGGTCGGCGAGCTCATCCAGAACCAGGTCCGCACGGGTCTGTCCCGCATGGAGCGCGTCGTCCGCGAGCGCATGACCACGCAGGACATCGAGGCCATCACGCCGCAGACCCTGATCAACGTGCGCCCCGTCGTCGCCGCGATCAAGGAGTTCTTCGGAACCTCGCAGCTGTCGCAGTTCATGGACCAGAACAACCCGCTCGCGGGTCTGACGAACAAGCGTCGTCTCTCCGCGCTCGGCCCCGGTGGTCTCTCGCGTGACCGCGCCGGTGTCGAGGTCCGTGACGTCCACCCGTCGCACTACGGCCGCATGTGCCCGATCGAGACTCCTGAAGGCCCGAACATCGGTCTGATCGGTGCGCTCGCGACCTTCGCGCGCATCAACTCGTTCGGCTTCATCGAGACCCCGTACCGCAAGGTCGTCGACGGTGTCGTCACCGAGCAGATCGACTACCTGACGGCTTCCGAAGAGGTCGACTTCAACATCGCGCAGGCCAACGCCCCGCTCGATGCCAAGGGTCGCTTCGTCGAGAGCCACGTCCTGGCACGCCCGAAGGGCGGCAGCGGCGAGGTCGACATGTTCCTCCCCGAGGACATCGGCTACATCGACGTCTCGCCGCGTCAGATGGTGTCCGTCGCGACCTCGCTCGTCCCCTTCCTCGAGCACGACGATGCACAGCGCGCCCTCATGGGTGCCAACATGCAGCGTCAGGCCGTGCCGCTGCTGCGCAGCGACTCGCCGCTCGTCGGAACCGGTATGGAGGGCTACACGGCCATCGACGCCGGTGACGTGATCACTGCCGAGAAGGCCGGTGTCGTCTCCGAGGTCTCCGCGGACCGCGTCGTGGTCATGCTCGACGAGGGCGGAACGCAGGAGTACCACCTGCGCAAGTTCGACCGCTCGAACCAGGGCACGTCCTACAACCAGAAGGTCGTCGTCAACGCCGGTGAGCGCGTCGAGGTCGGAGAGGTCATCGCCGATGGCCCCGCCACCGAGAACGGCGAGCTGGCCCTCGGGAAGAACCTCCTCGTCGCGTTCATGACGTGGGAGGGCTACAACTTCGAGGACGCGATCATCCTGAGCCAGGACCTGGTGAAGGACGACACCCTCTCCTCGATCCACATCGAGGAGTACGAGGTCGACGCCCGCGACACCAAGCTCGGCAAGGAGGAGATCACCCGTGACCTCCCCAACGTCAGCCCGGAGCTGCTGAAGGACCTCGACGAGCGCGGCATCATCCGCATCGGTGCCGAGGTCCGCCCCGGCGACATCCTCGTCGGCAAGGTCACGCCGAAGGGTGAGACCGAGCTGTCGGCCGAGGAGCGTCTGCTCCGCGCGATCTTCAACGAGAAGAGCCGCGAGGTCCGCGACACGTCCCTGAAGGTGCCTCACGGCGAGCAGGGCACGATCATCGCGGTCAAGGAGTTCAACGCCGAGGACGGCGACGACGAGCTCGGCTCCGGCGTCAACCGCCGCGTCGTGGTCTACATCGCCCAGAAGCGCAAGATCACCGAGGGTGACAAGCTCGCCGGCCGTCACGGCAACAAGGGTGTCATCGCGAAGATCCTCCCGATCGAGGACATGCCGTTCATGGCGGACGGCACCCCGGTCGACATCGTCCTGAACCCGCTCGGCATCCCGGGTCGAATGAACTTCGGCCAGGTGCTCGAGACCCACCTCGGGTGGATCGCGAAGCAGGGCTGGAAGGTCGAGGGCACACCGGAGTGGGCAGCTCGTCTGCCGGAGCAGGCTTTCGAGGCCGCTCCCGGCACGAAGGTCGCGACCCCGGTGTTCGACGGTGCGAGCGAGGAGGAGATCGCAGGTCTCCTCGACGCGACCATCCCGACCCGCGACGGTGTCCGTCTGATCGACTCCACCGGAAAGGCCCAGATGTTCGACGGCCGCTCCGGCGAGCCGTTCCCGGCCCCGATCTCGGTCGGCTACATGTACATCCTGAAGCTGCACCACCTGGTCGACGACAAGATCCACGCACGTTCCACGGGTCCCTACTCGATGATCACCCAGCAGCCGCTCGGTGGTAAGGCGCAGTTCGGTGGACAGCGCTTCGGTGAGATGGAGGTGTGGGCCCTCGAGGCCTACGGCGCCGCGTACGCGCTCCAGGAGCTCCTCACGATCAAGTCCGACGACATCCTCGGCCGCGTCAAGGTGTACGAGGCGATCGTCAAGGGCGAGAACATCCAGGAGCCGGGCATCCCCGAGTCCTTCAAGGTGCTCATGAAGGAGATGCAGTCGCTCTGCCTGAACGTCGAGGTCCTCTCGGCCGACGGCACGCTGGTCAACCTCCGCGACACCGACGATGAGGCGTTCCGCGCCGCAGAGGAACTCGGTATCAACATCTCCAGCCGCTTCGAGGCCGCCTCGATCGACGAGATCTAATCCTTCGGAGGGCCCGGGACCCACGTCTCGGGCCCACCGAAGCAGACTTCTCAAAAAGAATTTCCGACACAGGAGAACTAGTGCTCGAGTCCACAACTTTCGATGAGCTTCGCATCGGCCTGGCGACCGCAGACCACATCCGCGCGTGGTCCTACGGCGAGGTCAAGAAGCCCGAAACCATCAACTACCGCACCCTCAAGCCGGAGAAGGACGGTCTCTTCGGAGAGCAGATCTTCGGCCCGTCCCGCGACTGGGAGTGCGCCTGCGGCAAGTACAAGCGCGTCCGCTTCAAGGGCATCGTCTGCGAGCGCTGCGGCGTGGAGGTCACCAAGAGCTCCGTCCGTCGTGAGCGCATGGGTCACATCGAGCTCGCCGCTCCCGTCACCCACATCTGGTACTTCAAGGGCGTGCCCTCGCGCCTGGGCTACCTGCTCGACATGGCACCGAAGGACCTCGAGAAGGTCATCTACTTCGCCGCCTACATGGTCATCTCGGTCGATGAGGAAGCTCGTCACCGCGACCTGGGCACGCAGGAGAACAACATCCGTCTCGAGCTGAAGACGCTCGGCGACCGCCGCGACGCCAAGATCGCGGAGCGCCTGGCCAAGCTGGAGGAGGAGCTCGCTGCTCTCGAGGCGGAGGGTGCCAAGGCCGACGCCAAGAAGAAGGTCAAGGACGCCGCCGAGAAGGAGATGTCGCTCATCCGCAAGGGTGCCGACGAGGCGATCCTGAAGCTGGAGCGCGTGTGGGAGGACTTCCGCACGCTCGAGGTCGGCGCACTCCGTCCGGAGGACGACGTCTTCCACGAGCTGCAGGACCGCTTCGGTCAGTACTTCGAGGCCTACATGGGTGCCGAGTCGATCCAGCGTCGTCTCGCGGCGTTCGACCTCGAGGCCGAGGCGGAGAACCTGCGTCTGCAGATCTCCGAGGGCAAGGGCCAGCGCAAGATCCGTGCGATCAAGCGCCTGAAGGTCGTCAGCTCGTTCCTCGAGACCGGGATGAGCCCGGCGTCGATGGTCCTGGACGTCGTCCCGGTCATCCCGCCGGAGCTGCGCCCGATGGTCCAGCTCGACGGTGGCCGCTTCGCGACCTCCGACCTGAACGACCTGTACCGCCGCGTGATCAACCGCAACAACCGTCTTCGTCGTCTGATCGACCTCGGTGCCCCCGAGATCATCGTCAACAACGAGAAGCGCATGCTGCAGGAGGCCGTGGACGCACTGTTCGACAACGGTCGCCGTGGTCGCCCCGTCACCGGTACCGGCAACCGTGCCCTGAAGTCGCTCAGCGACATGCTGAAGGGTAAGCAGGGTCGTTTCCGTCAGAACCTGCTCGGAAAGCGTGTCGACTACTCCGGCCGTTCGGTCATCATCGTCGGCCCGCAGCTCAAGCTGCACCAGTGCGGTCTGCCCAAGCAGATGGCTCTGGAGCTCTTCAAGCCGTTCGTCATCAAGCGTCTGATCGACCTCGGTCACTCGCAGAACATCAAGGCCGCCAAGCGTGCCGTCGAGCGCACCCGTCCCGAGGTCTGGGACGTGCTCGAAGAGATCATCCGCGAGCGTCCGGTGCTGCTCAACCGTGCACCCACCCTGCACCGTCTGGGCATCCAGGCGTTCGAGCCCCAGCTCGTCGAGGGCAAGGCCATCCAGCTGCACCCGCTCGTCTGCGCGGCGTTCAACGCCGACTTCGACGGTGACCAGATGGCTGTCCACCTGCCCCTGTCGGTCGAGGCTCAGGCCGAGGCCCGCGTGCTGATGCTCGCGTCGAACAACATCCTGAAGCCGTCGGACGGCCGCCCGGTCACCCTGCCTTCGCAGGACATGATCATCGGTCTGCACCACCTGACCACGGTCAAGGAAGGCGCGACCGGCGAGGGCCGTGCATTCGGTTCGGTGGGCGAGGCGATCCTGGCCAAGGACGAGGGCTCCCTCGACCTGCAGGCGAAGATCCGCATCCGTATCCCCGGCCTGACGTTCCTCGAGGGCGAAGCTCCCGAGGGCTACGAGCGTCACGGTCTCGTCGACGCCTCGCTGGGTCAGGCGATCTTCAACGACACGCTGCCGAAGGGCTACCCGTTCGTCCGCGAGCAGGCTGACAAGAACAAGCTGTCGCAGATCGTCAACAAGCTGGCCGAGGAGTACCCCAAGGTCGAGACGGCTGCGTCGCTGGACCGCATCAAGGACGCCGGCTTCTACTGGGCAACGCGCTCCGGTGTGACCGTCGCCCTGAGCGACATCCTCACGCCGCCGAACAAGGCGGAGATCGTCGCGGGCTACGAGAAGCAGGCCGCGAAGGTCCAGTCGCAGTACGAGAAGGGTCTGACGACCGACTCTGAGCGTCGCCAGGAGCTCATCAAGATCTGGACCGAGGCCACCGACGAGGTTCAGGCCGCCATGAAGGCGAACTTCCCCGAGGACAACACCATCAACCGCATGGTGTCGTCGGGTGCTCGTGGTAACTGGCTGCAGATCCGGAACATCGCCGGTATGCGTGGTCTGGTGAACAACCCCAAGGGTGAGATCATCCCGCGTCCGATCATCTCCTCGTACCGCGAGGGTCTGTCGGTGGCGGAGTACTTCATCGCGACGCACGGTACCCGTAAGGGTCTCGCCGACACCGCTCTGCGTACCGCCGACTCGGGTTACCTGACCCGTCGTCTGGTGGACGTCTCGCAGGACGTCATCATCCGCGAAGAGGACTGCGGCACGTCGAAGGGCCTCGAGCTCCCGATCGCCGCTCCGAACTCGCAGGGTGAGCTGGTGCGCGACGCGAACGTCGAGAACTCGGTGTTCGCCCGTACGCTGGCCTCGGCCGTGATCGACAGCAAGGGCGAGGTTCTCGCCGAAGCCGGTGAGGACGTCGGTGACGTGCTGATCGACAAGCTCGTCGCTCTGGGTGTCGAGACCATCAAGGTGCGCTCGGTCCTGACCTGCGACTCCGCCGTCGGTGTGTGTGCACAGTGCTACGGCCGTTCGCTCGCGACCGGAAAGACCGTCGACATCGGCGAGGCCGTCGGCATCATCGCGGCCCAGTCGATCGGTGAGCCCGGTACCCAGCTGACGATGCGTACCTTCCACACGGGTGGTTCGGCATCGGCGGATGACATCACGCAGGGTCTGCCCCGCGTGCAGGAGCTCTTCGAGGCGCGTACCCCCAAGGGCGCGTCGCCGATCGCCGAGGCCGACGGCCGCATCGCGATCGACGAGACCGACAAGGGCAAGAAGGTCATCCTCACGCCCGACAGCGGCGACGAGCCCGTCATCTACCCGGTGCTGAAGCGTGCCACGCTTCTCGTCGAGGACGGGCAGCACGTCACGGTCGGTCAGCCGATCCTGGTGGGCACGCTCGACCCCAAGGAGATCATGCGCGTCATGGGTGCTCGCGAGGTGCAGCGTTACCTCGTCGGCGGCGTCCAGGGCGTGTACCGCTCGCAGGGTGTGCCGATCCACGACAAGCACATCGAGGTCATCGTCCGTCAGATGCTCCGCAAGGTCACCGTCGTCGATCACGCCGACACGACCCTGCTCCCGGGTGAGATGGTCGACCTCAAGCGCTACCAGTCGATCAACCGCGAGGCTGTGGCAGAGGGCAAGCGCCCCGCGTCCGGCCGTCCGGAGCTGATGGGTATCACGAAGGCGTCGCTCGCGACCGAGTCGTGGCTGTCGGCCGCCTCCTTCCAGGAGACGACCCGCGTGCTCACCGAGGCTGCGATGCAGGGCAAGCGCGACCCGCTGGTCGGTCTCAAGGAGAACGTCATCATCGGTAAGCTCATCCCCGCCGGAACCGGTCTCTCTAAGTACCGCGACGTCACGGTCGAGGCCACAGAGGAAGCCAAGAGCGAGCGCTACCCGAACCGGATCTTCGCATCCGACGGTGCGTACGCCGATGGTGACTTCGGCTACGTCGACTTCGACGCGTTCTCGACGGACGACATCACCCCCGGCACCTACAACTGATTGAGGCGAGAGCCGGCGAGCTTGCTCGTCCGGCCGAGCCGATTGAGGTTGTCGAGCGACGAAGTCGCGACACAACTGAGTGCTGAGTGACGAAGAAGGCCCCAGGGTTCGCCCTGGGGCCTTCTCCGTGCCCGGGTTTCACGCCGTGCCGTCGACGGGGCTCCGGGCGCGGCGGGGTCAGTCGAAGATGTGCTCGATGATGCTCGAGGTGTAACCGGTCGGCGCCAGGTTCGAGTAGCGGGTGTCGATCATGACGTCGTCACGCCAGAACAGGGTGCGGCCGTCCGTCACGGGATACTGCTCGTTGGGCCAGGTCTTCTCGCATCGGGTGCCGCCGTCCGGCGTGAAGCAGGAGAAGCCCTCGTTGTCGGCGAGTGCATTGAGCATGTCGAGCGCGGGACCGCGGTTCATCCGCGAGATGGTGGTCGTGAGCCTCGTGGTGTCTGCGCGCGGGTCGGCCCAATTGCAGGTGAGGGCGCCGTCCGCACCCACGCCCGAGGGTCCGAAGGCGGCGTCGTTGAGCGGGATGTCTCCGAGCTCGGCGAGTACGGACTCCGACAGGATCGCGCGGCAGTCGGTCGGGAGCGTGACGGGCTTGGCGGTGGGCGCGGGGGAGGGCGTTCCGGGCCCCTCCGTGCTGGTCGAGTCCGGGCTGGGCGCGTCGCTCGCTACAGGGGGCGCTGAGGCCCCTCCTCCGGCGTCGGCCTGCGGAGTGCACGCCGTGAGGGCGACGAGGAGTGAGAGGGCCACGGCGATGCCGGCGAGGCGGGCGTTCATGGCCACACCGTACTGTCCTCCGGCGTCGGGACGCGAGAGGATCGCGGTGTTGTCAGGGCGTCCCGACACCGCGATAGTGTCAGCGGGTGAGCAACGAGACTTCTGCTGCCGGTTCCGTGGTCGTGATCGGCGATGCCCTGATCGATGAGATCCGTGATGATGCGGGGGTGCGCGAGCTCGTCGGCGGCGCTGCGCTGAACGTGGCCGTCGGCCTTCGTCGGCTGGGGGTCGACACCACGCTGATCGCGATGGTCGGTGACGATGAAGCGGGCGCCCACATCCGCGAGTACCTCGGGGATCACGGGGTGCGTCTGATCGCGAGCGAGGCCCCGCACGGCTCCTCTCGTGCCGTCGTACAGCGCGCGTCGAACGGCGAGCCGCAGTACGTGTTCAACGAGGCGGCGCAGAAGCGCAGCATCCGATACTCCGACGAGGCGCGTCAGGCGATCTCCGACGCCGCGCTCGTCGCCATCAGCTGCTTCCCCTTCGATGTGCCGGCAGAGGTCGATGCCCTGGTCGAGGCTCTGGGCGATGCGAGGATCGCCGTCGACCCGAACCCGCGCACCGGGATGCTCAGCGATCGCGAGGAGTTCGTCCGCGGGTTCGAGCGGCTGGCCACGTCGGCCGCCGTCGTCAAGGTCGGCGCGGATGATGCGGCGATCCTCTACGACGGGGACCTGGATGCCCTGCGGGCGCGCCTTCGAGGCCTCGGAGCCGCTGCCGTACTGGCGACCGCGGGAGCGGAAGGCGCCACGATCGATGCGGACGCCGGTGTCGTCTCCGCGCCCATCGCCCAGCTTCCCGGTGCGGTGATCGACACCGTCGGGGCAGGGGACGCGACACTCGCGGCGGTCTCCGAGGGCCTGGTCTCGGCGTCGCGGTCCGACCTGGCGCAGTGGCGCGCGCTCCTGCTGCGAGCCATGGACATCGCCGCTGCGACCTGCCGCGCAGAGGGCGGCCTGCTGCGGACTCCGGAGTCTCTGGCCGACTCGGGGCGGGGCGTGAACGGCAGCTGACGTTTCGATTTCTTGCACCCGCCTCGGACAGGTATGCTTGTCTCTCGTGCCCCCGGTTGGCTGTTCAAGTCGGACGGGTGCGCTCTGGCGAGTTACCCAAGCGGCCAAAGGGATCTGACTGTAAATCAGACTGCACTGCATTCGGGGGTTCGAATCCCTCACTCGCCACCACCACCTCTGCGGAGAAGCGCAGAGATCGAAGGCCCACGCGATCACTGCGAGGGCCTTCTCTCGTTGGTGTGACCCTCCCCGTGAATAGGGTGGTCACATGCCGCCGAAGACTCGTGCCCATTCCGACGTCCGGATTCGATCGTGACCGCGCCCGCAGGCTGGTACACCGATGCCCAGGGCTCGACGCGGTGGTGGGACGGTTCACGGTGGGGTGAGGAAGCGCCGGTCGTGGCGACCTCACCGGAGTACCTGCCGGTCCCTCAGGGGACCACCGCGAACACCACATGGGTCTGGTTGATCGTGCTCCTCCCGGTGCTGAGCACGATCGCGGCCATCGGCTATCTCGTGCAGATGCAACAGGGGATGTTCGAGGTACTCGCGGTCGTGCCGCTGGATGGCTCGTCGTCACTCGACGTGGACAAGTTCATCGCTGCAGAGTTCAACGCCTTCCTCACGCCGTGGTACCTGGTCCTGACGCTGTCGGGCTGGGCGGTCTACGGGCTCTCCGTGTGGTTCGCCGCCCTGGATGCCCGAGAGCTCGCAGCGCGGGGGTTCGTTCGTCCCTTCCCCTGGGCGTGGGCCTTCCTGTCCTCGCTTGTCTATGTGATCGGCCGCCATGTGGTGATCCGTCGGCGGGGCGGAAGGATTCTGGCACCGCTCGTGGTCACGATCGCGATCCAGGTCGCCATTCTCCTCGCCGCATCCGTCTGGGCGTCCGTGTTCGCCGTGCAGGTGTTCGAGACGGTGTTCGGGATGGTCACGACGCGTCGACTGTGACGCGGCCCCGCCCCGCGAACGGTTTCCTAGACTGGAGCGATGCGACCGCTCACCGAAGCCGAAGTCCGGGCATCGTTCGTCAATGCGGACGATGACGAGCTGCGTCTGATGGAGATGCCTCATGACTTCCTGCTCGTCGACTGGGACTACCTCGACTTCTTCGCCTGGCAGGACCCCGGTGCGAGCCGTCGCGGCTATGTGCTGATCCCGCACGGCGACGAGGTGATCGGGGTGGTGCTGCGTGCGACGGACCCCGGTCGCGCGCGGTCGGGCATGTGCAACATCTGCCACACGATGCAGCCGGGGAACCAGGTCGCCCTCCTCTCCGCCCGTCGAGCAGGCGAAGCGGGCAAGCGGGGGGATTCGTTCGGCACCTACATGTGCGCCGACCTCTCCTGCCACGAGAACGTGCGCCTCGCGCACCCGCTCGCACCGAACGAGGTCAGGTCGCCCGGTCAGGTCGACTTCCGTCTCGACGGCACGCGCCGGCGCATGGAGAGCTTCGTCTCGCAGGTCTGGGAGCGCGTCTGATCGCGGTTACGCTGGTGCGACACGTTCTGTGCTCGAAGGAGAAGCCATGACTGACGCCATCCTGTTCGCCGTCGAAGAGGAAATGGCTCGGCTCACACTGAACCGGCCCGCTCGGCTCAACGCGTTCAACGCCGACCTGGCGCACGCCTGGAAGGACGCGACGGCCGAGGCCACGTCGCGCACCGACGTGAAGGCGATCCTCATCGATGCCGCGGGTCCTGCGTTCTGCGCCGGAGGCGACGTGATCGACATGGCGACGACCATGGGCGCGTCCGGTGCGGAGATCACCGCGCTCGCCGGGGTCATCAACTCCGGCATCCGCTCGCTGACGGAATCAGCGGTGCCCGTCGTCGCGGCGGCCCACGGCACGACCGCGGGAGGTGGCCTGGGCATCCTGCTGTGCAGCGACTACGCCGTCGTGGGCTCGCGGTCGAAGCTCGGCAGCCTGTACGCGAACATCGGTCTGACCCCAGACCTGTCGGTCTCCGCTCAGCTCGCTCGTGCCGTCGGCCAGCGCCGTGCCCTGCAGCTCGTCCTGCAGGATCGGCTGCTCACCGCAGCGGAGGCCGTCGAGTGGGGACTCGTCGCCGAGGCCGTCGAGGGTGAGGACGCCGCCGCGGAGGCGGAGCGTGTGCGAGCGCGCGGTGAGGAGGTCGCACGCTTCTGGCTGGCGGGCGCCGCCGACGCCTACGGTCAGGCGAAGAGGCTGGTGCGCGAGCAGCCGGAACGCTCCTTCGTCGAGCAGCTGAGCGAAGAGGCGCGCTCGATCGGTGCCGCCCTCGAGACAGCCGACGCGCAGGCGAGGGTCGCGGCGTTCGCTGCGGCGTCGGCGAAGAAGACCGGCTGACCTCTCCTCCCCAGACCTGAAGGGTCGACAGACTTCCCGCGACGGGGTAGAACCCCTGGCAACCGTCGGCGCGCATGGCAGGATGAAGGCATCGCCGCTCGACGAGAGGAACGCCATGTCCCAGCCGGACATCACCACGCATCGACCGCAGGGTGAGAAGAAGAACATGTCGCTGCTGATCAGGGGCTCCCTGTGGATCGCCATCGGCGCTCTCATCGCCGCGGCCCTCGTGTGCGTCATCTGGGTGCTCATCGGTGACCAAGACGGTCTGATCGGTCGTGCGTTCCTCACGATCCTGCTGCTGGCGGCGTTCGCGGGAATCGCGATCCTCGAGGCCGGGTTGGCGCCGAACCGCCCCGACTGGCTGCAGCTGGCGAGCATGGTGAGCTGGATCGTCGCTCTCCTCGTCGGCGCCGTGAAGATCTGGCTCCCGGAGGACGGGTTCTACTTCGGCGCCGAGCGCTTCTTCCAGCTGCTCCTCGTGATCGGCATCCTCCAGCTGGCCCTGCTGCACGTGCGCCTGTTCACGCCGGCAGCGCAGCGATACGTCACGACCTTCACCCGAGTGATCTACATCGTGACCGTCACTTTCCTCGTCGGTCTCGTCGGCATGCTCGTGTTCTTCCTCGCCTTCCCCCACACGTTCCACTACGGCGAGCTGTATTGGCGCATCGTGGTCGCACTCACGATCCTCGTGGCCGTCGGTACCACGCTGATCCCGCTGCTCAATGCGCTCTTCGCGCCGAAGAAGAAGACCCCGGCCAACCGTGCCGTCGCGTCGGCGCCGTCGTGGCCGACCTACGCCGATGGCATCACCCCGCTTCCGGCGCTGCCCGATGCATCGCCCGACTGGAACGCCTACTACACCGGGTACCCGACGGTCGCCCCGCCCCAGCAGGCACTCCCGCAAGCGCCCGTCGCGGCATTCCCCGTCGTGCCGCAGCCCGTCTCGCCGCAGCCTGCGCCGCCGCAGCCCGCTGCGTCTCCGTTCGCGCCGCCGCAGTTCTCGCAGCCCGCAGAGCCCGCGCCTTCGACTCCGGGCGAGCACCCGGTGCCCCCTGCCCCGGCCACGCAGACTCCGGCCACGCAGACTCCGGCCTCCCCGCAGGAGGCTTCGCAGGCTTTCCCGCCGCCGCCGCCCGCGCCCCGGCAGCCCGAACAGTGACGCTGGAACTCGAACTCCGCGACCTCGCGACCGAGATCGCCGAGGAAGCAGGGCAGCTCGCGCGACTTCGACGACAGGAAGGGGTGCGCCTGGCGGCGACCAAGTCGTCGTTGGCCGACATCGTCACGGACGCAGACCGAGAGGTCGAAGCGCTCATCCGTTCGCGTCTGCGCGCGGCGCGGCCTGACGACGGCTTTCTCGGGGAGGAGACGGGGGCCGAAGCGGGGAGCAGCGGGATCACCTGGATCGTCGACCCCATCGACGGCACCGTCAACTACGCGTACGGCATCCCGGCGTACAACGTGAGCATCGGCGCGGTCCGCGGGGAACCTGATCCCGAGACCTGGGAAGCGCTCGCCGGCGCCGTCAACGCCCCGGCGTTGGGAGAGACCTTCTCAGCGGCGCGAGGTCATGGCGCCTGGTCGAACGGCATTCGTCTCGCGGTGACGGACACGACCCCGGCCGGCGCTCTCCTCGCCACGGGCTTCGGCTACGACCCCGCCACCCACGAAGGCGACATCGCGACCGTGGCGCGGGTCATGCCGATGGCTCGCGATGTGCGACGTATGGGCGCGGCCGCACTCGACCTGGCCTTCGTCGCTGCGGGGCGACTGGACGGTTACTTCGAGCGGGGCCTTCGCCCCTGGGACTTCGCCGCCGGTGCGCTCCTCGTCGAGGAAGCCGGAGGCGTGGTGTCCCGAACGGATGTCGACTCCCCGCGCCCGATGCTGGTAGCGGGAGGAGTCGATGTGCACGCCCGACTGCTCGCGATCCTCGCGGAGAATCCGTGAACGATTCATGGCATTCTCAGCCTGGTCACGGTAGGGTTTACCCGATCGTTACTTTCATCACCCGAAGGTGAAAGTCAAAGTTTGCGCCCCCCGAGCACGACGCACGACCGAGAGAAACGCTTTGCCCCTCGAGAACTCCCAGGCTGCCTCTGCGCCCACGCGCCGATCCAGCCGACTCCGCACTGCGGCCTCCGAGGCCCCCGCGGCGGGACCGACGGCACCCCTTTCTGCCGCTGATTCCACTGCCGTCGCCCTCGCTGCTGTCGCCCCCCTTTCCCGACGCGCCGCCCGTCAGCGGCCGGCACCCGACGAGGTGGTCACGGAAGCGCTGATCGAGCCTTTCGTCGCCACGAACTCGGAGCCGGTGATCGCCGATGTTCCCGCGGTTCCTGTCGCCTCGGAGCCGGTCGAGGCTCCTGCGGCTCCGGTCCGCGAAACCGGTGAGGACGGGCGTGGACCGGCGGTCGAAGCCGACGCGTTCGAGCGCGCTTCCCGTGCCTTCCGCGCGACAGGTGCGGTTCCGACGGTTTCCACGGCTGAGCGCTCGCCGTCCGCAGCGAGTTCGGACGCTGAGTCTGTCGTCCCCTCGCATGTGGCCCCTCGTCGCCCCCGCAACCTCCGCAAGGTGGTCACGGTCGGAGCGACCGTCGGTGTGATGAGCCTCGCAGGGCTTCTCGCGGTGTCCATGACGCTCCCCGCGGAGGCGGTCGCCGGTGTGCGGGGCGGCTCGGCCGCATCCATGTCGTTGGTCTCCGCTGCTGCCGCCGACTCGAAGGACGAGGCCGAGGACGAGATCCAGGCTTTCGTCGCACCGTCCGGCGTCGAGAGCGTCCCGCTCTCCCGCTCCGATGACTTCAGCACGGTCTCGCTCGCCGAGGTCGCCGCCGAGCAGGGCATCAACTACTCGGGTGAGATCTTCACGAACGACCCCGACGCCGCCATCCAGTGGCCGTTCCTCGTCGGTGTCGGCATGAGCTACGGCTATGGGATGCGCAGCGGCCGCCTCCACGAGGGCATCGACTTCGTGCCGGGCAACGGTGCGCCGATCCAGGCCATCGCCGACGGCACTGTCCGCATCGCCACAGAGCAGGGCGGGGCCTTCGGGGTCACGGTCTACATCGACCACGTCATCGACGGCCAGGTCATCACGAGCCACTACTCACACATGCAGTACGGCTCCCTCAACGTCAAGGCCGGCGACACCGTCAAGGTCGGAACGATCGTCGGCAAGACGGGCAACACGGGTCGTTCCTACGGCGCGCACCTGCACTTCGAGCTCATCGTCAACGGAACGACCATCGACCCGATGCCGTGGCTCAAGGCGAACGCCGGTCGATCGTCGCTGACCGCGGAGGAGTGACCGGCTCGATTTCATGAGGACGCCACAGTAATGGTATTCTCGTACGGTTGCCCCGCGAGGGGCAGCACGCCCCGATAGCTCAGTGGCAGAGCACTTCCATGGTAAGGAAGGGGTCGTCAGTTCAATCCTGACTCGGGGCTCGCAAGCATTCTTCTCACGCGGACGGATGCCTCGCGGCAGGGTAGCTCAGCTGGTTAGAGCGCACGACTCATAATCGTGAGGTCGCGGGTTCAAGCCCCGCTCCTGCTACAGATGAAAACCCCCGGATTCCCGGGGGTTTCGTCGTTCACGGGGGCAGCGCGTCGAAGCTCAGTCGCGGGACTGGCGCCCCGGTTGGAGTCCGCCGATCGGCGAACCCGCGGCGCCGTTGACGTACATGTAGCCATCGATGATGTCCGCGGATCGCCCTCGGCCGAGCCATGCGTCGATGCCGTCGCAGGCGTTCTCCGTCTGGGGGAGGAGCGTCTCCAGCTCGATCCTTCCCGCCGAATCCTGCGACCAGCGGCCGCTCAGATCGTTGCACCCGTCGCTGCCCGTGACGGTCCCGTCGGGACTGAACGACAAGAACGTCGCTCCATCGACGCTCGCCTCCCAGCCCCCGACGGGGTCGGGGAGTGGCGGAGTCGTCTCGGCGGGAACCTCACCGTTCGCGATCCTGTCGTTGCGCGCGTACATGGGGGCAAGCCCGGCTTGGAAGACGGCGCTGGTGGTGATGGCCGACACCAGCACGAGGACCACGCCGAGCAGGGGAGCCCAGTAGGCGGGCTTTCTCCGATGCCGGAGCATGAACGCGGCCACGATCGCCGCGATGACCGAGGCAGCGACCGCCCACGGGAAGACGGCGCGGGCGCCGAAAGCGAGTGCCAGGTCGCAATCGCCTTCGCAGCCGACGGCGCTGAACGACTCGAGGATCTGCGCGACGTACGCCGCGACGACGAGCAACGGAACGAGCAACCAGAGGGTGACGGCGAGTGCGGAGCGGTGCGCACGGTCGCGATGGGCCGGTTCCGGATCCTCGACGGTCATGTCCCTGAGGGTATGGCGGAGTGCCGAGACGGACCGCAGGCGCGACGCGTGTCGTCGGCGCGGTGATGGCACGTCTCGGCTACGACGCCGCAGGGGTCGTGGTCGCCGTCGGCGAGGAGTCGACCCGCTTCGCCGTGGGGGATCGCGTGTTCTACGCCGGGCAGATCGATCGCTCAGGCACGAACGCGCGGTTCCACCTGGTGAACGAGAACATCGTCGGACATGCTCCTAGCACGCTGTCGGTCGCAGAGGCGGCCGCACTGCCGCTGACGGTCATCACCGCGTGGGAGAGCCTGTTCGACCGTCTGGCGCTCACCCGCGAAAGCAGAGGAGTGCTCCTGGTGATCGGCGCGGCAGGAGGCGTCGGCTCGCTGATCATCCAGCTCGCGAAGGCCCTCACGCGTCTCGAGGTCATCGCCGCGGCCTCGCGCCCGGAGACGGCGGAGTGGGTGCGTCAGATGGGGGCCGACCACGTCGTCGGCCGTGACTTCGCCGGCGAGGTGTCGGCGCTCGCCCCCGCCGGCGTCGACTACGTGTTCACCTCGTTCACACCCGGCAACGTCAGGGCGATCGCCGACGTGATCCGTCCGCGCGGACAGGTCGTCTCCGTCGATGAAACCGGCGGCAGCATCGACGCGCTCAAGGCGAAGAGCGTGACCTGGCACTGGGAGCTCATGTTCACGAGACCCGTCACCGATCCCTCCGACCACTACCAGCACGACCTCCTGGAGAGCGTCGCGAAGCTGGTCGACGCAGGAACTCTCCGTACAACGCTGACGACCCACCTCACTCCGCTGGACGCCGCGACGATGCGTCGGGCCCACGAGATCGTCGAAGCGTCTCGCACGATGGGGACGGTCGTCGTCACGGACTGGCCAGAGGCGGGCCAGCTATCGTGACGTCGGTCGGCTCTCGCGTGTTCCCAAGCGACGCTCGTCCGGGAGTGCTCGGCTATCGCCCGTGCCGCTCCCGAGCGGCCAACCAGAACAAGACACCGAGAACCGCGGTGAGTGGACGGTAGAAGCGGTTGTCGAGCCGCCGGAACCTGCCCCCAGCAGGAGGGCGGCCGAGCACGGAGAGTGCCGCGTCGCCACCGAGGATCGCCCGTGCGAGCATGACCGTTCCCATGGTTCTCCGGATGACCGCCTCTGAACGAATACTCCGATATGAAGGGTCCCGAGCGATACAGTGTTCTCGACACTTGAGGCAGCCGGAACCTGCGGATGGACAGCAGAGGTGCTCCCCGCGATGTCGATCGGATCAGCACCTCGAGGAGACCTGCGATGACCCACATGAACGAGTATCGATTCGACGGCGGTTACCCGGATGACGCCACCGTGTCCGCCGCCTACGACGCCGCCGATCTGATGCGTGCGGTCCAGTGCTACAAGCACTTCTTCCCGCTGGTGTCGGGAGCGATGATCTTCGCGGGGCAGGCTCCGGTCGGCGTGGTCCCGAACCGCGTCTTCGGCTACATGGACACCCGCCCCGAGCAGGTCGGCTTCACGCTGAACTCCGATACTCCGTACGGCGGCATCCTGCTCGACCTGCACATCGGTCCCGTGGTGATCGAGATCCCCGCAGGCCCCGTCATCGGTGCGGTCCTCAACTTCGATCAGAGCTGGATCACCGATGTCGGCATCCCCGGTCGCGACGGCGGCAGGGGAGGCTCCTATCTCATCCTGCCGCCAGGGCACACCGGCGATGTCCCCGACGGCTACCTCGTCGCGCAGGCCCAGACGTTCAAGGTGGTCGCCGGACTGCGCGGCATCCCCCGCGAAGGCGATGTGCGGGGAGCGCTCGAGTTGCTGCAGATGACCGCTGTACACCCCCTCGACGACTCGGTCAGCTGGGAGACCCCGACATGGATCGACATGTCCGGCCGACCGCAGGACACTTCTCCGGCAGTGCTCCAGGGCACGCTCGACTACTGGCGCGTGCTCCACGGTGCCCTCCAGGACGAGCCGCAACGGCCGGACGACCGTGCATACGAGTCGGAGCTCGCCGTGCTCGGCATTGAACGCGGTCGCGAGTTCGCACCCGACGAGAGGATGCAGGACATCCTTGCGCGCGCCGCCGTCGAAGCCGATGCACAGCTGCGCGTGCAGTCGCTCGCCGACCGTCGACCCGACCGCACGGTCTGGCCCGACCGATACTGGGAATGGGTCACCCTCCGCCCGGAGAACGCCGCGTTCGAGATCGGCGGAAGAACCGATGTCGATGCTCGGGAGACCTGGTTCTACCAGGCCATCGCGAGCTCACCCGCCATGTTCCGGCGAGTGCCCGGCGGAGGTTCTCTCTACTGGTTCAGTGGCCGAGACAGCGACGGCGTGTACCTCGACGGTGGTCGGGAGTACACGCTTCGCATCCCTGCCCCGGTCCCGGCGCGGTTGTTCTGGTCCGTCACCGTGTACGACGCCGTCACCCGCAGCCAGATTGCGACCGACCAGAGCAGAGCAGCCCTGCGATCGATGTTCGAGCTTTCGGGCGCGACCGATCAGGGCCTCGACCACGTGCTCCGGTTCGGGCCCGAGCAGCCGGCTACGGGAGAGGAGCAGTGGGTCAAGACGATCCCGGGCAGAGGCTGGTTCGTGTACCTGCGCCTCTACGGTCCGACGGAAGCGGCTTTCGACGGCACCTGGCTGCCGGGCGACATCACTGCCGAGGGGTGAGCGCTAGCGCTGCGGCGGGATGCGCCGTCTCGGCACGACGAGATCGACGAGTACCGGCACCGTCGCCGAGCTCGCGTCAGGTAGCCACAGCTCCGGCCGAGGGGTTGCGTTCGTGCGCTCCCCGAATCACGAAGGCGACCACGACGAGACCGATGAAGCCGATCACCAGGTAGATCACGTTGGCGATGTAGACGATGTCGCTCGGTGTGCCGACGCCGGTCGCGAAGACGGAGAAGTCCCACAGGCCGTGCAGCACCATCGCCCAGATGAGCGAGCCCGTCACTCGGCGCAGGATGTAGAGCGTGGTGCCCATGAGGAACGCGGCGCCGACCTGGCTGATGGTTCCTGCGAGCGGTGCGCCGAGGAGAACATTGACGAAGTGCGTCACGGCGAAGAGCGAGGAGGAGAAGAACCAGACCCAGACCTCGGAGAATCGAGAGCGCAACGCGGTGAGGAGCAGGCCGCGGTTGACGATCTCCTCCGTGAATCCGACCAGGAGGAGCACGAGGGATGCCCCAGGAAGGCGCCGCTGTAGGAGCCCCAGTCGGTTCCGACCAGGTTCATGACGGCCGCTCCGGCGACGAGGACCGGGACGAAGATCGGCCACGTGTGCCGGCTCCGGTGCGCCTCGTGGATCGCGGGCTGCCACCATCCCAGCAAGCTGGTCGTGACCGCGAGGAGCACCGTCGCGACGATGAGAGACACGCCGGCCCCGAGGAAGAGATTCCCGGCGTTGTCTCCCCAGGTGTCGTAGGAGATGCCCGTCGACTTCTGGATAGCGAAGACCAGCACGAGATAGCCGGCCCAGGTGGCGAGCCCAATCCAGACGCGCGGGGTGACCTTCAGTGATGGGGCGCTCACGCTGCATACTCCTGGGGGAACGTCGGCTTCGCGTCGCCCACTCGTCCGCGGATGAAGAAGATCAGGACGAATCCGGTCACGATGACCGCGATGTTCCCGAAGCCGGCGATGGCTGTGAGCGCGCCTTCGGCGGGGTGCGCCGTCTGCAGGAAGATGCTCGGATCCGTGCTGGCGTGCAACAGGATCGGCGCGAGGATCGTCCCTGTGACGCGGAGGGCGAGGTACATCAGGATGCCGAACGCGAAGGTGTAGACGAGCTGGAACGCGGTCGCGAACACCGATTGCCCGTTCAGGAGGTTCCCGGCGTGGAGACCGGCGAACACGGTCGCGGAGATCACCGCGACCACGATCTCGCGGTATCCGGCCTTGCGGGCGAGGTTCACGACGAGGCCGCGGGTGAGCACTTCCTCGGCGTATCCGATCAGGAGTCCGGCGAGGAGCCAGGTGGCCACGACGTCGAGGCCGACGTCACCGTAGTCGATGGTCGCGAAACGCAGGATGTTGAACAGCAGCACGACGACGATCGCGATCCACATCCACCCCCGGCCTCGGATCGGCTGCGGGCCGAAGACCTCCTTCCACCACCCGAGCGAGGCGATGAAGCCCACGAGCAGAAGGCCGCCGACGACGAGCGGCAGGACGTAGTAGACGACGACTGCGGATGCGCCGCTCGGATCGTCCACTTGGAGGGCGAGCGGGGTGAAGGCGAGGGACAGCAGATAGTAGAGGATGAAGTAGACGGCCGCGAGGACGAGTGCGCGCCACCAGCCGCCTTTCTCCCAGAACCTCCTCCAGGGTGACGTCATCGCGGGTGTCGACATGGGGGCTCCTGACCGCCGGAAGTGGGGACGGCCGGCTGCCCGTCAGTTTGGCGCAGCGCAGCGGGCGGCGGCCATACGGAGATTCCGGGGCGCGTCGCCGGTGTCACCCTCGGAGTCCTTTCGAGCCGCGCGCTGGGGGAAGGTGCGGGATGGGGATCGGACGCGTGGCGCGCGATGTCTCCTGGAACCTGCGTACGGCCTCGAGGACGTCTTCGGGTGAGGAGTATCGCAAGGCGAGAGGAAGGTCGCGCCGCCACAGCACCTCGACCTCGGTCGGGGCGTCCTCGAAGATCGTGCAGACCACCCGCCGGTGGTCGTTCTCCGGGTACTGCAGATCGTGAATGGCCCAGTCTGTCTCACTGGCCTCCACCAGCGTGAACCTCAGGTATGGATCGTGCTCCATCATTCTCCTAGCTGTCCCCACGCTGAAGAATGCTCGATCGCGGCCCGGAAGGGGAGCCCCTTGACAGAAGGCCGCCCCTGCTCCAGAGGGGGCAGGGGCCGCCGTGTTCACCGAGCTGGCGTGTTCATCGAGATGGCGGTATCGAGTCAGACTCCTCCGGTGCGCCAGGCGACGCGACCGCAGCTCCCGACCATTCGACGCCTCGTTGCTCGGCCTCCAGACGCTCCGCTTCCTCTCCGCTGATGGCCTCGCCCCTGGCCACGAGCCCCGCGGTGTCCGACAGCGGGATCTGCTTCAGGAACAGCGAGAGCAGCAGCGCGAGGGCGATGAACGGCACGAGATACCAGAAGACCGGGGCGAGGGCATCCGCATACGCGGTGACGATGCCGTCGCGCACCTCGTCCGGCAGGGAGTTGAGCGTGGAAGGGTCGATCGTCGATGCGGCCTCTGAGGCGGCATCGGGCGATGCGCCGGCGCCGGCGAAGACCCCGAGCAGGTTCTCGGTGAGGCGAGTGGTGAAGATGGTGCCGAAGACCGCGGTGCCGAGAGACGCGCCGACCTCCCGGAAGTAGTTGTTCGTGCTGGTCGCGGTGCCGATCTCACCCGCCGGAACCGCGTTCTGCACGACCAGCACCACGACCTGCATGATGAGGCCGAGCCCCGCTCCGAACACGAACAGGAACACGCAGATCAGCCAGATGGGAGTCGACGCCGAGAGTGTGGTCATCGCGACCATGGCGATACCGGTGATGATCGTGCCGAGGATCGGATAGATCTTGTACCTGCCGGTCTTCGAGATCGCGATCCCGGAGAAGATCGACGTGCCCATGAGGCCGACCATCATGGGGATCATCAGCAGACCGGATTCCGCCGCAGAGGTGCCGGAGGACATCTGCAGGAACGTCGGCACGAATCCGATCGCCGCGAACATGCCGATTCCGAGCACCAGTCCGATCGCGGTGGCGTTCACGAAGATCGGGTTGCGGAACAGGCTCAGCGGGATGATCGGGTCCTGCACGCGCGATTCTGTGATCACGAACGCCGTCGCCGCGACGATCAGCCCGGCACCCCATGCCCAGGTCGCGAGCGAGTCCCATCCGAACTCCTTGTCACCGCCGAAGTCGGTGAAGAAGATGAGGCACGTCGTGGCGATCGAGAGGAAGATGACCCCGAAGATGTCGATCGGCTTCTCGGCCTTCTTGCTCGGGAGCTTGAGGGCGATGAGGGCGATGATGAAGGCCGCGATCCCCACCGGGATGTTGATGTAGAACGCCCACTGCCAGGTCAGGTGATCCACGAAGTAGCCGCCGAGGAGAGGGCCGGCCACGGCCGAGAGGCCGAAGACCGCCCCGAGGGGACCCATGTACTTGCCACGCTCGTTGGTGGGCACGATGTCGGCGATGATCGCCTGGGACAGGATCATCAGGCCGCCGCCGCCGAGACCCTGCAGGGCGCGGAACACGACGAACATCCAGAAGTCCGTGGCGAACGCGCAGCCGACGGATGCCAGCGTGAACAGTGCGATCGCGACGAGGAACAGGTTGCGCCGGCCCAGCACGTCGCCGAACTTGCCGTAGATGGGCATCACGATCGTGGTGGCGAGCAGGTAGGCGGTGGTGATCCACACCTGGTGGTCGACGCCGCCGAGCTGTCCGACGATCGTCGGCATGGCGGTGGACACGATGGTCTGGTCGAGGCTGGAGAGCAGCATTCCCGCGATGAGAGCACTGAAGATGATCCAGATGCGGCGCTTCGTGAGCAGGAACGGCTCATCCTTCGTGGCGGTGGCGGACATTCAACGGGCTTTCTGTGACGGTGCGTAGAGCGAGCGGGCGAGGTCGAGGCGTCGCGCGATGAGATCGGCGAACGGCTCGGGGGACTGGTTGTGCAGGAGCTGGTCCATGCTCATGCGCACGAGCGCGCCGACGGTGTGCACGACCACCTCGGCGCGGAGTTCGGCATCGTCGTCGCCCTCGGTGCGACGGAGGATCAGGGCCTGGTCACGACGCTCGTTCTTGGCGAGCTGTTCGAAGGCCGCCTTCAGCAGCCGCGGCTCCTGCTCGATCACGGCGAACATCGCCGGCGCATCATCGACCGGGTTGAAGAGCTCGAAGCGACGGATCGTCAACTGGATGAAGTCGTCGAGGAGGTCTCCGCGCTGCGTGGCGAACTCCTCCTCGAGAGCTTCCTGGCGGGAATCGATCGTCGCGAAGCCGAAGACCGCGTTCTCCTTGCTCTCGAAGTAGTTGAAGAACGTGCGCCGCGAGACTCCGACCTCGGCGCACAGCTCCTCGACCGTGAATCCGGCGAACCCCTTCTCTGTGGTCAACCGGCGTACGGCATCGGTGAGGGCTCGGGAGGTCTCCCGCTTGCGCTGTTCCCGCAAGGATTCTGCACTGTCGCTCATAGAGTGCAATATTGCACTTCAAAGCTTGGAGTGCACTGTGAAGTGATCGTATCCGTTGTCGGCGACTTTCTTCGGATCGATTTGTGACATCCGCTGCTCGCGATCCGTCCTAGTCATAGCGTCGCTGACCGCGACCGGCGCCCCTACGGGCAGAACACGGATGAAGGAGCTCATGATGGCGAACACGACTCCGGGCACGCAGCCCGAGATCCACGTCGAAGCACCGCTGCAGGGGGCTGCAGTGGGCACGACGACGATCGAGGATGCGGTGGTCGCGAAGATCGCCGGCATCGCCGCGCGGGATGTCGACGGGGTTCATGCGCTCGGCGGGGGCGCCGCGCGCATGGTGGGAGCCATCCGGGATGCCTTCAACACGACCGACCTCTCGCAGGGAGTGTCCGTCGCGGTCGGCGAGGCGCAGATCACCGTCGACATCACGATCGTCGCCGAGTATCCGGTCGCCCTGCAGAAGGTCGCCGACGAGGTCAGGGCGGCTATCCATCGAGACCTCGTCGAGCTGGCAGGGGCGGACCTCGTCGAGGTCAACGTCACGATCGACGATGTGCACGTCCCCTCGGGCGACGTCGAGGGCGAGACCGCTGTGGCAGCGAGCGAGTAGTCGCCACATCCAAGACACGGCTCCGAGACCCGGGGCCGTAACGAGAAAGGGAGAAGAAATGAGCGCTGAAGACAAGATCAAGGCCACAGCCGAGAAGGTCGCCGGAAAGGCCAAGGAGACCGTGGGCAAGGTCATCAACGATGACAAGCTCGTCGCCGAGGGCAAGGCCGAGCAGGCCAAGGGCAACGTGCGCGACGCTGCGGAGGACGTGAAGGACGCGTTCAAGAAGTAGGCGGGACCGGGGGAGAGGCCGCACCGCCTCTCCCCGATCCCTCACAGGCGGGTGAGACATGATCCGATCCGATGGGGCATCTGTTCCGAATTCCTTCGGGGATCGGATCGAGGGGTGGGGTAGATGGAGAAGGAACGCTTTCGGACAGCGCTCGAGGATGCGGACGACGGCATCGTCGCCGGACGGGCGATGGACGGGGACGTCGAGGCGTTCGCCGTCTTGGTACGCAGGTATACGCCGATGATGCGCGCCTATACGCAGCGGATACTGAACGCCTCCGCCGACGTCGATGACATCGTGCAGGAGTCCTTCGTGGTCGCGTGGCAGCGGTTCGGCGAGCTCGAGGATCCGGCGAAGGTCAAGAGCTGGCTGATGCGGATCGTCAGCCGGAAGGCGGTCGACCGCATCCGTGCGATCCGCCCGGCCGTCGACATCGACTCGATCGACCGACCGGCACCTCTTCATGCGGCACCGTCCGCGGTCGTCGAGGCTCGCGCCGGTGTCGCAGCCCTCGGTGCTGCTCTGCGGGAGCTGCCCGACGCCCAACGCGAGTGCTGGGTGCTTCGCGAGATCGGCGGCTACACCTATGAGGAGATCTCGGAGCAGTTGGACATCCCGATCTCCACGGCGCGCGGCCTGCTGGCCCGCGCCAGAAAATACATGATCGTACGGATGGAGGAGTGGCGATGACCGACGACAGGGACGCGCCTGAAATCCGCAGACTCGGACTCGAGCCCACCGACCTCGACGGGCACACCCTGGACGAGCTCACCGACTACCTCGACGCCGGAAGACGCCCGGCCGACCGTTCCATCGACGAGTCGCCCGGGTGTCAGCTGGCCTTGGATGCGCTTGAGCGTCTGCGAGGGCTCGGCGCGGAGCTGCTCGCTGCGGAAGCCGCAGCCGAACCGGAGGTCGATGACAGCTGGGTCGACCGCATTCTGAGCGGCATCGCGATGGATGCGCGGGCCGGACGCCGCATCCCCTTCGAATCGCCCGATCCGAAGGCGGATCTCGCCATCACCGAGGGAGCTGTTCGCGGTCTCGTGCGCTCCTCGGAAGACGCCGTTCCCGGTCTCCTCATCGGCCGGTGCCGGCTGGAGGGCGATGTGACCCGGCCCGGCGCCCCGATCCGCGTCGGGATCGATGCGAGCGCGCTGCATGGACAGCCGATCCCGAAGGTCGCGGACGAACTTCGAGCCGAAGTGGATCGTCGCCTTCGCGCGCACACCGAACTGAACGTGGTCGCGATCGACATCGCGATCCGAGACATCAGAGAGGTGTCGTCGTGAGCGGCGGAGACGTGAGTGGGGGAGACGTGATGCAGGCGGAGGAGCGCGAGGAACTCGCTGCGGCGATCGAGGCGACCCTGCGATCGACCCCGGGGGTGCGCAGCGTCTACAGATCGGGATCTGTGATCTCTCAGCTGTTGCGACTGGGCGCTGAGGCTATCGGCGCGCGAAAGGACGATGAGCCGATGGTCTCGGTGATCGTCGCCGACGGCGGGGTGGTGGTCGAGGCCACACTCGGGGTCGAGTCCACGGCGAGATCGGGCGACATCCTCCACGCCGGGCACGGGGCCGTCGACGCGCTGCTCGACGCCCGAGGCCTGCGTCACGAGAGCATCACCCTCACGGTCGCGCATGTGCAGCCGGCCGAACGCCCTCGGGTGCCTGCGACCTCCTGAGGCACGGAACCACCGAGTGCCGCCGTCCGGGGGGACGGCGGCACTCGGTCTTGCGGGGCCGATCAGGCGGAGGCGGCGCGGAGTCCCTCGACGAGCGGGGTCGTGGGGCGCCCGATGAGGCGAGCGAGCGTGCCATCGGTATCGGCGAGCGCGCCGTCCTTGATGCCGGCGTCGAGGGCGGCGACGAATCCAGCCGTCCCCTCGTCGAGCCCGGCCTCGCGGAGCGCGGCGACCTGGTCGTCGTGGTCGAGCGCGACGAACGCGACTTCGCGTCCCGTGACCTCGGCGATGGCAGCAGCGAGATCGGTGTAGTTCCAGGCGACATCGCCGCCGAGCTCGTAGACCTCACCGACGTGTCCGTCCTCGAGCGCGACGACGGCTGCGGCCTCGGCGAAGTCCTTGCGGCTCGCGGAAGCCACCCGCCCTTCTCCCGTGCCGGCGGCGAGCACACCCGTCTCCGCGGCGCGGGCGAGGTCCGCGACATAGTTCTCGGTGTACCAGTTGTTGCGCAGGATCACGGCGGGCAACCCGGCCGCGGCGATGAGCTCTTCCGTCGCCTTGTGTTCGGGAGCCAGGATCAGGTCGCTCGTCGTGGCCTTGGGAGCGCTCGTGTAGACGAACTTGGAGACGCCGGCCGCCTTCGCGGCATCGATGACCGCCCGGTGCTGCGGGACCCGCTGGCCGACCTCGGAGCCGGATACCAGGATGACCGTGTCGACGCCTTCGAGTGCGGACGCGATCGATGCGGGGTCGGTGTAGTCGAGGTGCGCGACGCGAACGCCGAGGTCTGCGGCCTTGGCGGTGTCGCGGGCTCCTGCCACGATCGACTGGGGGTCGGTGCCGCGCTCGAGCAGGCTGGCGATGATGAGGCGGCCGAGGTTGCCGGTCGCACCGGTGACGAGGATGGTCATGAGGGTCCTTTCGTAAGTGACACCCACGACAACCCGCGATCGGGTGTTCGGCATTCCGATCTGACGGTACCCACTTTGAAGTAAGGTACCCACATGACGGTTAGTTTCGCGCAGATAAAGGAATCGACTCCGTTCGTGTTCGACCAGAACTGCGGCACGCGTGTCGTCCTGGATCACATCATGAGCAAGTGGGGAGTGCTCGTGCTCTCCTGCCTGTCCGACGGCACCCACCGCTGGGGCGCCCTCCGCAGGGAGGTCGACGGCATCAGCGAGAAGATGCTGGCCTCGACGCTGCGGACGCTCGCCGATGACGGCCTGGTGCACCGGGAATCCCTTCCGACCGTCCCTCCGCACGTGGAGTACAGTCTGACCCCGCTGGGGCGTGACCTGATGGAGCGCATGCTGCCGCTGATGGAGTGGGTGGCTGACCACGCCGACGGCATGCTCGAAAGAGGCTGAATCTGCGGATTCCGTCGTGAGCTCCACTTCTTTGCTTCGGATTCATGCTGTCTGAGAAAGCCGTTGACGCGAGAACCGTTGTGGCTCTACTGTTCTGACATGGCAGCAACGACGCCGATTCATCTGGAACGACCCGACGGCAAGGGTCTGGCCGCCGGCACTCTGGGACTCTGGGGATCGACCGTGATCGGTCTCGCCTCGACAGCACCTGTGTACTCGCTCGTGGCGACGCTCGGCTTCGTGGTGCTCGCGGTGGGGGCGCAGGCTCCGATCGCGTTCATCATCGCCTTCGTCCCGATGCTCCTGATCGCCTTCGCGTACCGCGAGCTCAACAACGCCGTCCCCGACTGCGGCACGACGTTCACCTGGGGAACCAAGGCGTTCGGTCCCTGGGTGGGCTGGATGGGCGGGTGGGGAGTCGCCGTCGCGGGAATGGTCGTGCTGGCCAACCTCGCGCAGATCGCCTCGGTCTACTTCTGGTCGCTGATCGGACAGGACCTGGAGAACAACGACTGGCGCGTCGTCGTCGTCGCCGTGCTCTTCATCGCGGCGATGACCTGGGTCAGCTGGCGCGGCGTCGAGATCGGCGAGCGCATCCAGAACATCCTCCTCGCGATCCAATACCTGGCACTGGCGATCTTCATCGTCGCGGCGCTGTGGCAGTTCTTCGACGGCACGGCTCCGAACGCGACGCCTTTCGACTGGGAGTGGATGAACCCGTTCGCGTTCACCGACTGGTCGGGCTTCACGGAGGCGATCCTTCTGGCGCTGTTCATCTACTGGGGGTGGGACACCTGCCTCGCGCTCAACGAGGAGACCAAGGACCCGAAGCGCATCCCCGGACGCGCCGCGCTGCTGACCACCGTGATCCTGCTGTTCACCTACGTTGCGGTGACCATCGCCGCGATGATGTACGCCGGACTCGGCGAGGACGGCACGGGCCTGGGCAACGAGGCGAACGCCGACGACTTCTTCCTCGCGATCAAGGACGGGTTGCTCGGTCCGTTCGGCTGGGTGCTGGTGGTGTCCGTGATCATCTCGGCCATCTCGTCGACCCAGACCACGATCCTGCCGACCGCCCGGGGAACGCTCGCCATGGGTGTCTACCGCGCCCTGCCCGCCAGGTTCAAGGAGGTGCACCCGACGTACAAGACGCCGTCGTTCTCGACCATCGTCATGGGTGTGGTCGCCTCCGTCTACTACGTCGGGATGACGCTGATCAGCGACAACATCCTGCAGGACTCGATCCTGTCCCTCGGTCTCGCGATCGCGTTCTACTACGCCATCACCGGCTTCGCGTGCGTGTGGTACTTCCGCAAGGACCTCACCTCGTCCGCGCGCGAGTTCTTCTTCAAGGGGCTGTTCCCGCTGCTGGGCGGGCTCATGCTCGCGTGGGCGTTCATCCAGTCGGCCATCGACATGTGGGATGTCGACTACGGCTACACGGTCCTGTTCGGTATCGGCGGCACGTTCGTGATCGGCGTCGGCTCGTTGGCATTCGGTCTGGTGCTGATGTTCGTCTGGTACCTCTTCCCGCGCTCGAAGCGCTTCTTCCGTGGCGAGAGCCTGAACCGCGACACCGAGGTGATGGTCCCGGACGAGCCTGCCGTGACCATCCGGTCGATCGACGGAGGCATCTGAGGATGGCGGTCGCGACGGCGGACCTCTACGACGAGCTCGGGGAGGAGATCCAGTCGCTCTCGCTGCAGCTGCGCTCCTTCGGCCGGCGGTCGGCGTTCGACGGGCCGATCCGCACCGTGCGCTGCTTCGAGGACAACGCGCTGGTGAAGGCGGTGCTGGCGACTCCCGGTGCGGGCGCGGTCCTGGTCGTCGACGGCGCTGGATCGCTGGAGACGGCACTGATGGGCGACCTGATCGCGGCGTCCGCCGTGGCGAACGACTGGGCCGGGGTCGTGATCAACGGCGCCATCCGCGACAGTGTCGCCATCGATGCCCTCGAGCTGGGGGTCAAGGCCCTGGGGACGAATCCGCGCAAGAGTGCGAAGCTCGGAGCCGGTGAGACCGATGTCGCGCTCGTGATCGAGGGTGTGGTTTTCCGGCCGGGGGCGCATCTCTACAGCGATCGGGACGGAATCCTGGTCGAACGGTGAACGCCGCCTGAAGTCCGGCGGTCTCGGTGTCCTAGGCTTGCTGCGTGCGCATCCGGCTCGACATCGCCTACGACGGCACCCATTTCCGAGGGTGGGCGAAGCAGCCGACTCTGCGCACGGTGCAGGGCACGCTGGAAGCCGCCCTCGCGCGCATCGTGGGCTCGGACGTGCAGTTCGTGGTGGCAGGTCGCACGGATGCCGGCGTGCACGCGAGCGGCCAGGTCGCGCACGTCGACCTCGACGAGAAGCAGTGGTCGCGCATCGAAGCCCGGCAGGGGCGGGCGCCGTCGGAGCCCGCCGAGACCATCGCGGGCCGCATGCGGGGTGTGCTCGGTGCGTACTCGGATGTGACCGTCACGCGGTCGTCGATCGCCCCCGAGGGGTTCGACGCACGGTTCTCCGCGGTCTGGCGTCGCTATCGCTATCGTCTCGCCGACGGACAGGCCGGGTACGACCCGCTGCGGCGCCACGACACGACCCTCGTCCGCGGCCGCCTCGACGAGCGCGCGATGGATGCCGCGGCGCGGACGCTGATCGGACTGCACGACTTCGCGGCGTACTGCAAGCCTCGGGAAGAGGCGACGACGATCCGCACACTGCTCGACTACCGCTGGGAGCGTGATGCCGACGGCGTGCTCGTCGCGGAGGTCAAGGCCGACGCGTTCTGCCACAGCATGGTGCGCGCACTCGTCGGGGCCTGCGTCGCCGTGGGGGAGGGGCGCCTCGATGTCGACGACCTCGTGGTGCTGCGCGATGCGCTCACCCGCACCAGCGAGTTCAAGGTGCTGGCCGCGCGGGGGTTGATCCTCACCGAGGTCGGGTACCCCGCCGACGAGCTGCTGTCGTCGCGAGCGATCCAGACGCGCGCGCGTCGAGACCGCGACTGACGCGCGCCTCGGACCCCGCCCGCGACGACGGAGCGCCGCGAGCAGGGGCATGCGGCGCAATACCGCAGACGAGTCACGGTGTGCAACCCGGAGCCGATGCACAGCGGGCCGGAGTAGCGTGGAACGGTCATGAAGGTCATCTCGTACAACCTCCAGAAGCATCGAGCCGCGGGTGAGCTCGTGACTCTGGTGCGCGAGCACGATCCCGACATCCTCTGTCTGCAGGAGTGCGACGTCCCCGCGCTGCCGACGCAGATCGGCGACCTCGTGCTCGCCGACGCCACCCAGGGCAACCGTCTCGGACTCGCACTCTTCTATCGCGCGAGCACGTTCCACCTGCAGGCGATCCGCATGCTCGGACTCAAGAAATCCCTGCACGACCGGATCGCGAAACCCGCACACGAACGCGTTCTCGGTGCGCGATTGCGCGACATCGACGACGGCCAGGACTTCATCGTCGCCTCCTTCCACGCCGCTCCGCTGACCGCGTTGAACTCCCTGCGCCGTCACCAGATCCGCGCCGCGCTCTCCGAGCTCGCCGCGCTCTCCGAGCTCGCCGCGCTCGGCGAGGGCCTGCCCCAGCTGATGGTCGGTGACTACAACTATCCGATCTTCAAGGAGAACCTCGGTCAGGCCGTGCGCGACCACGGTTACGCGCTCTCCCTCAGCGACGACCACACGTACACGCGCTACCGGGTGTTCCGGGGCCACTACGACTTCGCCACGTCGACGGGCTTCGAGATCGAGCGCATCACGACCCTGCCGCAGGGGGCGAGCGATCACCGTCCGATCCTCGTCACGGTCAAGCCCGACTGAGCCGCGGTTTGGGCATACGGCACCGGTGGCGTATGATTTCCCTTTGGTGCCTTTCCCGTCCGCGGAGAAAGCGCATCGTCCGAACGTGAGCCCTCCACTGGCGTGTTCCTCCCTGTCGGGAAGAACCACCCCGGAGTGGGATTCACGAACTTCTCCGTTCGACACAAGAAAGCAGCACTATCGTGACGCGCACTTACACTCCCAAGGCTGGCGAAGTCCAGCGCGATTGGGTCGTCATCGACGCCACCGACGTCGTTCTCGGCCGTCTGGCTTCGCACGCCGCTACGCTCCTGCGTGGCAAGCACAAGCCGACCTTCGCCAACCACATCGACTCGGGTGACTTCGTCATCATCGTGAACGCCGACAAGGTCGCGCTCACCGGTCAGAAGCTCCAGAAGAAGATGGCCTACCGCCACTCGGGTTACCCGGGCGGCCTGAAGTCCGTCACCTACGCCGAGCTCCTCGAGAAGAACCCGGTCCGCGCTGTCGAGAAGGCCATCCGTGGCATGCTCCCCAAGAACAGCATCGGCCGCCAGCAGCTGTCCAAGCTCAAGGTGTACGTCGGTGCCGAGCACCCGCACGCCGCGCAGCAGCCGACGCCGTACACCCTCGACCAGGTCGCCCAGTAAGCGCCGTAAGACTTAAGGACATACTCGTGGCTGACATCCAGGACACCACCGAAACCCCCCAGAACTTCTCGACGTCGACTCCCGAGACCGACGCGGTCGAGGCGGCTCCCCGCCCCGTCCTCAGCGTCCCGGGTGCCGCTGTCGGCCGTCGCAAGCAGGCCATCGCCCGCGTGCGCATCGTCCCCGGCTCGGGCACGATCACGGTCAACGGCCGCACGATCGAGGACTACTTCCCGAACAAGCTGCACCAGCAGCTGATCAACGACCCGTTCACCGTGCTGAACCTCGCCGGTGCATACGACGTCATCGCACGCATCTCCGGCGGAGGCCCCTCGGGCCAGGCCGGTGCGCTTCGCCTCGGCATCGCCCGCTCCCTGAACGGCATCGACGAGGAGAACAACCGTCCGACCCTGAAGAAGGCCGGCTTCCTCTCGCGCGACGCTCGCGTCAAGGAGCGCAAGAAGGCTGGACTCAAGAAGGCCCGTAAGGCGCCTCAGTACTCGAAGCGTTAAGGTCAACTGCTCCGATGCCGATCTTTGGCACGGACGGTGTGCGAGGACTCGCCAATGGCATCCTCACCGCCGACCTGGCGCTCACCCTGGCCCAGGCGACTGCTGTCGTCCTGGGCCAGGGTCGTACTGCGGAGGCTCGCAAGGCCGAAGGCAAGCGGCTGACCGCAGTCGTGGCCCGCGACCCCAGGGTCTCCGGGCACTTCATCGCGGCGTCCGTCGCTGCCGGTCTCGCCTCCTCGGGAGTGGACGTGCTCGAGGCGGGGGTCATTCCGACACCCGCGCTCGCCTTCCTCGTCGCCGACCGTGACGCCGACTTCGGTGTGATGATCTCCGCATCGCACAACGCCGCTCCCGACAACGGGATCAAGATCTTCGCCCGCGGGGGCCGCAAGCTCCCCGACGAGGTCGAGCGCCGCATCGAAGAGGCCATGTCCGGCGAGAAGCTGCGCCCGACGGGCGCCGGGGTGGGACGCATCGACCGGTTCTCCGACGCGGAGGACCGCTACGTCATGCATCTTCTCGGGTCGCTCCCGAACCGCCTCGACGGTATCCACGTGCTGCTCGACTGCGCCCACGGCGCCGCCTCAGGGGTCTCTCCTGAGACGTTCCGGGATGCGGGCGCCGAGGTCACCGTCATCGGCGCCGACCCTGACGGCTGGAACATCAACGACGGCGTCGGCTCGACCCATCTCGACAATCTCGCGGAGGCCGTCGTGCGCCTCGGCGCCGACATCGGGATCGCCCACGACGGCGACGCCGATCGCTGCCTTGCCGTCGACGCCGAGGGCAACCACATCGACGGCGACCAGATCATGGCCATCCTCGCGGTGTCCATGAAGGAGCGCGGGCACCTCACCGACGACACCCTCGTCGCGACGGTGATGAGCAACCTCGGTCTGCACGTCGCCATGCGCGAGCACGGCATCACGGTACGGCAGACGGCCGTCGGCGACCGCTACGTGCTCGAAGACATGAACGAGGGCGGCTACGCGCTCGGCGGTGAGCAGTCCGGTCACGTGATCATGAGCGAGTTCGCCACCACGGGCGACGGGATCCTCACCGGCCTGCACCTGGTCGCCGAGATGGCGCGGCAGCAGAAGTCGATCGCAGAGCTGGCGTCGGTGATGACGGTCTACCCGCAGGTGCTCATCAACGTGCGCGACGTCGACAAGGACCGTGTGTCCGAGGACGAGGTCGTGCAGCAGGCTGTGCGCGACATCGAGTCGGAGCTCGGCGATTCCGGAAGGGTGCTGCTGCGCAAGTCCGGAACCGAGCCGCTGGTGCGTGTGATGGTGGAAGCCTCCGACGCGGAATCCGTCCACGCCTACGCCGGTCGCCTCGCCGAGGTCGTGCAGGAACGTCTGTCGCTCTGACCTCGCGACCGAACACGGCCGACCGCTGATCTCAGCGGTCGGCCGTTTCGCGTTCCCCACCGTGCCGAGCGGCGTCGCGATGGGTGCGCAATGCGCGGGGCGTGGCACCGTAGTCCTCCTCGATGGCGCGGCGAAGGCTGATCGGAGAGGCGAAACCCGAGCGCTGCGAGATCTGCTCGACGCTCAGATCGTCGTATCGGCTGTCGGTGAGCAGAGACCGCGCCAGGAGCGTGCGTCGGTGTCTGATCTCGCCCGCGACCGTGTTCTCGACCTCGGCGAAGACCAGCTGGAGCTGGCGGAGGGAGGTCTGCACCTCGCGGGCTACCCGCGCGGGGTTCAGCCCCGGGTCGCCGCACTGCTGAGCGATCAGGGCGACCGCTCGGTCCCGCAGGGCGGCGTGAGCTGAGCGCGGTCCGGATACGGCGTCGACGCGGTCGAGCAGCACCGCTCCGCTCATCTCCACGATCAGATGCTCCATCGCATATCGTTCGATCGCGGTCGCCTCGTCATCGACGGCCAGCACCTGCTCGATGAACGCCTGCATCGCCCGATCGAGCGGGCGTCGCTCCTCGAGGATCCATGTCGAGGAGGGGAGTGCGGCGACGTATGTCCCGAGCGCGGTGCGGGGAACATAGGCGGCGGTGATGTGCCACGTGCCGACACACCGCACGCGCTCCGCGACCCCGGGCGGGGCCACCACGAGCCCGCTCTCGACGGGCATCCACGGACCGTTCTGCTCCTTCGCCGCGAGCCCTGCGGCGTCGACGAAGGCGAAGACCGCGTGGTCGGGGTGAGTCGTGGCGGTGTCGATGGCGAGCTCCGTGGTGCTGCCCTGCAGGGACAACAGGGTCACCGGACCCGACGTCCGCTTCGTCGCCAGGAGGGGGACACGCTCATCCACCGCGTGCACGCCATGTGCGCTCAGCTCCGCCGAGTCGATCGCTCTCGCATCTCCTGGACCCACTCAGCACCCCCCGACGCCGATGACCATGCGGCGGCGTCGACCAGCTGGCCGTCGCGCCGGGCGTTCACGCCCCCCGTCTTCCTTCGTGCGGGCGGGCGGATGTTCGCCTGGTCAGAGGATACCGGCGCGGTCACAGCGGGCAACAGAGGATGTTCATCCGATGTCACGCACCGCTCAACGGGAGGAGTCGCTCCAGTTCAGCTGTTCGATGTAGCGCAGCAGCACCCCTTCGCGCAGCGCCCATGGTGAGACCTCGAGCTCGTCCACGTCGAGGGCGGTCATCGCCGCATGCAGAGACACGGCCGCGGCCACGATCTGGAACGTCCGATCCGGGGTGATGCCGGGCAGCTCCTGTCTGGCGGACGCGGGCAGACGTGCGAGCCGGGGGATCCACGATCCGAGAGCGGTGCGGGGGAGCAGCATCCGTTCGCTCCCCGACCATCCCTGGGCCGGGTATCCGACCAGTCGGGCCAGGGAACGGATGGCCTTGGACGAGCCCACCACGTGATCGGGGCGGGGGAGGGCGACGAACCTCGGCAGCACCTCCGCGAGCGTCGCCGTCGCGTGCGCGCGCAGTCGTTCCACGTCCGTCTCACCGGGCGGATCGTTCGGCAGGAACTGTACGGTCATGCGCCCCGCGCCCAGGGGGACCGAGACCGCAGCGTCCGGCAGCTCCTCGGCTCCCGCTGCGATCTCCAGCGAGCCGCCGCCGATGTCGAGCAGCAGGAGCTGACCTGCCGACCAGCCGAACCAGCGACGGACCGCGAGGAAGGTCAGCTCCGCCTCGGTCTCGCCGTCGAGCACCTGGAGACTCTGTCCCAGCGCTGCTTCGATGCGGGCGATGACGTCTGCGCCGTTGCGGGCGTCGCGCACCGCGCTCGTCGCCGTGGCGAGCAGGGCATCCACGCGCTCGCTCTCCGCGACCCTTCGGGCCTGCGCGACCGCGGCCTCGAGCGCGACGACGCCCTCCTCCGCGATGGACCCGTCGGGGGTGAGGTAGCGCATGAGGCGCAGCACCGTCCGGTCGCTCGTCGTCGCGAGCGGACGTCCACCGGGGCGGACGTCGGCCGCGAGCATGTGGACGGTGTTGGATCCGATATCGAGGACTCCCAGGCGCACGGGATGAGAATACTCTCCCGCGGACATCGCGCCGTGAGCGCGCCGATACGATGGACCCCGTGACCACCGCCGACCCCACGCTGCCGCTGTCTCCGTATCGGGAGATCGGGCGTGCGGAGTGGGCGCGCCTCGCCGCCGGACTCGACCAGCCGCTCACGGAGACCGAGGTCGTCGAGCTGCGCGGCATCGGAGATCGCCTCTCGCTCACCGAGGTGCGCGAGGTGTATCTGCCGCTGAGTCGATTGCTCAGCCTGTACGCGACGTCGACGAAGCGACTGGGTGCCGCCACCTCTTCGTTCCTCCAAGAGGACGACACCACCACCCCGTTCGTCGTGGGAGTCGCCGGGTCTGTCGCCGTGGGCAAGTCGACCATCGCGCGCCTGCTGCGCGAACTCATGAGCCGTTGGCCGGGGACCCCGAGGGTGGAACTGGTGACGACCGACGGGTTCCTCTACCCGAACGCGGAGCTCGAGCGCCGCGGCATCATGGACCGCAAGGGCTTTCCCGAGTCCTATGACCGCCGCGCCCTGATCGAGTTCCTGACCGAGGTCAAGAGCGGTGCCGCCGAGGTGCGTGCTCCTTTCTACTCGCACATGCGCTACGACATCGTCCCGGATGCGAACGTGGTGGTGCGCCGCCCCGACGTCGTCATCGTCGAGGGCCTGAACGTGCTGCAGCCGCCGCCCGCGCCGAACGACGTGGCCGTGAGCGACCTCTTCGACTTCTCGATCTTCGTCGACGCCGACACCTCGCACATCGAGAAGTGGTACGTCGATCGCTTCCTCGCCCTTCGTCAGGCCGCGTTCAGCAACCCCTCGTCGTACTTCAACGTGTTCGCGCACCTCACCGACGAGGAGGCGATCACCACCGCACTGGGATATTGGAACGAGATCAACATGCCGAACCTCGTCGAGAACGTGATGCCCACCCGGCACCGTGCGCGGCTCGTCCTGCGCAAGGGCGCGGATCACGACGTGGAGAGCGTGCTCCTGCGCAAGCTCTGAGGCCCCCCTGCGACGTCCGATTGTACGGACGACTCGCAAAAAACGCGTCTTACTCTTGATGCCATGTGTGGAATCGTCGGATACGTGGGCCCGCGCCCCAGCCAGGACATCCTTCTCGCAGGCCTCGCACGCCTGGAGTACCGGGGATACGACTCTGCGGGCGTGGCGGTCATCGACGGTGACGGGGCGCTCGGCATGCGCAAGAAGGCGGGCAAGCTCGCCGTGCTGCGCGACTCGCTCGCGGATGCGCCGCTCCCCGACGGCTCGACCGGCATCGGGCACACCCGTTGGGCGACGCACGGTGGGCCCACCGACGACAACGCGCACCCGCACCTGGCCGATGACGACAAGCTCGCGGTCATCCACAACGGCATCATCGAGAACTTCTCGGCCTTGCGTGATGAGCTCCTCGCCGACGGCGTGGTGTTCCGCAGCGAGACCGACACCGAGGTCGCCGCAGCCCTGCTCGGACGGGAGTACGCCGGCAACGGCGGCGACCTGCAGCTGGCCTTCCGCAACATCGTGAACCGCCTGGAGGGGGCATTCACCCTGCTGGCGATGCACCAGGACCACCCGGGCCTCGTCGTCGGCGCTCGTCGCAACTCCCCGCTCGTGATCGGGCTCGGCGAGGGCGAGAACTACCTCGGATCCGACGTCGCCGCCTTCATCGAGCACACCCGCAAGGCGCTCGCGATCGGTCAGGACCAGATCGTCTCGATCACCCCGGACTCCGTGACGGTCACCGACTTCGCCGGCACACCCGTCGAGCCGGAGCCCTTCGACGTGTCGTGGGACGCGGCAGCCGCCGAGAAGGGCGGATGGTCGAGTTTCATGGCCAAGGAGGTCGCTGAGCAGCCCGAGGCGGTGGCGAACACCATCCGCGGCCGCATCCAGGACGGTCAGGTCGTGATCCCGGAGCTCGACGGGTTCGACGAGCTCTTCGTCGGCATCAACCGGGTCATCATCACCGCCTGCGGCACGGCCTCCTACGCGGCGCTGGTGGGCAAGTACGCGATCGAGCAGTGGGCACGCGTGGCCGTCGACGTCGAACTCGCACACGAGTTCCGCTACCGCGACCCTGTGATCGGCGCCGACACCCTGGTCGTGTCGATCAGCCAGTCGGGGGAGACGATGGACACCCTGATGGCCGTGAAGTACGCCCGCGAACGCGGTGCGCGCACGCTGTCGATCTGCAACACGCAGGGCGCCACCATCCCGCGTGAGTCGGACGCGGTGGTCTACACGCACGCCGGACCCGAGGTCGCCGTGGCCTCGACCAAGGCGTTCTCGGCACAGATCACCGCCCTCCTGCTGCTGGGGCTGCACATGGGCCGGGTCCGCGGTGCCGTGGCCGACGCCTCGCTCGACGCGGCAGAGCTCGCGGCGCTCCCCGAGAAGATCGCCAAGGTCCTCGACAGCGAGCAGGAGCACGTGACGCAGCTCGCCGGGTGGATGGCGGACACGCGCTCGGTGCTCTTCCTCGGCCGGCACGTGGGGTACCCCATCGCGCTCGAGGGTGCGCTCAAGCTCAAGGAGATCTCCTACATCCACGCGGAGGGCTTCGCCGCCGGCGAGCTCAAGCACGGTCCGATCGCATTGATCGAGCCGGGGCAGCCGGTGTTCGTGCTCGTGCCGTCGCCGCGTCACTCTGCGCTCGTGCATTCCAAGGTCGTCTCGAACATCCAGGAGATCCGCGCGCGCGGTGCCAGGGTGATCGTGGTCGCCGAGGAGGGCGACGCGGCCGTGCTGCCGTTCGCCGACGAGGTCATCCGCATCCCGCTCGCCGGCCCGATGTTCGAGCCGCTGCTCGCCGTCGTGCCGCTGCAGATCTTCGCGATGGCCCTGGCCACGGCGAAGGGACTCGACGTCGACCAGCCGCGCAACCTCGCGAAGTCGGTGACGGTCGAGTAGACCCGGCCCCCGATTCGCGCGAATGGCTTCGTTTCCAGCGGAAACGGAGCCATTTGGGCGATTTCAACGAGATTCAGGCTCGGTAGGCTGAACGGGTGATCATCGGAACCGGCATCGACCTCGTGGACATCCCGAGGTTCGAGCGGACGATGGAGCGGACGCCGCGACTTCGCGAACGCCTCTTCGCCCCGTCGGAGCGCACGCTACGTCTGCCTTCCCTCGCCGCGCGCTATGCCGCCAAAGAGGCGTTGATCAAGGCTCTGGGCGGATCCGACGGTGTGCACTGGACCGAGATCGAGATCGCCTCGGAACCCTCCGGTCGCCCGCACTTCGTGCTCTCCGGGTCGACGGCCGCCGTCGTCGAGGAACGGGGCATCCTCACACTGCATCTGACTCTCACCCATGACGCCGGCCTCGCCGCGGCGTTCGTCGTCGCCGAAGGAGCACCGCTGTGACCGTCCCGTTCCGAGAAGCGACCATCGATCTCGATGCCATCGCCGACAACGTGCGGCACTTCCGGCGCCTCACCGGCGTCGAGGTGATCGCCATCGTGAAAGCCAACGCCTACGGTCATGGTGCGGCTTCGGCAGCGGTGGCCGCGCTCTCGGCCGGTGCCACGCGGATCGGCGTCGCCGAGATCCCCGAGGCGCTCGAGCTGCGCAGACAGGGCGTGCACGCGCCGATCATGGCGTGGTTGCATGCGCCGGGGGAGAGGTTCGAGCACGCCGCGGCACAGGACATCGAAGTCGGGATCTCCTCGTTCGATCAGCTCGAGGCAGCCGGCGCGGCAGCCGCTGTCGACCGGCCGGTCGGAGTGCACCTGAAGCTCGAGACCGGGCTGTCGCGCAACGGTATCGCCCCGGCGGACTGGGGACGTGTGCTGGCGGAGGCGGCGCGGCTCGAGCGCATCGGGCGCCTGCGCATCGTGGGACTGTTCAGCCATCTCTCCAACACCTCCGTGGACGACGACAGGGCGGCGCTCGCGAAATTCGAAGAGGGGGTCGCCACCGCTGCGTCGTTCGGCGTCCATCCCGAGATCCGACACATCGCCGCCACGGCAGCAGCCATAGACCTGCCCGAGATGCGCCTCGACGCCGTCCGCATCGGCGTGGGACTCTACGGCCTCTCGCCCTTCGACGACCGCAGTTCAGCGGAACTCGGGCTGCGGCCGGCCATGACCCTCCGGGGCGCGATCGCCGCCGTCCGTCGCGTGCCGGCGGGAACCGGGGTCTCCTACGGCTATGACCATCGCACCGACCGCGACACGACCCTGGTGCTCGTTCCTCTCGGCTACGCCGACGGGGTGCCCCGCAACGCCTCGGGGAAGCTTCCGGTCTCGATCGGCGGGCGCCGGTTCCTCAACGTCGGACGGATCGCGATGGATCAGTTCATCGTCGACGTCGGGGACACGCCCGTCTCGATCGGGGATGAGGTGGTCCTGTTCGGCGACCCCACCCTCGGCATGCCCTCGGCTGCGGACTGGGCCGAAGCCGCCGACACCATCAACTACGAGATCGTCACCCGGATCGGCCCCCGGGTGCCTCGGAGGACGTCGTGAGCGTGGATCCCGCCTTCCTCGGCCGCCGGGAGATCGCCACCGCCGAGGAGATGGAGCAGCTGGGTCTGCGCATCGGCGAGCATCTCGAGGCGGGCGACCTGCTCGTGCTGACCGGTCCTCTCGGCGCGGGGAAGACCACCTTCACCCGCGGTCTCGCCGAGGGGCTGGGGGTGCGCGGACCGGTGCAGAGCCCGACCTTCGTGATCGCCCGCACTCATCCCTCCCTGGTCGGCCGAGCACCACTGGTGCACGTCGACGCCTACCGGCTCGGCTCGGCTGCTGAGCTCGACGACCTCGACCTCGACCTCGAGCGGTCCGTCGTGGTGATCGAGTGGGGGCGTGGCATGGCCGAGGAGCTGGCGGACTCGTGGTGGGACATCGAGGTGGAACGGCCCGTCGGAGCGGCGGATGTCGACCCGTCCGAGCTGGATGCCGACGCGCCGCGCTTCGTCACGATCACGCGCGAGAGCGCCTCGTGAGCTCGGGGGACGTCCGCGCCCTGGTCGCCGTGATCATCGAGGACGATCCCGGTGTGCGCTCCCTGCTCGACGAGGTCTTCCTCGCGGCGGGCTTCGAGACGATCCTCACGGGGTCGGGTGTGGACGGTCTCGAGGCCGTCGAGCGGCACCAGCCGGTGATCACGACCCTCGACATCAACCTGCCCGGCATCGACGGCTTCGAGGTGGCGCGGCGCATCCGTCGAGTCAGCGACACCTTCATCATCATGCTCTCGGCGCTCTCCGACGAGTCCGACGTGGTTCTGGGGCTCACCTCCGGTGCCGACGAGTATCTGGTGAAGCCGTTCCGCCCGCGCGAGCTGCGTGCCCGCATCGAGGCGCTCCTGCGTCGTCCTCGACTGCCGGACGTCCGCAGTGCGTCGAGCCTGCGTGCTCCGGTCGAACCCGAGCCCGTGGCCGACGGCGCGACCGTGCTCACCTGGCGTGGGCGGGTGCACCGGGACCTCAGCCTCGACCTCGACACGCGGATGGTCCTGATCGGGCAACGGCGGATCGACCTCACCCCGACCGAGTTCGATCTGCTCGCCGCATTGCTCGAGGCGAAGCAGCGCGTATGCAGCAAGGCCGAGCTCGCCCGGGGGTTGCGCGGCCTTCCCCCGGGCTCGATCGACTACGTGAGCGAGCCGGACAAGCGCGCGATCGAGACGCACATCGCCAACCTGCGGCGAAAGCTCGGTGACAGCACGAGCGCCCCTCGCTACGTCGAGACCGTGCGCGGGGTCGGCTACCGCCTGACCCCCGCAACGATCGAAACGAACTGACCGGGGCGGAGCCGCGGCTCCCCAGCCGCGGCCCCGGATGCCTGCGAATCCCCACTCGCCTGGCCCCGGCGTCTGCGTTGTTCCCCAGTCGCAGTTTCGGCCCCACTCAGAATGCTAGGGGTGCGAGGCCGCCCGAAGAGCGGGCTGCACCGATCTTTGAGTAATCTTGCGGGAAAGCTGAGGATCGACCGGAGGGCGGGCGAAGAGCATGATCCGCACCGTCTCGATCTGGCGATGGCAACTGGTGTTCATGGGCAGCATCGTCGCCATCGTGGTGATGATCACCGCCTTCAAGCCCCAGACCTTCGCCAACCCTCTGATCGTCACGGGGATCGCCCTCGTCGTCGTGACCACTCTGGTGACTCTGGCCGTGCCCTGGCATCGACTCCCGCACAGCGCGGTGGCTGCCATCCCGCTCCTGGACGCCCTCGCCGTCGGCTTCACGACGAACGCGCCCGACATCCGCCTGGGCTTCCTCTGGGTCTTCCCCGTGGTCTGGCTGGCGACCTACTTCTCCCTGCCGTGGGTGCTCGGAGGCATCGCCTTCATCAGCGGCACTCTCGTGGTCTTCGCGGATCAGAACGGCACTCCGGCGGACATCCTGCTGCGGCTGTTGACGCTCGTGATCACCCTCGGGTTCCTGGGCGTCACGGTGCGCATCGGCGCTCAGCGCTCTCGTGCGGCACGCCGACTTCTCCAACGGCGGTCGGAGCAGGTCAATCGCGCGGCCGAGCGCGCCGAAGCCAACCAGCGCAGGGTCACGCAGATCGTCGACGCGCTGGGCGCCGCGCTCGTCGTCGTCACATCGTCCGGTCGCATCCTGCAGATGAACGACGCGTACAGGTCTCTGTACGGGCGCGACCGCTTCGGCGCCGCTCTGCCCTCCGCCTCGGTCGAGTACGACGCGCGTCGCGGCCATGCCGTGCCGCAGACGCGCACGACGCTGGCGAGGGCGGCGCGCGGAGAGACGTTGCAGTCCGAGCGGGTCTGGCTGTTCGACGGCGGTGGACAGTGGAGGGCGCTGGAGGTGAGCACACAGCCGATGGCCACGGCCGGCGAGGGGGAGGACATCACTCTCGTCGTGATCGATGATGTGACCGCGATGCTCGAGGCCGAGGAGGAGCGCAGGGCGTTCACGGCGGTCGTCTCGCACGAGCTGCGCAACCCGCTCACCGCGATCATCGGCCACGTGGAGCTGCTGCGCGAACGCGAGGACCTCCCGGGGAGGGTGCCCGCTCAGCTGGAGATCATCGCGCACGCGGGCGATCGTATGCAGGAGCTCGTCGGGAGCATCCTGGAGCAGACGAGCCATACGGCCCCGGAGCCGTTCGCTCCTGTGGACCTGCGCGAACTCGTCGAGGCGTCCGCCGCTTCGTACTCACCGCTCATCGCCGGCAGCAGACAGACCCTCACCGTGGAGGGGGAGGGCGGACTCGTCGTCTCCGGCGACGCTTTCCGCCTGCGCCAGGTGCTGGACAACCTGCTCAGCAACGCCGTCAAGTACACCCCCGCCGGAGGGATCATCACCGTGGACCTCTCGACAGGGCCCGACGGGTACGCGGAACTCGCTGTCTCCGACAACGGGACGGGGATGTCCCCCGAAGACCTCTCGCGGGTGTTCGAGCCCTATTTCCGTGCGGAGAGCGCGATGCGTGCCGGCATCGGCGGAACGGGGCTCGGGATGGGGATCGCCAGGGAGATCGTCGCCGCCCACGAGGGCACGATCGATGTGGTCAGCGAGGCCGGCACCGGAACCAGGGTGACACTGCGGTTCCCGCATCACCGAGCGAAGGAGAAGCACACATGAGTCCGCTCGTTCCGGTGAACGTCGACATCACCACCAGCATGGTGGCCGTCGTCACCGTGCTCACAGCGCTGGTGGTGGGGCTCGGAACGCTCGCCCGCCCGAGCCGTGCGACGGTGACCTGGGCCGGTGCGTTCGGGCTCGGCATGCTCGGGGCCTACCTGTGGCTGGCCGGGCAGCAGACCGATGAGCAGATGCTGCGCGCCGCGGCCTCTGCGCTGATGCTGTGCTTCGAGCCGCTGGTGTGGATCGGACTGCGGCTGCACTTCGGTCGCCGCGCATCCTGGTGGGCGGTGACCCCCTTCCTGGTGGCCGCCCCCGTGCTTCTCGTGGCGACGACCGAGACGCCCTGGTATCTGCCCACTTTCCACGTCGTCTTCCTCGCCAGCGGGGTGTTCGCCGGCATGGTCGCGTACGAGCTCCTGCGCGGACGGCCCGTGGCCAGGGACATCGTGCTGCCGCTGGCTCTCGCCTCGTGCGGATTCGTGGTCGTGGCGGTCGTGAGCGCCGCCTCCGCCCTCGTCGTGGGCGGTGCGGGAACCCAGGAGCAACTGAGCGCGCTGCGCGGCATGAACGCCGTCGGGACCCTCGTGGTGAGCACCTGCGCGGCCTTCACCCTCGTGCTGCTGGTGCGCGTGGGGGAGAAAGCCGCTACCGGTCGCAGCACCGACGGGGCGGATCGCGCCCGCAGACGTCTGCGCAAAGCCGAAGCGCAGAACGACCAGCCGTGGTCCGTCCTCGACATCCGCCTCGACGATCCGGTCGACCTCCGCGAAGCATCGACCGGAGCGGAGTTCGCCCGCATCGTCGATCGCTTCCACGACGACATCGAAGACGCGCTGCCGGCATCAGCGGACGCCGATCGGATCGAGGACGGGCGGGCCGTGGTGATCATCCGTGGCAGCGACGAAGCGGTGCGGTATCACCTGCGCGGCATGCTCACCCGCATCGCCATGCTCGAGAAGGACGCCTCAGCGAGCGGTATCCGCTCCTCCGCCAGCATCGGCTGGGCGCCCGTATCCGTCGTCGGCTACGACTACGACCTGCTGCGGGCAGCGGCGGACCGGGCCGCGGTCAGAGCCAGGGCGGCGGGCGGCGATCAGTGGAAGCGCGCCAACGCGGACGACCTGAGCGGCGTGCGACCGGCGGGTTGACTACCGCGTGCGGGTCTCTCGTCCTCGCGCGAGGGCAGCGACGATCGCGCCTTCGGCGTCGTCACCCGTCTCGGCGGCGGCCGACACGTTCTCGGCGACCACGGCCTCGATGATCTCGGTCCTCTGGATGCGCGTCTCGCGCGGCGCCTTCACGCCGATGCGCACGCTGTCGCCCTTGATCTCGAGCAGCGTGACCTCGATGTCGCCGTCGATGCGCACGCTCTCACCGATCCGCCTCGTCAACACCAGCATTCGTTCAGCCTAGTGCTGCGGGGACGACGCCGACCGCCGGTGCGGGGATGTCGTGCACGACGCCCACCGTCTCGATCGTGAGAGCCGCGGCAGTCGCCTCGTTGTACGACAGCACGGGGAGGCCGTCGGTCTGCGCGGAGATGAGGCGCCGCACGGCCGGTCGCAACGAGGGTGCGCACACGAGCACCGGCTCGCCGCCTTCCCGCACCGAGGAGACGGCGTGCTTCACGGACTCGATCACGGTCTCCATGCGCTGCGGATCGAAGACGATCTGACTGCCCTCGTCGCTCGAGCGCAGGCTCTCGAGCATGGCCTGCTCCAGCAGCGGGTTGATCATGACCACGCGCAGGGTTCCGGCATCGGCGAAACGGGCGGCGATCGCCGGGCCGAGGGCGGCGCGGGCGGCCTCGATCAGGCCCTCCGGGTCGGTGGACACCCTGGCCCGCAACGCGAGAGCCTCGTAGATGCGGCTGAGGTCGTTGATGGGGACCCGCTCCGCCAGGAGGCCTTGCAGAACGCGCTGCACCTCTGCCAGTGAGAGCAGAGCGGGGGTGAGCTCCTCGACCGCAGCGGGCGAGACCTGCTTGAGGGCGTCGGTGAGCTGGCGCACGTCTTCGCGGCTGAGCAGTCGAGCGGCGTGGGCGTGGATGACGCTGGAGAGATGCGTGATGATCACACTCGCGCGGTCGATCACGGTGGCCCCGGCGAACTCCGCGCTATGGCGCATCTCCATGGGGATCCACTTGCCCTCGAGACCGAAGACCGGGTCGAGCGTCGCCGTGCCGGGAAGGCTGTCCAGCCCCTGTCCGAGCGCGAGCACCGACCCGACGGGTGCCGTACCGCGACCGGTCTCGACCCCGGCGATCCGGATGACGTAGGTCGCCTGCGGCAGCTCGATGCTGTCGCGGGTGCGCACCGGTGGCGCGACCAGCCCCAGATCGAGGGCGACACGGCGTCGGAGGGCTTTCACGCGTGCGAGGAGGTCGTCCGGGCCCCCGGTGACCAGATCCACGATGTCGGGGGCGAGCAAGATCTCGAGCGGATGCACACGCATCTTCTCGATGAGCTCCTCCGGCTGGTCGGTCGGAACAGTCGACGGGCTCTGCACCGCAGCCGCCTCTTCGCGTTTCTGGGTGGCCTTGATCCGCTGCGCGATCAGCAGCAGCGTCGCGCCGATCGCGACGAACGGCAGCATCGGCATGTGCGGGATGAGCGACATGATGATCGCGGCGCATCCGGCGATGATCAGCGCATTGCGGGACTGGCCGAGCTGGGCGGACGCCGCCGTCCCCATCTCCGCCTCCGCCGTGGAGCGGGTCACGATCATGCCGGTGGAGACGGCCATCAGCAGGGCGGGGATCTGCGTGACCAGACCGTCGCCGATCGTCAGCAGGCTGTAGGTGCTCACGGATTCGTCGATCGTCATGCCGTGCTGCACGATCCCGATGGCGATGCCGCCGACGATGTTGATGATGATGATGACGAGACCGGCGATCGCGTCGCCCTTCACGAACTTGGACGCACCGTCCATGGCTCCGTAGAAGTCGGCCTCGGCCGCCACCTCGGCGCGGCGCTCGCGGGCCTCCGCATCGGTGATGAGTCCGGCGTTCAGATCGGCGTCGATGGCCATCTGCTTGCCGGGCATCGCGTCGAGCGTGAATCGTGCGCCGACCTCGGCCACGCGCTCCGCACCCTTGGTCACGACGACGAACTGGATGACGACGAGGATGAGGAACACGACGGCGCCGATGATGAGCGAGCCGCCGACCGCGATGGCGCCGAAGGCCTCGATCACCTGCCCCGCATACGCCTCGCCGAGCACCAGACGGGTGGAGGCCACGTTGAGCCCCAGGCGGAACAGCGTCGCCACGAGCAGCAGCGAGGGGAAGACCGAGAAGTCGAGCGGCTTCTTCACGAACATCGACGTCAGCAGGATCACGAGCGCGAACATGATGTTCAGGATGATGAGGATGTCGAGCAGGAACGGCGGCACCGGCACGACGAGGAGCATGATGATGCCCACGACGCCGATCGGCACTCCGAGCTTGGGAAGCAGCTGTCTCATGCGGTCCTCCGGTAGGGAAGGGAGTGGATGCCGCGGGCGGCCCCGCGTCGTCGCAGCGAGTCGACGAACACGAGCACACGAGCCACGGCGTTGTACAGGTCTTCGGGGATCTCGTGCCCGAGCTCGCAGGCGGCGTGCAGAGCCCTGGCGAGGGTGATCTCGCGCACCAGTGGGACACCGGCGCGCACGGCCTCGTCGCGGATGCGCTCCGAGATCACGCCGCTGCCCTTCGCGACCACCTTGGGCGCGGCCCTGCCGGGTTCGTACCGCAGTGCCACGGCGATGTGGGTGGGATTGACCACCACCACATCGGAGCCGGCGACGGCCGCGATCATGCGGTTGCGGCTGACAGCGAGCTGCCGTGAACGGCGCTGCTGGCGGATGAGCGGATCGCCTTCGGAGTTCTTGCTCTCGTCGCGGATCTCGCGCTTGGTCATGCGCGTGTGCTTGCGGTTGCGTCGCATCACCACGAACATGTCGATCGCGGCGAGGGCCAGCCCCACGCCGATCGCGGTCTGCAGCAGGGCGGTCGTGCCTTCGCTCGCGGTGCCGAGCAGTCGGGTGACGGAGTGCGCCCCGCTCGCGGTCAGCACGGGCATCAGGCTCGCGATCACGAACCAGAGGGCGATGCCGATGGCGGCGGTCTTCATGAGGGCCTTGGCGCCCTCCCAGAGAGCCTGCATGCCGAACACGCGGCGCACGCCGTTGACGAGGTTGAACTGCTCGAAGCGGCCCGTCAGAGGGCGCAGGTGCACACCCCCCTGGATGACCGCGCCGATCAGCGTGACGATCGCGACGGCCGTCAGCATCACGGTGAGCGTCGGGAGCACGGAGGCCAGGCCGCGGCCGAGCGCTGCGAGCGCGGCCTCCGGCGTCGGCGCCGCGACCAGGGAGTCGAGCGTGAGCAGCTGCTCCGTCCCCGCCGATGCACCGAGCGCGATCGCGGCGGGCATCGTGACGGCCGCCGCGCCGATACCGAGCCAGGCCGTGAGGTCCTGACTGCGTGACAGGCGTCCCTTCTTCCTCGCTTCGCTGAGGTGCTTGTCCGTCGCCTTCTCGCTGCGTTCGCCGGTATCGGTCCCGCTCATCGGTGCACCCCCTGCATCATCCGCAGGGCGTTGGCGGCGAGGGCGTCGACGATGCCGGGGAGCACGGCGTACACGGCTCCGGCGAGCAGCAGAGTCAGGAGGATCTTCACCGGGAAGCCCATCGCGAACGCGTTCAGGGCAGGGGCGACACGGGTGATGAGCCCGAGCCCGACATCGGCGAGGAACAGCACGAGCACGAGCGGTCCGGCGATCTGCACGGCCGCCAGCACGAGCTGCGTCACCCCGTCGACGAGCAGTTCGGCAGGACCGGCCACCTGGAAGATACCGTTGACGGGCACGGCCTCGAAGCTCCGCGCGAGCCCGGCCAAAATCAGCTGGTACCCGCCCGAGGCGAACAGCAGCGTGAGCGCGGTGATGTGGAACAGCCGGGTGAACTGCGCGCCGTTGACCATCGAGTGGGGATCGAACGCCTGCGCGAGCTGGAACCCGCCGAAGACGTCGATCAGGCTCCCCGCGGCCTGGAGCGCGGAGAAGCACAGCAGCACCAGGAACCCCAGCAGGGCACCCGTGACGAGCTGCAGGACGAGCGCGCCGAGGAAGGGACCGGTGTCGAGGTTCTCGTACCCGGGGGCGACGGCGGTGCCGACGGCGAGGGAGAGCCCGATCGCGAGCATCGCCTTCACGCGCACCGGGATCGCCCCGTAGGAGAACGGCGGAGCGATCATGATGAAGGCCGTGATGCGCACCGCGGTGAGCATCGTGGCCTCCAGCCACGCGAAATCGATGGGGATGTACACGCCGTCATCCACTCAACAGCGAGGGGATACGGGCGAACATCTCGTTGGTGAAGGCGATCATCTCGGCGATCATCCAGTTGCCGGCGATCAACAGTGCGATGCCGACGGCGACGATCTTCGGGACGAACGACAGCGTCACCTCCTGCACCTGGGTGATGGACTGCAACAGCGAGATCGCGAAGCCGACGACGAGCGCGGTGACCAGGACGGGGGCGGCGAGCTTCGCCGCGATGATCAGTCCCTGCGTGCCGATGTCGATGACCGCCTCGGGGCTCATCCGACCCCTCCGTAACTCTCCAGGAGGGCTCTGATGATGAGCCCCCAGCCGTCGACGAGGATGAACAGCAGGATCTTGAACGGCAGCGAGATCATGACGGGCGGGAGCATCATCATGCCCATCGACATCAGCGCCGCTGCCACGACGAGGTCGATCACCAGGAACGGGATGAAGATCACGAAGCCGATGATGAACGCCGCGCGCAGCTCGGAGATCATGAACGCGGGGATGAGCGTGTACATCGGGACGCTCGAGGGGTCCTCGGGGTTGGGCTGGCCGGCCATCCGCGTCATGAGCGCGAGGTCCTCTTCGCGGGTGAAGCGGAGCATCCACTCCTGCAGGGGCAGCTGGCCCACGTCGATGGCCTGTGTGAACGAGAGCGAGCCGTCGATGTAGGGCTGCACCGCGACCGTGTTGATCTCGGTGAGCACCGGCCACATGATGAACAGCGACAGGAAGAGGGACAGCCCCGCCAGAACCTGGTTCGGGGGGATGGTCGGCAACGAGAGGGCGTTCCTGGTCATCGCCAGCACGACGAAGATCTTCGTGAACGACGACATCATCAGCAGCAACGCGGGGGCGACCGAGAGCAGCGTGATGCCCAGCAGGGTCAGGATCGACCCCGACGGACCGCCGTCGACGCCGTTGATGTCGATCGTGACGCCCTCGCCCTGATCGTCCGGGGTCACCTGTGCGTGGGCGGCCGTGCCCGCGATGAGGGTGAGGACCACGACGAGTGCGAGTGCCGCGGCGAGGATCAGCGCGATTCGTCGCAGTGCGCGCCCGTCGACGACCCCACGGGTGACGTTCATCGGGTGCGCCGGATGGCCTCGGCGGTCTGCCGCCACGTCTCGGGGGAGAGGATGGAGCCGCGCAGCGGATCGTTGCGGTGCCGCACGCGGCGCTGCGGCGCCGATGACTCCGGAGGGATGTCCGTCGATTCCGTCAGGGCCGCCGCGGCCAGGATCCGGTCGAACTCCGCGGCGTCGGACGCCGCTTCCGTGGTCGCCGGCGACCATGCCGGGCGGGGTCTCTCCTCCGAGGTGTCGGTCCGCTTGACCGGCAGCCGATCGACGACGTTCACGCCGTGCTCCGTGACGCCGAGCACGTATCGGGCGTCCTCGGTCTGGATCACGACGATCTGCGCCTTCGGGCCGACTCCCTGGCGTCCGAGCACCGTGATCGCCTCACTGTCGCGACGACGGGCCTGCGTGCGCGCGACACGGCGCTGCAGGAACCACAGCACTCCGAGTACTGCGGCGAGCGAGAGCACGACCCGCAGGCCGAGCAGGAGGTCGTCCAGGGTCAGGCCTCGACGTTCTCGAGGATGCGGGTGATGCGCACCGCGTAGTCCTGATCGACCACGACGACCTCGCCATGGGCGATGACGCGTCCGTTGAGCTTGATGTCGGCGGGGGCGCCGGCGGAGCGGTCGAGCTCGACGATGCGTCCGGGTTCCAGGTCCAGCACGTCGCGCACCGCCATCCTGGTGCGGCCGATCTCGACGGTGAGCTCCATCTCGACGCCGGCGATGCGGTGCAGCCGGCGGGACGGGTTCGCGGCTCCTGCCGGCGCGCGGGTGACGACGACGGCCAGGCGTCCGACCGTGTGATCGGCGTCGTCCTGCAGATCGAACAGCTGCACAGCCGGGTCCGCGAAGAGGGCGGAGGCATCGCCCACGGCGGCCTCGCCGAGAGCGCCGGAGCCCAGTGCGCTGGTCGCGGTCTCGAGGGCATCGCGCAACCGATCGGTGAGCGGTGTGCCGCCGAGCCCGTCGACCAGGATCTCCGGCTCGAAGAGCTGCACGGCGAGCTGGGCGCTGGCCTCGCCGACGAACTGCACGATCACGGCGTCGCCGGTGTCGCCCGAGACCTGGGAGGCGCGTGCGATGAGCGGGGAGGGCGTCGGGAGCGATGCGGCGAAGGCGGCGGCGACGGCGGACTCGTAGGTGGTGGTGCTGCTCACGCGGACTCCTCGGCGGATGCGGGATCGGGGACGGTGGTGGTGACGACACAGGCCAGCCGCGCGCCCGCGCTGCCAACGGCAGCGGTCGCGATGGTCTGATCACCGACGGTGAGGACCATCGGACGGTCGGCGGAGTGCGGGAAGGCGATGATGTCGCCCACAGCGAGATCGAGCACCTCGCGCGGCAGAACCGTTCGGGGTGCGAGCCGCAAAGCCACCTCGACCGGTGCCACCTCGACCTGGCGGCGGATCCGGTCGGGTGCGGCAGTGCGCTCGAGGTCGGGGGGACGCACGGTGAATCCGGCGAGCACCGAGGCGGGCAGCATCACGCTCGTCGGCACCGTGCGACCAGCCAGACGCATCGAGAACCGCGCGACGATGACGGGCTCACCGGCAGCCGCGACCTGCGCGAACTGCGAGCTGTACTGGATGCCGCTGAACGAGACGCCGACGGGGAGCAGACCATCGAGCGCCCCGGTGAGGTGGTCGATCGCGTCGACGATCAACGAGCGGATCAGGGCCTGCTCGATCGGGGTGAAGGTGCGGTCCTCCGAGGCGGTCGATGCCCGGCCGCCGACCATCTGCACGATCCACGCCGTCGCGGCGGAGGTGGGCAGCTGCACGATGAGGCGCTCTTCGGATTCGGGGAGCGCGCACACGATCATGGTGGTCGTGGTGGGGAGGGACTGGGCGTACTCGCCGTAGGTCATCATCCCGACGTGCTCGACCGCGATCGTGGCCCGCACGTGGATCTTCGCCGACAGCTGCGCCGACCACTGCCGCGAGAACGTCTCGAAGGCGAGTTCCAGGGCGCGGGTGTGCTCGCGGGAGAGGGTCGCGGAACGGCCGAAGTCGTACACCTCGACTTCGGGGGCCTTCGCCGTCGTCCCCGCGCGCACTTCGGAGCGCACGCTGTTATCGATCACCACGAACCGGACTATCGGGCGGTGATCGGCGTGCGTTAGGAGGGAAGGGTGCTCAGGAGGCCGGCTTCCCCGCCTGGGCCTGGGGGATGAGGGCTCGCACCTCCTCGTTCGCATCGGACAGGACCACGATGTCGACCCTGCGATTCTGGGCCAGTGCGTCCGGTGCATCTCCGGCGGCGACAGGACGCGTGTCGCCGAAGCCGACCGACTTGAGATGGGCGGGGGGAAGACCCGAGGCCTCCACGAGGTGTCGCAGCACCTGCGTCGAGCGGCCGGCGGAGAGCTCCCAGTTCGTCGGGTACGGGGCGACCGACCCACGCACGTCGGCGTGGCCCTCGACCGAGATCTCGTTGGTGGTGGTGACCAGTACGGAGCCGAGCGCATCGAGGACCAGGAGCGCCTTGTCGCTGAGCGTCGTGCTGTTCGTGTCGAAGAACGTCTCCGCGCTCACCAGCCCGATCGTGAGGCCGCGCTCGTCGATCGTGAACGTGACATCCGCCTCGAGACCGTTGTCGGCGAGCACCTGGCGCAGACGCTCGCGAAGCGCCGAGAGCTCGTTGAACTCGGTCTGCGCGGCGGCCAGGTCGACGTCGGCGAAGTCCTCGCCCTTCTCGTCGACCAGCTCCGGGGGCACGACCACGCCCGTCGTGGCGTCGATCTCGTCGGACGGCTCCTGCCCGAAGCCCGTGGCGAGAGAAGCGCTCAGAGCCTCGAACTTCTCCTGGTCGACGGTCGACATGGCGAACAGCACGATGAACATGCACATCAGCACGGTCACCATGTCCATGTAGGACGCCATCCACCGCTCGTCCGGACCGCTGTGCTCCTCCTGCGGCACGCGGCGACGGGCACGGACGCTCATGACGCCTGCTCCGTCTCCTCGGCTGCTGAGGTGCGGGCCTTCCGGCCGGATCGGGCAGCGGGACGCTCGGACACCAGCGCTCGCAGACGCTCGTTCACGAACTGGGGCGGAGCGCCGGCCTGGACCGCGAGCATGCCCTCCATGAGCACCGTCATGCGCTCGACTTCGAGCTCGCCGAGCCGCTGCAGGCGACCGCCGATGGGCAGCCAGATGAAGTTTGCCGAGAGCAGACCCCACAGCGTCGCCACGAATGCTGTCGCGATCATCGGACCGAGGGTGTCCGGCTTGTCGAGCTTCTCGAGCACGTGCGTGAGGGAGACGACGGTGCCGATGATGCCGACCGTTGGCGCGAAGCCTCCGAGCGTCATGTAGAAGCGTGAGGCGGTGCGGTTGCGGGCGGCGGTCGAGGTGAGCTCGTCCTCCAGCAGCGTGCGCAGGTCTTCCGCGTCCGTGCCGTCGGCGATGCTCTGCAGTGCCTGGCGCAGGAACGGGTCCTTCTCGTCCTCGAGTCCCTGCTCGAGGGCGAGGAGCCCTTCGGCACGCGCCTTCTCGGCGTAGCCGACCACCGTGTCGATCATGCTCGACGCGGTGCGGCGCTCACCGCGGAACGCGCGGGGGAGCGATTTGACCGCATGCAGCGCATCGCGCATGGTGCCGCTCGCGATGCCGACGGCGATCGTGGCTCCGAAGACCAGCACCATCGGGGCGGGGATCAGCAGCGATCCGAGGGTCGCGCCCTCGAGGTTGATCATGGCGATCAGGGCGCCGAACGCGAGGATCAGTCCGAGGATGAGAGACGGATCCATCAGAGACCGACCTCAGAAGCGGGGGCCACGGAATCGGTTCCCGCTTCGGCGATCAGGGCGGCGGCGGTTGCCAGCACCCCGGCGCGGAACCGGGTGATCTGCGCGATCACGTCATCCATCGTCTCGGTGACGACGAAGGTCGCACCGTCGACCATGATGAGCGTCGTGTCCGGCGTTGCCTGGACACGTTCGATCAGGTCGGGATTCACCGCGAACCGCGAACGGTTCAGGCGCGTGAGGACGATCATGGGCTCCATCCTGGAAAGATCCGTCCGCGTTCCGAAGAGCACAGACCCGACGGCCCGTCCTGGGCTGTCGGGGGTGACTGTCGGCCGGACGGCGTTGCGCGTTAGGCGGGCTCGCCGTCGGTGATCGACGCCAGGATTCAGCGGACTCAGCGGTCGGCGAGCAGCTGGTCGCGCACTTGGCGCCGCAGCACCTTGCCGATGAGGGACCGGGGGAGGTCGTCGACGGCCGTGATCCGTCGCGGCACCTTGTAGGGCGTGAGCCGGGTGCGGCAGAAGTCGCGCAGCGCATCGACCTCGAGAGCAGCTCCGTCGCGGAGCACCACTGCCGCGACGACCTCTTCTCCACCGTGCGGCTTGGGGAGACCGACGACCGCTGCGGCCTCGACATCGGGGTGGGCGACGAGCGCATCCTCCACCTCGCTCGGCGACACGTTGAAGCCTCCCGTGATGATGAGTTCCTTGAGCCTGTCGACGATGGTCACGAAGCCGTCGGGAGAGACCTGGGCGATGTCGCCTGTGCGGAGCCACCCGTCGGGCAGCAGCGCGTCGGCCGTCTCACCCGGACGACGCCAGTACCCCTGGAACACCTGCGGGCCGCGCAGGAGCAGTTCCCCTGGATCACCGGCGGACAGGTCGACATCGGGGTCAGCGGGGTCCACGATCCGGATCTCCGTGCTCGGGAAGGGCACACCGACGGTGCCGGGGCGACGTGTCGGGCCCATCGGGTTGCCGAGCGCCACCGGCGAGCTCTCCGTCATGCCGTAGCCCTCGACGAGCAGGCCGCCGGTCGCCTCCTCCCAGCGTTTCACCGTCGCGACAGGGAGGCTCATCGCTCCGGAGATGGCGAAGCGCACGGTCGAGAGGTCGATGGTCCCTCGGGCGGCTGCGCGGGCGAGAGCGTCGTAGATCGGCGGCACGGCCGGAAGGAACGTGGGTGGCGTCGTCCGTGCCGCAGCCGTGACCAGGCCCAGGTCGAACGCGGGGAACAGGACCAGCCGCGCTCCGATGCTCATCGCGAAGGTCAGGCACAGAGTCATGCCGTACGCGTGGAACAGCGGCAGCACACCGTAGAAGGTCTCCTCGCCGTCGACGAGTCCGGGCACCCACGCCCGCCCCTGCATCGCATTGGCTCGGAGGTTGGAGTGGGTGAGGATCGCTCCCTTCGGGACGCCCGTCGTGCCGCTGGTGTACTGCAGGAGCGCGGTGTCGTCCAAGGTCGGCCCCGGCACTCGGCGTGAGATGCGTCGGTGCGCAGCGAGCTGCTTCCACTCGATCAGGTGCCGCGCTTTCGGGGTGCCGGTGAGCTTCGCGCGGGCCTCGCGGGCTTTGGGCAGAGGCAGACGGAGAGCGAGGCGCTTCGACAGCGGCATCGCCTCGGTGATGTCGACGCTCACGATGTGCTCGACCCTGACGTCGGCGGGGAATCCAGCGATCGTGTCGGCGGACTTGTCCCACACGACGGCGACCCGCGCCCCATGATCTTCGAACTGGTGGCGAAGCTCGCGTGCGGTGTACAGCGGGTTGTGCTCGACCACGATCGCCCCGAGCCGGAGGATCGCATAGAACGCCACGACGTGCTGCGGAGAGTTGGGCAGTGCCAGGGCCACCCTGTCGCCGGCGCCGACCCCGAGCCGACGCAATCCCTCGGCGGCCCGTTCGACCTGCTCGCCGAGGTCACGGTACGACGTGACGGCACCGAAGAAGTCCAGCGCCGGTCGCCGAGAGAACGCCTTGACACTCGCGGCGAGCATCTCGGGCAGCGTCTGCGATGGTTCCTCGATCTCGGCGGGAACGCCGTCCGCATAGGAGTCGAGCCAGGGACGTGCGGCGAGCGGCGATGCGGACATGTCTTCCATCCTGCCCGCGAACACTGTGCGCGGACTCCGTGCCTCAGCCGACGAACAGCAGGACGACGGAGAAGACGACCGCACAGCCTCCGACCGCGGCCAGAGTGATCCCGAGCACCTGGAAGGCATGGAGCAGCGGTCGTCGGGGCTCGAACCGCATCAGGCCGGGGTGACGCGCGCTGACGAACGCGTCGACTTCCTCACGTCCGCGCCAGTGGGCGGACTCGTCGGAGCGGAGCGGGCGTTCCCGGAAATCGCCGGCCGCGAACCAGCGGGCGCGCGCCCGGCCGTCCTGCTCCTCGACGATGACGACCTCCTGAGGCAGCCAGGAGCCGTCATGCATCTTCACCAGGAGCACGATGACGAGCAGGGGCAGGCCGATGCCGAGCCCGATCCAGGACAAGACCTCGGCGATGGTGCCGAATGCGTCGAGGGCGTTCATCTCCGGCTCCGTTCTTCCGGATACGACAGTACCGGGGGAGCGCGGGGTGTTCGGATCAGCTGGGACCGGGCGACGTGTTCGTCGTGCCGCAGGGCGTGGAGCACTGCCCGCGAGCCGACGAAGAAGTGCACGCCATCCTCTTCGAGCCGAAGGGGACCGTCAACACGGGGGACGCCGGCGGGGAGATGACCTCGGAGCTCCGCGAGCTCTGACGATCGAGGTGCTCAGACCGCGTGGAGAGCAGCGGCAGCCGCATCCATCGCGTCGACGTTCAGAGCGAAGTACGCCCACTTGCCGCGCTGTTCTCGCGTGACCAGTCCCGCTTCCGCGAGCAGTTTCATGTGGTGGGACACCGTGCCCTGCGAGAGTCCCACAGGCTCGGTCAGGTCGCAGATGCACGCTTCTCCGCCAGCTCCGGCGGCGATGAGCGACAACAGTCGGACGCGCGTGGGGTCGCCAAGCGCTTTGAAGACCCGGGCAACGCGTTCCGCATCCTCGACGGTCATCGAGGGTGCTATGGGCGGAACGCAGCAGGATGTCGCTTCGATTGTCGTTGACACGGTCACGGGTCTAGTCTGCCACGTATTGACAATCTTCGATAGGTGAGCGACAGTCTTCATATTGAACTTTGTCAATGTGAGGAGATGTCATGTCTGAGTTACCTGTCGTCATCGTCGGAGCGGGTCCGCAGGGCCTCGCCGCCGCGGCGCATCTCGTCGAACGCGACGAGAACGTGATGGTGATCGAGCGTGGTGAGGGGCCTGCTGCTGCGGTTTCCGAGTGGGGACACGTGCGCCTGTTCTCGGCCTGGCCGGAGCTCACTGACGCTGCAGCACGTCGTCTTCTTGAGGCGACCGGCTGGGCTGCACCGGTGTCGGGATATCCGACCGGCGCCGACTGGGTGGACGGCTACCTGGCGCCTCTGGCGAATGCCTTGGGTGAGCGGGTCCACTACGCGACGACCGTCACTGGAGTCGCTCGTCACGGCCGTGACAAAGTCGTCGAGGGCGGGCGCAGGGGCCAGCCCTTCGTTGTGCATACGGTCAGCGCGGACGGACAGGAGTCGCGAGTTCTCGCTCGCGCTGTCATCGACGCGAGCGGCACTTGGGCTCTTCCGAATCCGGCGGGAGCGGATGGATATCCCGCCCTCGGGGAGGCCGCAGCATCGGATCTGATCTCGTACCGCATCCCGGTCGATGTGTCAGAGCTCGCGGGGTCGCACGTCGTCGTCGTGGGAGCGGGGCACTCTGCCGCGCACGCCGTCCTGAGATTGAGCGAGCTGGCACGACGGGCCCCTGGCACCCGCGTCACCTGGATGCTCCGTAGGGGGGCGGCAACGAACGTCTTCGGAGGCGGCGCCGGAGATGAGCTTCCCGAACGGGCCGCGCTCGGCTCTCGCGCGCGCAAGATGGTCGACGCGGGTGTCGTGGAGCTGGTGACCGGATTCCGGGTCGCCGCGTTCCGGCAGACCGCTGACGGGCTGACCGTGGTCGCCGAAGACGGGCGCGAGGTGGAAGGCGTCGGTCGCGTGTTCGCACTCACGGGCTTTCGGCCGGACACTGAGATGCTGCGAGAGCTCCGGATCGATCTCGATCCCGCGCTCGAGGCGGTCGCTGGCATCGCGTCCGAGATCGACCCGAACATCCACTCCTGCGGATCCGTGGGGGCCACGGGAGCGCGAGAGCTCGCGCAGCCGGAGCAGGGGTTCTTCATCGTCGGCGCGAAGTCCTACGGCCGGGCGCCGACCTTCCTCGCGTTGACCGGCTTCGAGCAGGTGCGAAGTGTCGCCGCGCACCTGGTGGGAGATCATGAGGCCGCAGGGCGCAGCGAGCTCGTCCTCCCCGATACCGGCGTGTGTGGGGGATCCGGCGACTTCGACGACGACGCGGGCAGCTGCTGTGCGGCTCCCTCGGCTATCCGGATCGGCGCGCGGCCCGTCACTGTCGGCTGATTTCGGGTGGCGGAAGGGCGGGGCTCCTCAGAGGAGGCCCGCCCTTCCGTGTCCAATCGACGAGTCAGGTTGCCAGGGTGCCCGGCAGATGAACTCCCCGAGCAGCGATTGCGTTCTATATTTATGAATGTCAATATAGACGTATGTCGATACAAGAAGCTGAGCTCTTCGCATGAGCACCGCAACCGTGCCCACCACCGCCCCGGCCGCTCGGCGTCTGTCCACCTTGGATCGGTGGTTGCCGCTGTGGATCGGCCTGGCCATGGTCGGGGGTATCCTCGTCGGCCGCTTCATCCCGGGCGTCTCCGATCTCCTGGCCGGCCTCGAGCTCGGTGGGATCTCCGTTCCTATCGCGCTCGGCCTGCTCGTGATGATGTACCCGGTCCTCGCGAAGGTCCGCTACGACAAGGTCGCCGCCGTCACGGGTGACAAGAAGCTGCTCATCTCGTCGCTGGTGCTCAACTGGATCGTCGGCCCTGCGCTGATGTTCGTCCTCGCCTGGGCGTTCCTGCCCGATCTGCCCGAGTACCGCACAGGACTCATCATCGTCGGGCTCGCGCGCTGCATCGCCATGGTCGTCATCTGGAACGATCTCGCCTGCGGTGACCGCGAAGCGGCCGCAGTCCTCGTCGCCATCAACTCGGTCTTCCAGGTCGTCGCGTTCTCGCTGCTGGGCTGGTTCTACCTCACCGTGCTCCCCGGCTGGCTGGGGCTGGACTCGCAGGGGCTGGAGATCTCGGTCTGGCAGATCGCACTGAACGTGCTGATCTTCCTCGGCATCCCCCTCATCGCCGGCTTCGCCTCCCGCCTCATCGGAGAGCGTGCGAAGGGGCGCGACTGGTACGAAGACCGCTTCCTGCCGAAGATCGGTCCCTGGGCCCTCTACGGGCTGCTGTTCACCATCGTGCTGCTGTTCGCCCTCCAGGGGGAACAGGTCACCAGCCGCCCGTGGGACGTCGCCCGGATCGCGCTTCCTCTGTTGGCCTACTTCGCGGTCATGTGGTTCATCGGCCTGTTCACCGGGAAGACACTCGGACTCGGTTACGCCCGCTCCTCGACCCTGGCATTCACCGCGGCCGGCAACAACTTCGAGCTCGCCATCGCCGTCGCCATCGGCACGTTCGGAGCGACGTCCGGGCAGGCCCTCGCCGGCGTCGTCGGCCCGCTGATCGAGGTCCCGGTTCTCGTCGGGCTCGTGTACGTCTCCCTCTGGGCGGCCCGCCGCTGGTTCCACACCGACCCGTACACCGCTGAAAGGATGCCGTCATGAACGTCACCGTTGCGACCGACACTGACACCTGCAGTCCCGTCGCCACCCATGCCATCGGTCTGGAAGCAGCCTCCTCAGTGGCGGCCACCCTGAAGGCGCTGTCGGACCCGCTGCGCCTGCGGATGCTGTCGGCCATCGCCTCCGACCCGCGCGGCGAGTCCTGCGTGTGCGACCTCGCCGAGCTCGCCGATGTCTCGCAGCCGACGGTCTCCCATCACCTCAAGGTGCTCAAGGACGTCGATGTCCTCACCTCCGAACGACGCGGAACCTGGGTCTGGTACCGCATCAACCCGACCAGGCGCGGGGCCGTCACCGCATTGCTGGACTCCTTCGCCCCCGCCTCGGTCGCACCCGGAAGCATAGACGACGACGGTCCACTGCGACCGGACTTCGACGCACGGGTGACCCGTCTCGCCGAGGAGCTCGCAGCGGAAGTTCCCGAACTCGAAGCAGACGTCGTCCTCACGACCGTCCGCGAGTCCTACACCGCGCTCGCACGCACCGCACGCGTCACCTCAGCACTCGTTCCGCTGACTGAGCGCTTCGCCCGTCAACGGCTCGCGGACCTGACCCGCGACCGCGAGGCTGCAGCACCCCAGGTGCTCTTCGTCTGCGTCGCCAACGCGGGGCGCTCACAGCTCGCTGCCGCTCTCGTGAACCAGCTGGCTGCCGGAAAGGTCGTCGCACGCTCTGCGGGTTCCGCTCCCGCCGACGTCGTCCACCCGCACGTCCGCTCGCTTCTCGCAGAGATCGAAGGCGACCAGGCTGCAGAGCGCTTCCCGAAGCCGCTCACTGATGACGCCGTGCGTGCAGCCGACGTCGTCATCACCATGGGGTGTGGTGATGTCTGCCCCATCATCCCCGGCGTCCGCTATGACGACTGGGCGGTCGGAGATCCTGCCCTCGCGTCGCGCGAAGGCGTCGAAGCCATCCGCGACGACATCGCCGAACGCGTGCGTGCGCTCGTCGACGAACTCCTCAACTGACAAGACCTCTCACCTGGAGCAACCATGACTGACACGACCACCAAGCCCTCGGTCCTCTTCGTCTGCGTGCACAACGCCGGACGCTCCCAGATGGCGGCCGGTTTCCTCCGCGACATCGCAGGGGACCGCATCGACGTCCGCTCTGCCGGTTCCATGCCCGCCGACCAGATCAACCCGATCGCGGTCGAAGCTATGAGCGAGCTCGGCATAGACATCACCTCCGAGCAGCCCAAGGTGCTCACGACCGAAGCCGTGCAGGCATCCGACGTCGTCATCACGATGGGATGCGGCGACGCCTGCCCGTTCTTCCCGGGCAAGCGCTACGAGGACTGGAAGCTCGACGACCCGGCAGGCCAGGGCATCGACGCTGTCCGCCCCATCCGCGACGACATCCGCGCGCGCATCGAACAGTTGGTGAGCGAGCTCGTCTGACGTCGGGGGAGCCGCGGCGCGCTCGTGAGCATGCAGGCCGCCGCGGCTCCCCGACGGCTCAGCGCTTGAGGTTCGTCAGCTCCTGCAGCACCTCGTCGCTCGTGGTGATGATGCGGGCGTTGGCCTGGAAGCCGCGCTGCGCGACGATCAGGTTGGTGAACTCCTGCGACAGGTCGACGTTGGACATCTCGAGCGCGCCGCTGATGATGCCGCCGAGACCGTCGGAGCCCGCCTGACCGAGCGTCGGCTCTCCGGAGTTCCCGCTCGGCCGGTACTGCGAGGAGCCCGCCTTCTCGAGTCCGCCGGGGTTGACGAATCCGGCCAGCGCGACGCGGGCGAGTACCTCGGTGTCGCCGTTGCTGAACGTGCCGACCAGGCTGCCGTCGTTCATCAGCGCGTACGAGCTCAGGGTGCCGGCCGGCTTGCCGTTCTGCTCCTTGATCGCGACGTCGCTGACATCCGCGAAACCGGTGACCGCTGAGAGGTCCACCGTGACACCACCGGAGACGATGGACGAGGCTGCGCCCTGCTTGCCGTCCGTGAACGTGAGAGCGGTGTTCGTGCCGCCCGGTTCGGTGACGTTCCAGCCCGTGGCCGTGCGGGTGAAGGTGAGGCGCAGCGAGGTCGCCGTACCCTCGGCGTCGTAGGTCTTGATGTCGCGCACCAGCTGCTCGCCCACGGCGGCACCCGAGGGCAGGTTCCCCGTGACACGCGCCGTCGTGGTCGCCGCGGCGGGGCTGAGTGCGCCGACCGGAAGTCGGATGTCGCCGATGCCCTGACCGGGGACGATGACGCCGTTCTGCGCCGTCCAGCCCTGGACAAGGGCGCCGTCTGCCGAGACCAGCTTGCCGCTCGCGTCGAACGAGAATCCACCGTTGCGGGTGTAGAGGGTCTCGCCGCCCGAGCGCACGACGAAGAATCCGTCTCCGGCGATCATGAGGTTGGTCGGCACGCCCGTGGGCTGCGGTGCCCCGGAGGCGAAGTTGGTGCTGATGCCGGCCACCTGCACGCCGAGGCCGACCTGGGCGGGGTTCTGACCGCCGGCGGCCTGCTGCGGCATCATCGAGTTGCGCACGAGCTGGGAGAGCGAGTCCTGGAACTGCACGGCCGAGGCCTTGAAGCCGGTCGTGTTGACGTTGGCGATGTTGTTGCCCGTGACGTCGAGCATGGTCTGGTGAGAACGCAGACCCGAGATTCCGGCGAACAGAGAGCGGAGCATGGTGATGCCTTTCTGGATGGACTGGTCAGGACTGCGGACGGGGAGCGACGGAGACGCCGGAGACGGCGTCGAGGGGGATGGAGGCCTCGCCGATGGTGACCAGCGGCACGGCGCCGGCGTAGGACACCGATGTGACGATGCCCTTCTGGGTGACACCCTTCTCATCGACGTACTGCGCCTCGTGGCCGATCAATGCCGCAGCGGTCTGACGCATGCTGAGGGCGAAGCTCTCGGTCGAGGTCGCCGTGAGGGCGGTCAGCTGCTCCATGGAGGCCAACTGCGTGGTCTGCGAGATCATCTCGTTGGTGTTCATGGGCGAGCTGGGGTCCTGGTTGGTCAGCTGCGTCACCAGGAGCTTAAGGAAGACCTCGGAGTCGAGCGTCTTCTTGCGCTCGGACGCGGGTGTGGTGCTGCCGGTCTGCACTCCCGAGGGCGGGATGGTGCCGGAGATCGGTTCGACCATGGTCGTGGGTTCCTCTCGGATCAGGCGAAGATGTCGATGCCGCCGTGCGGCGAAGTCAGCGGGGAAGTCGGATCGACGGATAAAGGGTGATCCGCGGAAGGTGAGCCTCCCGGCACTGCGGTTCCGGTCGTCCCGTCACGGCCGTTCGGTGTTCCCGGTCCCGCCCGACCCTGGTCCGCACCCGCGGTGTGCGAAGACCCACCGGCTGCACCGCCGCCGCCGGAGCTCTGCGGGTTCGAAGCGGCGGGTCCGTCGTCCGAGGTCGACAGCAGGAGGGACGCATGGGGTGCCGCGGCGGCGAGGTCGCGACGGAGGTCGACGAGGATCGCGCGCAGCGCCTCCCTGCCGAGGTCGTTCGGCGCGTGCAGCTCGATGTGGATCGCGCCCCCGGAGATGTGGGCGCGCACCGTCACGGGACCGAGGTTCTCGGGCGACACGGTGAGCGTGAGGCTGTGGTCGCCGTCCGGTGCCTGCGCGAGCGAGACGATGGGGGTCGTGATCTGGGTGAACAGCGCGGGACGGGCCGTCGCGACGACGCTCGGAGCCGTCGCAGTGGACACGGGCGTCGCGGGGGTCGTGCCCCCGATCGCCGGAGTCGCGGTGGACGCGTCGCCGGTGGCATGGGGGACCGAATGCGCCGGGGTCGCCGACGGGCCGGTCGGCGCGACCGGGGCCGTGGACTCCGACACCGGATCCGACGGGACGATCGTCTGATCCTCTGCGCCCGCTGCTCCGCGGGCATCTGCTGCGGTGCTCCCGCCGGCGGGGAGGGCCGCGGTGGTCGAGAGCGCTGACGCGGCAGTGCCGGCGTTCCCCGCGCTGGAAGTCGATGTCGAAGCCGAGGTCGAGGTCGAGGTCGAGGTCGAGGTCGAGCTGAGCGCATCCGTCTCCGGAGCAGCCACCGTCGTCGCATCCGCCGACATCCTCATGGCCGCCGGTCCGCTGAGCGGCGGTGACGGCAATGCACCGCCGGTCGCGAGACCTGAGGCGGCGGCGACCGATCCCGCGGGGGACGGTGGCGACCCGATCTCGATCACGCCCGCTGCCCCTTCGCCCACGGCAGTGCCGCCGGACGCACCCGTCGAAGCGGCGCCTCCCGGGGCGTGAGCCGTCGGCGGTGTCCCCGTCGGAGCTCCGACGCCGAGCAGGGTCTCCTCCACGGGCGGAGCCGGGCTGGTCGGCACGGGGGTGGGCAGGGCGACGCTGGGCGGAATCGGACCGGATGGCACGGGTGAGGCCGTGGGGTCGGACGGCGCGGGGTGAACTGTCGCGAGATCGGGGGAAGAGTCGTCGGCGGGTGCGCTCGCCGACGTGTCAGCCGCCCGATCGTCGGTGGCACGCGAGGCATCGATGATGACATCGGCGAAGGCCACGGCTCCGGGGGTGGGCTGACGGGCGTCGGTGGGCGATCCCGCAGCACGGTTCATCCGCGGGGTGAGCATGTCGACGATGCCGAGAGACGTCATGCGTGGTCCTCCGTGGTCGTGCTGCTCGTGCGCGAACCGATCTCGTCGAGCTCCGTCTGCTCGGCGTGCAGCTCCGCGGTCCGCATCCGGAGGGCGTGCGCTTCGGCGAGCCGGTCGAGTCCGCGCATCGCCCTCCGCGCTTCGGCGTGCTCTGTCCTCGCCTCGTCCACCGTCCGCTTCTGCAGTTCGGACAGGGTCGTCAGGTCGACCAGCAGGGTCCGGCCGGCGACGCGAGCTGCCGCGAGCGCGGCGAGGGAGCGGACGTCGACGGCTTCGCTTCCGACCGCGGACAGGTGCGCGCGGAGGGATCGATCGCGCGCCTCCGTGTGCTGCGCGTCGATCACGGCGCGCGAGAGGCGCTGGGCCGCTGCGCGTTCCTGGATCTCCCTGACCCGCAGCAGACCGGCGAGCGAGAACGACCGCTTCATGACACTCCTCCGAACGATGCCACGAGGTCGTCCAGGCGACGCCAGGAATCCTCGATCTCACAGGTCTCGTCGAGGGGCTGCGTGAGGAACGCGCTGATCTCCTTCTCATGGGCGATCGCGGCGTCGATGCGGGCATCCGCTCCGGCTTGATATGCACCGATGTCGATGAGGTCGTTGGCGCGTCGGCGGGCGGCCAGCACGGCGCGGAGCGTCGCGGCGTGCGCCCGGCGCTCGGGGGTCGTGACCTTGCCGGCGACACGCGACACCGATCCGAGCACGTCGATCGCGGGGTGGTGGCCTGACAGTGCGAGCGCCCGGTCGAGCACGACATGGCCGTCGAGGATCGACCGCACCGTGTCGGCGATCGGCTCGTTGTGGTCGTCGCCGTCGACGAGCACCGTGTAGATGCCGGTGATGGAACCGCGCGTGTCCGTGCCTGCCCGCTCGAGCAGACCGGCGAGGAGGGAGAACGTGGAGGGCGGGTATCCGCGGGTGGCCGGAGGCTCCCCGGCCGAGAGCCCGATCTCGCGCTGCGCCATGGCGACGCGCGTGAGCGAGTCCATCATGAGGATGGCGTGTGCGCCGTCGTCGCGGAAGGCCTCGGCGATCCTGGTGGCGGTGTACGCGGCGCGGATGCGGGCCATGGCAGGTTGGTCCGAGGTCGAGACCACCACGACGGAGCGGGCGAGTCCTTCCGGCCCGAGGTCGTCTTCGATGAACTCGCGCACCTCGCGTCCGCGCTCGCCGACCAGCGCGATCACGGTGACCTCTGCTTCGGTGCCGCGCGCGATCATCGACAGCAGCGACGACTTCCCCACACCGGAACCCGCGAAGAGTCCGACGCGCTGACCGCGTCCGACGCTGACGAGTGTGTCGAGCGTCCGTACGCCGAGCGGAAGGGGCGAGTCGATCCGGTCGCGGCCCATGATGGAGGGCGGAGCATGGTCGAGGCTCACCGGCACAGCACCGGTCAGCGGACCCTTCCCGTCGATCGGGCGGCCCAGACCGTCGAGGACGCGTCCGAGGAGCGCTGCTCCTGTCGGCACCCGCAGTGCTCCTCCGCGAGCGCGCACAGGGGCTCCCACCGTGAGGCCGGCGACAGGGGCGAGTGGCATGCAGCGCAGTCCGCCCTCGCTGATCGCGACGACCTCGGCATCGACACCGTCCAGCGTCACGACGTCGCCGACGGCCCCGTCGAGGCCACGCACCTGCACGCTGAGGCCGCGCACCTGGGAGACCTCGCCGATGCGCTCGGGTCGAACCGCCTCGCGCACCGCGCCCCAGACGCTCACGGGGCGTGCTCCGCGAGGGCGCGACGGGCGCGCTCGAGCGCGCTTCCGATCCGGGCGTCGATGTGGCCGTGAGCCAGGGTGGCGACGGCATCTCCCCGGTGGAGCGCGTGGTCGGCGACGAGGGCGATGTCGCTCGGCTCCGCGGCGGACGTCTGCAGGGTCGCGAGGTCGTCCGGGTTCAGGCGCACCTCGCGGATCGCTTCGGGGCCCGCGCCGGTCATCGCGCGTCGGAGGGCGGCGGCCGCGGCCGCGCCCGGCCCGGAGAGCTCCGCGACCAGGATCAGTTCCGCGAGCTCGATCGCGCAGCGCAGCACCTGGTCCTCACCGGCGGCGGTGAGCTCCCGTTCCCGGTCTCCCAGGGACCGCGCTGCGGCGTGGAGCGCGGCGACCGCGGTCTCGATCCGCTGCGCCTCGGTCGCCTCGCTCGCTGCCCGCGCCTCGTCCGCCGCGCGCTGCTCCGACTCGGCCTCCGCGCGGCCGGCGCGGAACCCCTCCGCATGCCCGTCGGCGTAGCCGCGCGTGCGGGCGATCGCGTACTGCTCGCCGTTCTCGCGGCCGTCGAGACGCGGGAACAGCACCGGTGCGAAGGCCTCAGTAGACATACTCGTCCTCGTCGGCGCGCTGCACGGTGATGTCGCCGGCGGCCTCGAGTGCGCGGATCGTGCGCACGATCTCCGCTCTGGCCTCCTCGACCTGCGAGACGCGCACGGGGCCGAGCGTGCGGGCCTCCTCGTCGAGGTTCTCCCTGTTGCGCTCGGAGACGTTGCGACGGATGAGGTCGGCGATGGGCTGGTGCGCGCCCTTGAGAGCCAGGGCGAGCGAGCGGATGTCCATGCCTCGCAGCACGCGCTGGGTGTCGCGGTCGTCCAGCTTGACGATGTCGGCGAACGTGAACATGCGCGAGCGGATGTCCTCGGCCAACGCGCTGTCCCTGTCCTCGATGCTCGCCAGCAGCGCCTTCTCCACCGTGGCGCCGGAACGGGCGATGATCTCGACGAGGGGCTCGACGCCGCCGAGCACCTCAGGAGTGTCGCGCGCCGCGAAGGTGCCGGTCCGCGCCTTGAGGGCGTCCGCCACGATCGCGATCGCCTCCTGAGATGCGGTACCCATCGTCGCGATCGCGTGGGCGACGTCCGTGCGTGTGGGGTCGGGGAGCGTGGAGAGCACGGCGGCAGCACGGTCCGTGGGCAGATGGGCGAGCACCAGGGCGACGGTCTGAGGCAGTTCGCCGTCGAGCAGCGTCGCGAGTTGAGCCGGGTCTGCGGATCCGAGGAACTCGAAGGACGAGTTCATCGACGACGATCCGACTCTGCCCAGCACGGCGGCCGCGCGTTCGGCGCCGAACGTCGCCTCCAGGAGTCCCGCTGCGATGTCGCGCCCTCCGCGAGCGGGTGGCAGGTGGCCCGACGCGATGCGGTGGAACTGGCCGAGCGCCTGAGCGGTGGTCGCCGCGTCCAGGTTCTGCAGGTCGATGATCTCGGCTGCGACGGCCTCGGCCTCCGCTTCGGACAGATGCTTCATCACCTCGATCGCCTGGGCGCGATCGAGGTTCATCAGGACGACGGCCGCTGTCTGCCGATCGGTCAGTCCGGTCATACCTGCTGCCTGTCGTCGATGAGGGTCCGCAGCAGTTCGGCCGTGCGCTTCGGGTCCTGCCGCGTGAGGGAGTCGATCTCCGCGCGCCGGCGCTCGAGGCTCACCTGCGCGGGCTCGGGGTCGGGCTCCGGCTCGGGGTCCGGCGTCGTCTCGAGGAACGCCAACGGCGTGGTCGGCGCCTGATCGATCGCGGCGGTCGCGCCCGCGTCGAGGGCGGAGAGCGCGGGCGGACGGGCGCCGAAGAGCTCCTCGAACTCGGTGTCGGCCCCGCGGCGTCGGCGCGCACGCATGATGAGTGCGGCGAGACCGGCGAGCAGCGGGATGGCGATGGCGGCTGCGATGATGACGGTGTTCAGCAGCGCGGCCTGGCGCTCGGCGCCCTCGGCATCCTTCGCCGCCTGGAGTGCCGCCTGCGCCGCCTCGGAACTGGTCTGGTTGAAGGCGACGAGCTCGACGGCGATCGAGTCGCCACGGTCGGTGTCGATCCCTGCGGCGGTCTCGACGAGGTCGCTCAGCTGCGCGGTGCTCAGGTCGCCGCCCGCACCGGCGTCGACGGCCACGGACACCGACTGCCGCAGCAGCGAGCCGGCGGGTGTCGAGGTGCTCTGCGTGCTCTTGTTGACCGCGTTGGTCTTCGAGGTCTCCGTCGACTCGGAGGTACCGTCGCCCCCGGCCGAGGGGACCGCGATGTTGTCGGGGCCCAGCACGCCGGCGTTCGAGCTCGAGCCGTTCTGCGTGTCGGTCCTGGTCTGCTCTGTCAACGGGGGCGCGCCCTCGGCGGGCGTGTAGGTCTCCTCGACGCGCTCGTTCACGGAGTGGTCGATCTCGGCGACCACGGTCACCTTGGCGTTGCCGGGGCCGACGACCGTGTCGAGCATCTGCTGCACGTTCGCGGTCACCCGTGCTTCGTAGTCGCTGGCCTGCTGGTCGATGCCGCCGGTCGTGCCGACGCCGGCGGCCGAGAGGGTCTGGCCGCTCTGATCCACCACGGCCACGTTCTCCGGCTTCATGCCGCTGACCGCGGCCGAGGTCAGATGCACGATCGCCTCGACCTGCTTCGGGGAGAGCGTCGAGTTGCCCGAGGTCTCCACGAACACGGAAGCCGTGGGGTCGACGGTCTCGGAGACGAACACGCTCTCCTCGGGGATGGCGAGCTGCACCGACGCGGCCGTCACGCCCTTGATCGAGGAGATGGTGGCGGCGAGCTCGCCCTCGATCGCGCGCTTGAAGGTCACCGACTGCTGGAACTCGCTCGTCGTGACGCCCATCTTGTCCAACAGCGAGTACCCGCCGGAGCTCGCGCCGGGAAGACCGGCGGACGCTGCGGCCAGGCGCTGGTCGTACACGTCCTTCTCGGGCACGAGCACCGTCGCTCCGCCGTCCGCCAGTTCGTACGGCACCGACGACGAGCGCAGCTGCTCGACCACGGCGTTCGCATCGGAGGCGCTCATGCCCGAGAACAGCGGGGTGTAGGTGGGGCGGGTGAGCCAGCTGGAGAGCGCGACGATCCCGAGGGCGAGCACGGCGACGCCGATGATCGCGATCGTGCGCTGCGCGAGCGAGAAGCCTGCGATCACGCGCCCGATCCGCTGGAACACGTTGGTGACGGCCTGGGGCATCAGGCTTGCATCCGCATGATCTCGTTGAACGCGTCGACGCCCTTGTTGCGCACGGCGGCTACGAGCTCGAGGGTGACGGCGGCCCTCGACGACGCGATCATCGCCGAGTGGATGTCATCGAGGTCTCCGGTCACCGCGGCGACCTTGAGCTTGTCCGACTCCGACTGCAGCGTGCGCAGCTCGTCGATGGCGCCGGTGACACTGTTCGCGAACGCCGTGTCGTCGGTGGCCTTCGCGGGCGCGACGGCGGGAGGGGCGAGCGTGAAACTCGAGGAGATGGCTTCGATGCCGGGGAGTGCGGCCATCAGCTGCGTCCGATCTGCAGGGCGGATTCGTAGGAGTTGCGGGCGCGGTCGACGATGGCGGCGCTTGCCTGGTAGCCGCGCTGCGCGAGGATCAGCTGGCTCATCTGGTCGCCGAGGTCGATGTCCGGATAGCGCACGTAGCCGTCTGCGTCTGCGAGCGGGTGGTCGGGCTGGTGCACCAGACGTCCCTGTGCACTGCCCTGGGCGGTGCCGGCGACGTACACGCCGGGGGACTGGTCGCTCGTCTGGGCGAGGATGTACCGTGCGCGGAATGCCGCACCGTTGCTGGGAGCGGCGGTGTTGATGTTGGCGATGTTGTCGCTGATGGCGTCGAGCCACTTGCGGTGCACGGTCAGGCCGGTGCCGGCGATGCCGATCGCGTCGAAGGTCATGAGGTCCTCATCGCGGTGCGCATCGATGTGAACGAGCCGTTCACGGCCTGCGTGGCGAACTGGTAGCGCAGCATCGTGTCGATGCTGGAAAGGGTCTCGGTATCGAGGTTGACGTTGTTGCCGTTGAGGCGCGTGGGCTCGAGCGAGGTGCCGACCGTCGCCCCGACCCGTCCATCACCCGCATCGATCGACCGGGCGAGAGCCTGCTCGAACTGCACGCGCTTGGCGTGATAGTTCGGGGTGTTGATGTTGGCGATGTTGTCGGAGATCGCGCGCTGGCGCTGCGCGAGGCCGTCGAGCGCGCTCGTCAGCGCGTTCATGGTCACAGAATCGAACACGAAACCGGCTCCCCGTGTGTGGGTGGTATGGCCGATCCATGGCCGAGAATTGCGAGCCATCCGTGCTCTCCCTGCTCTATCGGCAGGGTTCGGCGCGACGTTAGGAAGCGAGCTCACCCATCGACGTCGAGGTAGGCAGGCTCCTCCGGGCGACGGGTGCTGGGGATGCGGCTCACGGCGCCGAGATGCCGACGCATGCCGTCGAGATCGGAGCGGGCACGGTCCATCGCTGAGCGCTGGAGGTCGATCACCCACCGGGCGCGGTCAGCGAGCTCGGCGGGAAGCGGCGTGCTCGGCGGCGTCCACGGGGCGAGGTCGGCGTCGGCGGCGGCACCGGGGGCGGCGTCGAGGATCTGCTCGGCCTCCTGTTCGAGCCGGTCGAGCAGCGCGGTCCACTCCTCCCCGCTCACGCCCGCGCCTCGGCGACGGTGCGAGCGGCCTCGTGCCAGGCGTCACGCAGCGGCGCGACGATCTCGTGGCACGCGTGCGTGCGCTCCGGGTCGCGGCCGATGTTGGCGCCGATGAGCGTCTGCGACAGGAAGACGTACAGCGAACGCAGGCCGGCGCTGCCGTTCCAGTCGTCGGTCAGCGAGGACGACAGCTCGGAGACGATCGCCTGGGCGTGCTGCAGCTGGGCGTTCGCCTCGGTCCAGTCCTCTGCGCGCTGAGCGATCTCCCCGCGCTCGATGTCGAGCAGGAGACGGTCGTAGAGCATGGTCACCAGACGCTCGGGCGGCGCCGACAGCACGGCGTCGTCACGGTAGCGCTGCTGGGCGCGGAGCGCGGCGTTCATGCTCACTTCCCCGAGTTGGAGCTCGAGCCCGGAAGGGCGGCGATCTGCGAGGTCAGGTACGAGGATTGCGACTGCAGTTGCGAGAGCATCACCTCGAGGCGTGCGTAGGTGCGCTCGAGAGTGGTCTTGCGCTGCGCGAGGCGGACATCCCAGCGCTCCATCTGCTCGCCGAGTCCCTTGACCTCGCTCTCCTGGCCCGTGATCCGCGTGGTGAGAAGCCCCTCGTACTTGTCCGAGTACACCTTCGCGGTGTCCTGCACCCGCGAGGCGATGTCGGAGAACAGTCCTGCGACGGCATCCGGGTCCTTCGCGAGGGCTTCGGCGAACTTCTCCTCGTCGAAGCTCATCACGCCGTACATGTCGCTCGAGATGCCGATGGACGAAGGGGAGACGCCGTTCACGGGGTGCTGCACCGCATCGGCGAGGGCCGTGCGCAGTCCCCGGACCGCGCTGTCGCCGGTGAAGACGCCCAGAGTGGTCTTGTCGCCCTGCTTGGCGGCGATGGTCGCTTTCGAGCCGTTGTCGATGCGGGTCAGGATGTCCTTGACGGCGGCGATGAACTCGGCGGAGGCCTTGGTGCGAGCAGCGGTGTCGACGGCGACGCCGATGGTCACGGGCGCCGCCGAGGCCGCGGAGACGGTCACGTCCACCCCGTCGAACAGGTCGGTGAAGGTGTTGCTCGACGAGGTCAGCACCTGCTCCGCGCTGGTGCCGGCCCACAGGCGCACCTGGGCGTCGGCACCGACGTCGATGACGGCCGCTCCTGCTTCGGTGGAGATGTCGGAGGCGGTGCCGGCCGCTACCGCAGCGGTGTCTCCGCGGTAGGCGCGGAACTGGCCGGCCTCTCCCGAGTCCGCGGCCCGCAACTGCAGGCGGTGCATCGGGTTGCCGTCGGCGTCACGTCCGGCGGGGACGGCCGCGGCGACGATGCCGAAGCCTGCTTCGTTCACCGCGCGGGCGACGTCCTGCATCGACGTGGAGTCTGCGGTGACCTGCACGCGTTCGCCCTTGGCGTTCTCGAGGGTGATCACCGGTGGGTCGACGGGCCACCCGGCGGAGGCTGCGGAGACGATCGTGTGGTTCTTGGCGACCTTGTCGACGACGATGTCGGCCGAGAGCGGCGCGGCACCATCGCGGGTGGCGACGGTGACCGTCGGCGAGGAGGACGAGGTGGTGAAGCGGGCGAGTCCGTCGCGGGTCGCGGCCTTCTCGGCTGCCGTGGCGAGGTTCTGCACCGCCGTGTTCAGGGTGCGCAGCTGGGTGACGATGCCGTTCTTGTCATCCATCTTCGCCTTGAGCAGTGAACGGGGGATGGAGGCGACATCCATCAGCGCCTTGATGACCTCGGTGGTCTTCAGGCCGGAGACGAGGCCGTCGAGCGAGAGGGACATGGTCGCCTTTCCTGTTGAGGAGCGGACAGGGTCCGGACGCCGGTGGGCGTCCGGACCCTATGACGTGGTTCAGCGCAGGAGCTGGAGCACGCCCTGGTTGGCCTGGTTGGCCTGTGCCAGCATCGCCGTACCTGCCTGGGACAGGATGTTCTTCGACGTGAACTTGACCATCTCGGACGCCATGTCGGTGTCGCGGATCCGGCTCTCGGCGGCGGAGAGGTTCTCCGCCGACACGTTGAGGCTGTTGATGGTCGACTCGAAGCGGTTCTGCAGCGCACCGTAGCCGGCGCGTGCGGTCGAGACCGCCTGGATCTGCGTGTCGATACCCGCCAGCGCGGCACCGTACGTCGCGGCGTCCGTCATGGTCGCCGCGAGCGTCTTGATGTCGGCACCGAGGGTGGCGAAGTCGGTCAGGGCGACCGAGATCTGGTCCTCGGCGGCGACGGAGCCCGCACCGACCTGGAACGTCAGCGTGTCGCCGCCCGAGAGCAGCTTGATGCCGTTGAAGTTCGTGCTGCCGGCGATCCGGGTGAGCTCATCACCGAGGGTGTTGATCTCCTTCTGGATCGCGTCGCGCGACTTCGTGTTGTTCGAGTCGTTCGCACCCTGAGCGGTCAGGTCGCGAACGCGCTGCAGGATCGAGTGGACCTCGGTCAGGGCGCCTTCAGCGGTCTGGATGACCGAGATGCCGTCCTGGGCGTTGCGTGCCGCGACGTTCAGGCCGTTGACCTGCGAACGCAGGCCCTCGGAGATCGCGAGGCCTGCAGCGTCGTCGGCCGCGCGGTTGATGCGGAAGCCGCTGGACAGCTTCTCGAGCGACTTCGACAGGTCGTTCTGCGTGTTGGACAGGTTGCGGTAGGCGTTGAGTGCCGACACGTTCGTGCTGATCTGCATACCCATAAGGGTTCTCCTCCGTGAATGGTGTTGTGCGGGAGACCATCCGTGGTCTCCCGGTCACACCTATCGGCGGAGGGTCCCGGCGCGTTAGCCGGGCCGGCGGGGAATCGGCTCAGGCAGTCGCCGATTCGCGGAAGACCCCGGCGATCCGGGAGCCGGCGGCGTCCGCGATCCTGGTGAAGTAGGCATCGCGGGCCGCGGGGGAGACCCGCGTCGTCGCTGCCGGCGTCGACCCCTCTGCGTAGTAGCGGTCCAGGGCGTCGCGCAGAAGCCGGATCGCTTCCGAGCGCTGCTGCGACACCGCGGAGTGCGTCACCCCGAGCTCCTCGGCGATCTCCTTGACGGGGCGTTCGTCGAAGTAGACCGCCTGCACGATCCGCCGCATGCGCTCCGGCAGGGCGATGACCGCCTGCTCGAGCACCTCGCGCCGTTCTCCCACCAGCGCCGATTCCTCGGGGAGGGGGATGTCGGCGGTGACGTCACGGGCGGCGGGGTCGTCGAGAGTGGTCAGCATCCTGGCGGCGTCGCCGAGTGCTTCGATCACGACGTCCTTTGCGACGCCCATCGCGGTGGCGACTTCGGCGACCGTCGCGGTGCGGCCGAGCCCGGCGGTCAGCGCCTCGCGGACGGCGACGGTCTCCTTGATGCGTTTGCGTATGCCGCGGGAGGCCCAGTCCATCGAGCGCATCTCGTCGGCGAAAGCGCCGAGGATGCGTCGGCGGGCGTAGGCCCCGAAGGGTACGCCGAGCTCCGGATCGAATGCTTCGGCGGCTGTCACGAGCGCGAGTGCTCCGACGGCCGCGAGCTCGTCGCGGGGGATGTGGGTGGCGCGGGCATGGGTCTCGGCGGCGAGGTATCCGACCAGGGGGAGGTTGCTCTCTATGAGCAGATTGCGCTCAGCGCGCGACGACATGGGGGATGATCCACCTCTCTGGATGCACTCCGAAAGATCCAAGGAGATGAACAGATGCACATATCACACGTTTTGTGATTTGTACATGGGGAGAACTATCCATCGCCGTTCCACATAGTAACGTTAGGCAGACGCTGGCCGATAGTGACCTTTGGCCGCGTTGTCAGGCGGGGCGATCACTGGGGAAAAGGGGATCATGGGAGCCAACGAACTATCGATACAGCTGTGGCGAGAGCGCGAGCTGCTCGAGATGCTGCTGTTCAAGCTCGATGAGCAGCAGCTGCTCCTCGCCGCCGGGCGATCCCAGTGGATCCAGTTTGCCGCACGGGAGATCGATCAGGTGCTCGATCGACTGCGCGGCGCAGGCCTCGCCCGCACCGTCGAGGTCGCCACCGTCGCCGAGGAGTGGGGAGCTCCCGAGGCGTCGACGATCCGCGAGCTGATCGAGCACGCGCCGGAAGGGGCATGGCAGGAGGTGTTCGCCGACCATCTGCGAGCGCTGTCGAAGCTCGCCGCCGAGGTCGAGCAGCTGCGCGACGCCAACGCCGAGCAGCTCAGCGGAGTGCTCCGCGCGACGCAGGAGACGATCGCCGCGCTCGGGCACGACACGGGCGAGTACACGACCAAGGGTGACCGCGCGCGCGACGACGCCGCGCGGATCATCGACACCGAGATGTGACCGAGAGGGGATCATGTCGACCTTCAGCGGATTGAACACGGCGGCCAGCGGACTGGCGGCTGCCCGACGCGGCATGGACGTGGTCGGGCAGAACATCGCCAATCAGAAGACGGAGGGGTACACGCGGCAGCGCGTGACCACCTCGGCCGTCGCGGCCATCGCGCAGACCGGACGGTTCAGCGTGGGCGCCCTCCCGGGGCACGGCGTCTCGATCGACGGCGTCGCACGCCTGGGTGACGCCCTTCTCGACGCCAGGGTGCGCGACGCCCTCGGCGCTTCGGGGTACTGGTCGACCAGGGCGGTGGCCGCGACCACGGTCGAGGCATCGCTGGCCGAGCCCACGGCGAACGGACTCGCCGCCCGGCTGTCCAAGTTCTGGTCCGGCTGGCAGGACCTCGCGAACACGCCGGACTCGGGGGCAGCGGCCTCGAGCATCCTGGAATCGGCGAAGGAGCTCGCCTCGCACATCGCCGGCGGGTACCGGAACGTCGCCACCCAGTGGAGCAATGCGCGCGACTCCGCCGACCGCACGGTCTCCCAGGTGAACGCCACCGCCGACCAGATCGCGGTCCTCAACGGAGAGATCCGCGATGCACTCGCTTCCGGCCGCTCGGCGAACGAGCTCATGGATCAGCGCAGCGTCCTCGCGCAGAACGTGGCCAGGATGTCCGGCGCGGCGGCGACCATCGAGAGCGACGGCACGATGACCGTGCGGCTGGGCGGTAACGCGCTGGTATCGGGTTCCGATTCACGCCACCTGGTGCTGACCGGGCCTGCCTCGATCGATTCGGGGCAGCGGTTCAGCCTCTCGTGGGCGTCTGCGCCCGATCTGCCCGTGTCGATCGACGGCGGCGAGCTCGGTGCCTCGCTGTCGGTGCTGGCCCCGGCCTCCGAAGGCGGCATGCTCGCCGGGCTCGCGGCGACGTACGACAAGGTCGCAACGACGCTGGCCGACGCCATGAACGCCCAGCACAGGGCAGGGGTGACCTCCACCGGCCAGGCCGGGGGAGACTTCTTCACCGTGCCGACGACGGGCTCCGCCGCACTGGGCCTGACCGTCGCCGTCGGCTCGGCCTCCGAGCTCGCGCTCGCGGCGCCCGGTGCCGGTGCCCTGGACGCGACCAACGCCGACCTGATCTCGCAGATCGGTCGGAGCGCTGGCTCCCCTGACGCCGTCTGGTCCGATCAGGTCACCCGGTTCGGGGTCGCGACCGCGGCCGACGTGCAGCGCGCGAAGCTCTCCGACTCCGCAGCGGTCGCCGCCGTCGGAGCCCAGCAGTCGGTCGCCGCTGTCGACGGCGACGAGGAGACCATCAGCCTGCTCACCTACCAGACCGCCTATCAGGCCGCCGCCCGTGTGATGACAGCGGTGGATGAGGCGCTCGACGTCCTGATCAACCGCACCGGCCTCGTCGGACGCTGAGCGAAGGAGCACCGTGATCTCTCGAGTGACGTCATCCGCCATGACGCAGACGGCCATGCGCCAGCTGCAGTCCAACCTCTCCGAGCTGGCGCGTCTGCAGGAGCAGGCGACATCCCAGCGTGCCTTCGCCGCACCGTCCGACGACCCGGCGGCCGCGGCCACGGCACTGGCGCTTCACGCCGAGCAGCGTCGCACCGAGCAGTATGCGCGCAACATCGACGACGGCCTCGCCTGGGTCACCGCTGCCGACACGGCCATCACGGCGAGCACCGCCCTGCTCGCGCGCGTGCGTGATCTGACGGCCCAGGGCGCGAACGACGGGGCGCTGGACGCGACGGCCAAGGAGGCGTTGGCGGTCGAGCTCGAAGGCATCCGCAAGGAGATGCTGTCCCAGGCGAACACGCGGCTGCTCGGCCGTTCCGTGTTCGCGGGCACGTCCGACACGGCCGCCTTCGCCGCCGACTACAGTCACAGCGGGGTGCCGGGAGCGGAAGTCACCCGTCGGGTCTCCGACGCCGCCTCGGTGCGCGTCGACACCGACGGCGCCGCGGTCTTCGGCACGGGAGACGACTCCGTCTTCGCGCTCGTGGACAAGATCGTGGCGGACCTCCGCTCCGGCACGAACGTCGGGCCCCGGCTCGGCGAGATCGACAGTCGACGCACCGCCATGCTCGGGGTGCAGGGCTCGGTGGGAACCAGGCAGTCCCAGATCGAACGCGCCAAGGAGGCGGCAGTGCAGAATTCCGTGTCCCTCGAGTCCCGCAGGACGGCGGTGGAGGACGTCGATTCGATCGAGGTGCTCGTGCGTCTGCAGGCGCAGGAGCTCGTGTACCGTTCGGCGCTCGCCGTCAACGCGCGTGTGCTGCAGCCGGCGCTCATGGACTTCCTGCGATGAGCGCCGTACTGACGTTCATCGCCCCGCCTCCGGGACTGGCTCCCCATGTGGACTTCGCACTCGCCCCCGTCGACGGGTCAGACGGGTTGTTCTCCCTGCGGGCGGTCGACGATGCGGAACTGCGCCTGTTCCTGGTCGATCCTCGGACGGTGCTGAGCGACTACGCGCCGACCCTCAGCGATGAGCAGGCGGACGGCCTCGCTCTCGGCTCTCCCGACGACGCGCTGGTGCTGGTGGTCGCCCACCCCTCGTCCGAGGGCGTGAGCGTGAACCTCCTCGCCCCCGTGATCGTGAACCAGACCACAGGAGCCGCCGCGCAGGTGATCCTGGAAGACCAGGACTACCCCCTGCGCGCGCCGCTCGGCTGACCCGGGGTGCGCGGCTCGGGTCGGCAGCCCTCCGCAGGGGACGGCGGCTAATCTGGAGTCGTGATCCTTGCCGTCGATACCTCCCTGGGCACTGCCGTCGCCCTCATCGATGCCGACGGGGAACGACGTGCCGAAGCGGCTGCCGTCGACCCGCTCGGCCATGCCGAGGTCATCGGAGACCTGCTCGTGCAAGTTCTCAGCGAGGCGGGCGATGCTTCCGGCGGGGCGGGCGACACGGAGATCACGCACGTGGTCACCGGCATGGGGCCGGGGCCGTTCACTGGCCTGCGCATCGGCATCGCCGCCGCGCGCGCCTTCGCCCTCGGCCGCGACCTCCCCGTCGTCCCCGTCCCCAGCCACGTCGCGGCAGCCCTCACCGCTCTCGACACCGAGACCGCACCCTTCGCGATCGTGACCGACGCGCGCCGACGCGAGGTCGCCATCACCGTGTTCGATGGTCTCGACGACGACGGCATCCCCGCTGTGGTCGCCGACACCGTGCTCGTCCGAGCGGCAGACGCGGATGCCCACCTCGACGGCATCCGCCGCATCGATGTGTCGACGCTGTCCGCGACGGACCTCGCACGGGTCGGCGCGCGGGCTCTCGCGGCCGGCCGCACGCTCGCCGGGGAGGAGCCCCTGTACATGCGGCACCCTGATGTGACGCTCCCCGGTGCCCCGAAGAAGGTGGGCACATGACCCTTCGAGACGCCACAGCAGATGACCTCGAGGCGATCATGGCGATCGAGAACAGGTCCTTCCCGACCGATGCCTGGAGCTCGGAGACCATGGTCGCCGAACTCGTCAGCCCGCACGGCCGGTATCTGGTCGACGAGCACGACGGCGAGGTCATCGGCTACGGCGGGGTACGGGCACTGCTCGGCAGCGCCGACGCCGACATCCAGACCATCGCACTGCTCGCCGAACATCGGGGACACGGGAGAGGACGCGCCCTGTTGCGCGCTCTGCTCGCCGCGGCGGCGGAGCGTGGTGCGCGAGAGGTCTTCCTGGAGGTCAGGGCCGACAACCCCTCCGCGGAGGGGTTGTACCGTGCCGAGGGCTTCGAGGAGATCGCCCGCCGCCCGCACTACTATCAGCCGGATGGCGTCGACGCGATCGTGATGCAAATGCACCTGCGGCACCATGCGACGCCCTCCGTGGCGGACGAGGAGGCGAAGGCATGAGCGAACCGCTGGTTCTGGGCATCGAGACGAGTTGCGACGAGACGGGCATCGGCATCGTGCGTGGGCGCACCCTGCTGTCCAACACCATCGCCTCGAGCATGGACGAGCACGCGCGCTACGGCGGCGTCGTTCCCGAGGTCGCCGCGCGGGCGCACCTCGAGGCGCTGCAGCCCTCGATCGACGCCGCGCTCGCCGAAGCGGGGGTGGGACTCGCCGACCTCGATGCCGTCGCGGTCACCAGCGGGCCAGGGCTCGCCGGCGCGCTGATGGTCGGTGTCGGCGCCGCGAAGGGCCTCGCCGTCTCGATCGACAAGCCCCTGTACGCGGTGAACCACCTGGTCGGGCACATCGCGGCCGACATCCTCACGGCCGACTCCGCGCCGCTCGAATACCCCACGATCGCCCTGCTCGTCTCGGGCGGGCACACCTCACTGCTGCACGTGCGAGACCTCACCACAGACGTCGAGCTGCTCGGGGAGACGATGGACGACGCCGCGGGCGAGGCCTTCGACAAGGTCGCCCGGCTGCTGTCGCTCCCGTACCCCGGAGGGCCGGAGATCGATCGGGCGGCGGCGACCGGCGACCCGCACGCGATCCGGTTCCCCCGCGGACTGTCGCGGGCCTCCGACCTGGCGAAGCACCGGTACGACTTCTCGTTCTCTGGGCTCAAGACGGCGGTCGCCCGCTGGGTCGAGCGCTGCGAGGCCGAGGGGATCGACGTGCCCGTCGCCGACGTAGCCGCGAGCTTCCGCGAGGCCGTCGTCGACGTGCTGGTCACGAAGGCCCTCGCCGCGTGCTCCGATCTCGGCGTCCCCCGCCTGCTGCTCGGGGGAGGGGTCGTCGCGAACCGACGGCTGCGCGATGTCGCGCTCGAGCGCGCGGACGCCGCTGGCGTCACCGTGCGCATCCCCCCGCTCTCGCTCTGCACCGACAACGGGGCGATGATCGCCGCACTCGCCGCCGAGCTCATCTCTTCCGGGCGTCCGCCGTCGACGCTCGCCTTCGGGGCGGATTCGACGCTTCCCGTGACGGAGATCCAGGTCGCGGAGGCGGTGCCCGCATGAGCGCCGCCCCCGGCGCTCCCGACGCGGAGCCGGCCCCGCCCCCGACGCCGGCGGCTCGCATCGAGCGCCCCAGCGACGAGGTGGAGCACCCCGCGGGAACCGCCCGCCTTCCCGGCGCGCGGCGCGACGGCTACACCCGCCTGCCCACGGGCCCGGTGGGCATCGAACCGGTCGTCGTGACGGGACCGGACATCGACGCCCCCGAGGAGACGGAGTGGGAGCCGTCCACCGGGACCGTGTCGATCGACGACACCCGACTGGCGCCGTGGGCGCTGGTGGCCGCGATCGTGGCGCTCGGAGCGTCGTTCTTCGTGGGGTGGGGGATTCCGGTCGCAGTGGTGGCGGTCATCGCGGCGATCATGTCATTGCGTCGCCCGGTCGAGAACCGTGCGATCGCGCGCTGGGCGCTCGTGCTCGGGCTCTGCGCGACCGTCTACAGCCTGGGCTGGCTGGTCTGGGCCGGCATGCAGTTCGAGCGGCTCGGCTGAACCGATGTCGGACGCGGCCGAGCTCGCCGAGCTGCGCTCACTGCAGGCGCGGGCGTACGGTCGCGATGCATCGCTCACCGCGGCCGAAGCGCTCAGACTGCGCGAACTGGAGCGGCGCCGTGCCGAGCCGACGCCCGCGGTCGCGGATCCGCCCGTCGGAGCTCCTGTCGCAGCCTCGACGCCGGAGACAGGGAACGAGGAGCCTCAGACAGAGGACCTGCCGGGTTCGACCGACGGCGATGTGACGACGACCGGCATGGACCCGGGAGACTCGGGCGGCTCCGGTCGGCCACCGCAGAGATCATGGCTGCGTACGCGCTGGCTTCCGCTCGCCGCTGCCGTCGCGACGCTGGTGCTGGTCGGCGTCGGGCTCGGATGGGTGCTGTCCGGCGGGTCCGGGTCCGCCACCGTCGCCCTGAGTCCGGAGCAGCAGGAGTGGCAGAGCTCCCTGCTCGCCAGCGGGAACTACGACCGGGGCTCGCTGCGCGCCCTCGCCGTCGAGGAAGGTGCGGTCATCTGGGTGGCGACGAAGAATGCCGCCGCGATCACCTGCCTGCTCGTGGCGACCTCGCCGTCTGCACTGCCCAGCTGCGAGCGCACCGAGACGGTGGGCAGGACGGGACTGTTCGGCGCGGTCACGCTCGAGTCGAAGGCGGACACCCGCCGCGAGCTCAACGTGCAGATGGTGTTCACGGCCTCCGGCGAGCCTGCCGTCGCCGCGAACGTGGCGGAGTTCGGACCGGGCACCACCAATGGGATGACGTGGGCGAATGCCGACGAGGCGGAGAAGGCCAAGCGCATCGCGGATCAGGGGTTCCAGATCAACTCGCTATGGGTGGTCGGCTATGACGGCGATGTGCCGGTGTGGACCGGAATGGAGCTCGACGGCTTCCAGACCTGCTTGATCTACGACGGCTCGGACGCGGCGTTCCCCCGGGTGTGCGCCGATGCGCTCACGATGCAGGAGCAGAGCGCCACCCTCGTGCTGAACGTGGTGGACGAGCCCAGCGGTGAGGTCGTCCGCCTGGAGCTTCCGACCGCCAGCAACGGGCACTCCGCTCTGATGATCACGCGCGAAGGAGGTGCTGACGGTGCTGCCGGAGAATGACGCCGACGAACTGCGACAGCTCCAGCGCCGCGCGTACGGCCGCGACGGCGCCGCGACCGAGGGGGAGCTGCGGCGGTTGCGTGAGCTGGAGGATGCACGGCGAGCGTCACCCGCCCCCTCGTCACCCGCCCCCTCGGCTCCCGCACCGGATGACGATTCCCGGCCAGCGTCGCCCGAACCCGCGGCTGACGTCGCCTCAGCGGCAGCGCCGGTCGTCGGTGAAGGGACCGAGCCGCCCCCCGATAGCGACGTGCCGCGCCGGCGGGAGATCCTCGCCCGGACGCTGCGTCGGCTCCCCGTGCTGGTGCCCGTCGTCTCCGTCCTGCTGCTGGCGGCCGGAGTGGGCATCGGCTGGGCGGTGTTCGCGCCGCCATCGCCGGAGGTCACGCTGACGGCGGTGCAGCAGGACCGCCGTGACGCGCTCGCCGCAGCCGACTTCGATCCCGGCTCGGTCGTGCCCCTCGCGCGAGAGGGGGATGCGCTGGCCTGGTACGCGACCCGTGAGGAGGCCGGCATCCGGTGCCTGATCCTCGACGTCGGCGCGCAGTCGCAGTCGACCTGCCTCCCGGTCGACAGCATCGGGCGCGGCCTGAGCGCGACGATCCCGGTCCCCATGGAGGACAGCGGTGACTCTCCTCGCGGAGTGGAGGCGGTGAGCGCCTCGATGCTCCTCTCGACGACGGGGGAGCCGATCGTCACCCTGGAACGCTGGCCGATGACGTCTTCTTCACCGTCGCAGTTCGCGGGTGCGGAGCGGTCACGCGCGGAGGAGCTGGCCGGCGAGGGGTTCGTCTCGTCCCTCGAGATCGTCGGTTCCTTCCGCACCTTGCCGGTGTGGACCGGGGACCGCGTGTCGGATCTGGGCACCGTCGAGAAGTGCCTCATCGTCGATGCGGTCGATGCGATGACCTGCGCCGCCTCCACCGCCGCCGTCGAGTCCGGTCTCGAAACGCGGATCGACCGCGTCGACGGCGGAGACGGTGCGCTCATCGGCACCTCGACTCTCGCGGCGAGGTTCACGAGGTGGCAGACGCCCTACCTCGTCATCACCGAGGCATCGCCGGGGAGGGGAGGCCCGGGCGAGATCGTCCGGGTCGAGGCCCCACCCGGTGACCCCATCGTGGTCGAACCGCCGGGCCGCGATCCGGACGGCTGAGCGGACGTCAGCTCGCCGCGGGCACCCGGTCGGCGAGGATCGCGCGGCGCTGGTCGCCGATACGGACGAGGATCAGCGTCGCCTCCTGGTCTCCGCGCAGCGTGAGCTTCTTCCGGAAGGCGGCGGGATCGACATCCACTCCGCGTTTCTTGATCTCCAGGCGTCCGACATCGTTCGCCTTGAGCGCGGCGTTGATCGCCTTGGGGCTCGCCGGAAGCGTCTCCCTGACGCGGAAGGACTGCACGAACGGACTGGTCAGGGCTGCGTCGGATGTCAGATAGGCGATGTGTTCGTCGAGCATGCCGGCGTCGAGACTGCGGGCGACCTCTCCGATCAGCCGCGCGCGGATCACCGCCCCGTCCGGCTCGTGCAGGAAGGCGCCGAGCTCGCGCACGGGCTCATCGGCGGTGTCGGCCGCAGCCATGAGCTCGTGCGAGCGCTCGCCGCGGATCACCAGTGCCGCGCGGCGCACTCCTTCTCGGGCGAGGGATCCGCTCCACACGACGAGTTCGACCACGCTGCCGTCGGCGCTCACCCACTGCGCCTCGGCATCGGCGGGCAGTGCGTCGCGGTCGTGGGCCGGTCCGAGCTTGATGCCGGTCGGGCGACGTGCGGCCACATCGAACGCCCAGTCCAGGGAGGGGGAGTAGTCGTCGGCGGAGACACGCCTGGTCTCGCTGTGCCCGGAGGTGCGTCTGGCCGGGTCCATCCAGACCGCGTCCCCGTCGTCCAGTCTGGAGAGGGCTTCCTCCGCCGTCTCGTGCCGCACCGCGGCGTCGTCGCCGAACGGCGCCAGGTTGTATGCCGCGATGGCGGAGGTGACCTCGTCGGCGTCGACGGCGTGCACTTGGAGTCCGGCTCCGGCGAAGGCGAGCGCATCGCCGCCGATACCGCAGCCGAGGTCGGCTACACGGGTGAAGCCCGACTGACGGATGCGCTGGGCGTGCCGTGCCGCGACACCGAGCCGCGTCGCCTGCTCGAGGCCGGCCTTGGTGAAGAGCATGCGGGCGGCGAAGGGGCCGAACTTCGTCGCTGCCCTCGACCGCAGGTGCGCCTGCCCGACGACGGCGGACACGAGGTCGGGGGAGTGGCCGGCCGCACGCAGCCGCGACACCGCTCGCGCGACCTCGGTGGTCGACTCGATGGGACCGGTCGTGTCGAGAAGCTCGAGACCTTCGGGGGTGAGCAGGGCGCGCAGCTCGGACATCTCCACGGTCTCAGCCTAATCGGCCGCGCCTCGAGTCGAACCGCGTCGCTCACTGGCACTCGCATTGCGTGAGTGCCAGCCGAGCGCCTAGACTGGATTAGCACTCTCGGGTTGAGAGTGCGAACAAGTCTTTCGTGTCAGCGTCAAGAAAGAAGAGGTAGACCGTGTCGGTTTCCATCAAGCCGCTCGAGGACCGCATCGTCATCAAGCAGGTCGAGGCCGAGCAGACCACCGCGAGTGGCCTGGTCATCCCCGACACCGCCAAGGAGAAGCCCCAGGAGGGCGAGGTCGTGGCGGTCGGCCCCGGCCGCATCGACGACAACGGCAACCGTGTTCCGCTCGACGTCGCCGTCGGCGACCGCGTGCTCTACAGCAAGTACGGTGGCACCGAGGTGAAGTTCGGCGCAGACGAGTTCCTCGTCCTGTCGGCTCGCGACGTCCTGGCGGTCGTCGTCCGCTGATCTGCTGAACCTGTTCCCCGCCTCTCATGAGGGGCAGGGTGAGGTCCTCGAAGGGGGCCCGGATGCGTCTCGCATCCGGGCCCCCTTCTGCGTCCGCCAGCGGGCATCCCTTTCCTGCCAAACTCCGCCGGGAGGCTCAGCCGTCGCGGTCCGTATCCTCGCCGCGGGCATAGGGTTGTGCGGTGACCCCACAGACGACCCGCGCCACGCAGACCGCCGGAGTCGCCTACGCCGGAGGGGCGTACCTCCTCTGGGGCGTGCTTCCCCTCTACTTCCTCCTCCTCGTTCCGACGGGTCCGTGGGAGGTCGTGGCCTGGCGGGTGCTGCTCTCCTTCGTCTTCTGCGTCCTGCTGCTCACCGTCACGCGCGGTTGGGTGGCCTTCGGCGTCATCATCCGCCAGCCGAAGCTGCTGGGGTTGACCGCGCTGGCGGGCCTGCTGATCTATGTGAACTGGCAGGTGTTCCTGATCGGAACGCTCAGCGGCAACGTCGTCGAGACGAGCCTGGGGTACTTCATCAACCCGATCACGACGGTGCTGCTGGGTGTCTTCGTGCTGAAGGAGCGCATCCGCCGATTGCAGTGGGCAGCCATCGCCATCGCGGCTATCGCCGTCATCGTGATCGTCGTCGCCTACCGGCAGTTCCCGTGGATCGCGCTGTCGCTGACCGCGTCCTTCGGCGTGTACGGGCTCATCAAGAAGAAGATCGGCCCTGCGGTCGATGCGATCAGCGGCCTGACTCTGGAGTCGTTCTGGCTGATCCCCATCGCGGTGGCGCAGCTGATCATCGTCGCGCTCACGTCGGGCATCACGATGGGCGCGAACGGGTGGGCGCACGCGTTGCTGCTGGCCTTCGCCGGTGTCGCCACGGCGGTTCCGCTGCTGCTCTTCGCCGCGGGAACCCGACGCATCAACCTCACGGTGATCGGCATGATCCAGTTCATCACCCCCGTCATGCAGTTCCTCATCGGGGTCCTGGTGCTGCACGAGCCGATGCCGGCCGAGCGCTGGGCCGGCTTCATCATCGTGTGGATCGCGATCGGCGTCTTCGTGGTCGACCTCCTGCTCGCCGCGCGACGAGGGCGCAGGATTCCACGGGTCGAAGCCGCCTGATCCCGAGGACCACGGGTCAGGGAACCCGGTCCCGGATCGTTAACGCACCGAGACACTTGCACCCCCTGCGCGCGATACTCACGCCCTAGTGTTAGAGCACCCGATTGTGGTCACATTCCACGTTCAGTTACGCAAGGGAGCATCATGAACGCATTGAAGGGCTCGCGAACCGCGAAGGTCTTCGCCGGGATCGCACTGGTCAGTGCATCCGCCATCGTCATCGCTGGTTGCAGCAGCACTCCGAGCGGGGAGAGCGGCGGCAGTGACAAGCCCGCAGCCGATCTGACGCTCAAGCTCGGCTCGCTGCTTCCGCAGACCGGCTCGCTGGCGTTCCTCGGCCCGCCCATGGAGTCGGGCGTCGGGCTGGCCGTCCAGGAGGTCAACGACGCGGCTGCCGGCATCACGATCGACCTGACGGCCGAAGACGAGGGCGACACCGACACCAAGGCCTACGAGACCTCGATCACCAAGCTGCAGGGCGCCGGCGTCTCCGCCATCGTCGGAGCTGCCGCATCCGGCGTCTCCAAGCTCATCCTCGACGGCAACGTCAGCGCCGGGATCCTCCAGATCTCCGCGTCGAACACCTCGCCCGACTTCACCACGTGGGATGACAACGGTCTGTACTTCCGCACCGCCCCCAGCGACCTGCTGCAGGGCGAGGTGCTCGGCAACCTCATCGCCGAGGACGGCGCGAAGACGCTCGGCATCATCTACCAGAACGACGCGTACGGCACGGGCCTCGACGCGGCGATCAAGGAGACCTTCGAGGGCACCGGCGGCGAGGTCGTCGCCGAGGCGTCGTTCAACGTCGGCGACGCGCAGTTCGACGCCCAGGTCGAGACGATCAAGGCGCAGAACCCCGACGCGGTCGCGATCGTGTCGTTCGACCAGTTCAAGACCATTGCGCCGCTGCTGGTGAACGCCGGCATCTCGGCCGACAAGTTCTACATGGTCGACGGCAACCTGTCCGACTACGGCTCGGAGATCCCGGTCTCGCTCGAGGGCGCGCAGGGAACCAAGGCCGGCCCCGCACTCGCCGACGACTTCACCTCGCGTCTGCAGGACTTCTGGACGGGCGAGGGCAACGCCGAGGTCAAGGACTTCACCTACGCGGCTGAGGCGTACGACGCCGTCATCCTCGTGGCGCTGGCCTCCCTGGCCGCTGGCTCGACGGACGGCGCGGACATCGCGGCCAAGATGCAGGAGGTGTCGGGCGGCTCCGGTGACGGCAAGAAGTGCACCAGCTTCGCCGACTGCGCCAAGATCATCAACGACGGCGGCACGGCCGACTACGACGGCTACTCCGGTGACGTCACGTTCGATGAGGCCGGCGACCCGCAGGGTGCGTCGATCGGCATCTACAAGTACGGTGCCGACAACATGATCACCCGCACCAACTGATCAGACGATCACACGACGAAGGCCCCGGATCCGATCCGGGGCCTTCGTCGTGGTGTCGGCGGCTTTCTCGCTCGCGGCTTCTCGCTCGCCGCTCAGGCGGCGTCGGTGCCGAGCGTGCCGAGATAGAGACCGATGACCTTGGGGTCGTTCAGCAGGTCCCTGCCACTTCCCTCGTGCGCGTCCTTGCCCTGATCGAGGACGTACCCTCGGTCGCAGATCTGCAGGCAGCGTCGAGCATTCTGCTCCACCATGATCGTCGTGACACCGGCCTTGTTGATGTCGGAGACCCGGATGAACGCGTCGTCCTGTCGCACGGGGGAGAGGCCGGCCGACGGCTCGTCGAGCAGCAGCACCGACGGGTCCATCATGAGGGCACGGGACATGGCGACCATCTGCCGCTCACCACCGGAGAGCGAACCGGCGCGCTGCTTGAGGCGCTTGCCCAGCTCAGCGAAGATGCCGGTGACGAACTCGAGTCGCTCGTCGTAGATCTTGGGGTTCTGGTACAGCCCCATCTGCAGGTTCTCCTCGATCGACAGCGAGGGGAAGACGTTGTTGGTCTGCGGCACGAAGGCCACTCCGCGCCGGACGAGCTTGTCGGCCTTCAGACCCACGATGCTCTCACCCTTCACCGTGATGTCGCCGCTTCGCACGTTCACGAGCCCGAAGATGGCCTTCAGGAGAGTGGACTTCCCCGCCCCGTTCGGACCGATGATCCCGATCAGCTCTCCCTGCCGCGCCACGAGGTTGGCACCGTTGAGGATGTTCACACCGGGAAGATAGCCGGCATGGACGTCGGTCAGCTTCACGACGACATCGTCCTGAGCCGCGCTCGTCGCTGCATCGGTCGGCGTTTCCCCGCTCATGCGGTGCCCCTTCCCTCGGTATCGGTATCGGTATCGGTAGCGGTGCCGGGAACCGGATCGGTCGCCTCGAGCTCGGCCTCCGCCTCCGCTTCGATCTCCTCGCGGAGCCTGCTGGCGGCGGCATCGGGGAGCACCGGGATACGTCCGGTGACGGCGCCGAGGTCCACGTCCTGGTGTGCACCGAGGTACGCGTCAACGACAGCCGGGTTCTCCATGACCTCGTCGGGAGGGCCCTCCGCGACGACCCGCCCCTCGGCCATCACGATCACCCAGTCGGCGATGTGACGCACCATGTGCATGTCGTGCTCGACGAAGAGCACGGTCATGCCCTCCTCCTTCAGGTCGAGGATGTGGTCGAGGAGCGACTGCGTGAGCGCGGGGTTGACGCCGGCCATGGGCTCGTCGAGCATCACCAGCGTCGGGTCGCTCATCAGCGCCCTGGCCATCTCGAGGAGCTTGCGCTGGCCGCCCGAGAGGGCCGCGGCGAAGTCCTTCTCCTTCGCGTCGAGCTTGAAGCGCGTCAGCAGTTCGCGCGCCTTGGCCTCGATCTCGTCGTCCTGTGCCCTCCACAGGAAGGGGAACAGGCTGGACCAGAATCCCTCACCGCGCTGATGCGGAGCGCCCAGCTTCATGTTCTCGAGCACCGTGAGCAGCGAGAGCGACTTGGTGAGCTGGAACGTGCGTACCTGGCCCATCCTGGCCACCTTGAACGACGGCACCCCGGAGAGGCTCGTGCCGTCGAACGACCACGTGCCGCTGTTGGGCTTGTCGAATCCGCAGAGCAGGTTGAAGAGCGTCGTCTTGCCTGCTCCGTTCGGGCCGATCAGCGCGGTGATGGCTCCTCGGGGGACTTCGAGGTGATCGACGTCGACGGCGGTCAGGCCTCCGAAGCGACGCTGGACGGCGTCGACGACGAGGATCGGATCGACCTTCGCGACTCCGGGCTTCACCTCACCCTTGGTCAGGCCGGTGGTCTTCGGGCGTCGGATGCTCCCCGTGGAGGGAGCCGCGGTCACCGCGGCGTCCGCCGAGCCGGGGACCTGTTCCGGGGTCAGTTCATTTGACAAAGGTCATCTCCCTCTTGTCTCCGAGGATGCCCTGCGGGCGGAAGATCACGAGCAGCATCAGGGCGATGCCGACGAAGACGAAGACGAGGGTCGACGCCTGGCTGTCGGTCATCGGCAGCAGCCCGGCCTTCGCCATCGACGGGAGCAGGTTGGCCATGAAGGCGAACACCACCCAGAAGAGCACCGCACCGAGCGTGGGTCCGAACACCGTGGCCGCGCCTCCCAGGAGGAGGATCGTCCACAGGAAGAACGTCAGCGACGTCGAGTAGCTGCCGGGGACGACCGCGGAGGGGAGGACGAAGACGATCCCACCCGCGGCGCCGATCACACCACCCACGACGAGCGCCTGCATCTTGTAGGCGAAGACGTTCTTGCCCAGCGAGCGCACGGCGTCCTCGTCTTCGCGGATGCCCTTGAGCACGCGGCCCCACGGGCTGCGCATCAGCGCCCACACCAGCAGGATGGCGACGACCAGGACGATCACGCCGAACACGCGGTTCCAGAGGTCGTTCGCGCTGTACGTCCAGGGTCCGAACCCGTAGGTCCCCGGCGGGATGGGGTTCGCGTCGCGGAATCCGCCGTTGTACTGGGCGAGGCCGTCGGCGCTGTTGGTCCATTCGTCGAACACCTGCGTGGTGAAGAGGAGACGGACGATCTCGCCCGCGGCGATCGTGGCGATCGCGAGATAGTCGGCGCGGAGCCGCAGCGTCGGTATGCCCAGGAGCACGGCGAAGAGGGCGCCGCCGACCAGGCCGATCAGCATGCCGATCCACCACGGCAGGCCGAAGCTGAGCACCGAGATGGCGTAGCCGTAGCCGCCGATCGCCATGAACGCCGCCATGCCGAAGTTGAGCAGTCCGGCGTATCCGAAGTGCACGGCGAGGCCGGTCGCCGCGAGCGCGTAGGCGATGGTGACCGGGCTGAACAGGTAGACGGCCGTGTTCGAGAAGATGCTTCCGAAGTCCATGGCGATCAGCCCAACCTTTCCCTGCGTCCGAGCAGCCCTTGAGGTCTCACGAGGAGGATGAGGATGAGGATCACGAGAGCACTCGCATACTTGAGGTCGGACGGGATCCACAGCGTCGACACCTCGACAGCCATGCCGACGATGAGCGATCCGACCAGAGCGCCGAACGCCGTGCCGAGGCCGCCGAGGGTGATCGCGGCGAAGATCAGCAGGAGCATCTGCATCCCCATGTCCCACTTCACACCGGGGCGGAAGTACGCCCACAGGATGCCGGAGATGGCGGCGAGCGTTCCCGCGAGGATCCAGACGTAACGGATCACACGGTCGACGTCGATCCCGGACGCGGCAGCGAGCTGCGGGTTGTCGGAGATCGCGCGGGTGGCCTTGCCGATGCGGGTGCGCGTCAGGAAGAAGGCCACGGCCAGGATCACGACGATGCTCACACCCATCGCGATCATGTCGATGTAGGACAGGGAGATCGGCCCGAACTGGATCGGGGTGGGGCTGGCACCGGGGAGCTGATAGGTCCCTCCGCCGATCATGAACTGGAACGCGTATCGCAGCGCGAGCGAGAGCCCGATGCTGACGATCATCAGCTGGACGACACCGAGACCGCGCCGGCGGAGCGGACGCCAGATCCCGGCATCCAGCGCCCAGCCGAACAGGCCGCCGCCGATGACGGCCGCGACGATGCCGAGCCAGAGAGGAAGGTGCCAGAACGTGGTCGTGACGAGGGCGACGAGGCCGCCCCACGTGACCATCTCGGCGTGCGCGAAGTTGGAGAGGCGCGTGGTGCCGTAGATGAGGGCAGCGCCCATCGAGGCGAGAGCCAGCAGGAGTCCGAAGTTCAGTCCGCCGACGAGGCGTGAGAGCAGCTGGTCGACGAAGGAGACGGTGACCCGTTGCCCCTCGCCGAGGAAGAGGTTCATGATCTTCGTCCCGGTGAGGCCGAACTCGACTTCGAAGGAGGCCGTGGTCCCGGCGATCGGCTGGGTGCCCTCCGGGAGCTGGGTCGCATCGACGATCACGCCGTCCGGCAGCGTCGACTCATCGACCGTGAGGGTGTACTTCTCCTTCTCGGGCACGTACAGGCGCCATTTGCCGTCGGCATCGGTCTCGGTCTCGCCGTCGAAGCCCTTGCCCTCGATGGTCATGACCACGCCTTCGACCGGCTGGTCGTCGAAGGTCACGACGCCGGCGAAGTAGAAGTCGGTGACCTCCTGCCCGTCGTCCGTCGTCTCGGCCGAGGCCGCTGACGGGGGCAGGAACAGGAACGCTGTGAGCGCCATGAGGATACTGAGGAAGGCGACCACCCAGGGTCGCTTTCGCTGCACGGCGAGTGTTGTGGGTCCCACGCAACCTCCACTTTGAGTGCTGTGTCTCTGCGATCTCGGGTTTGTCCGCAGAGATGGACGACGCACTTGAGCGTAATGCGCCATCGCCGAATCACCTACGGTCGGTGCCAACGGTCCGGTAACGACGCGGCTCCGGGAATGTTCTCGGGCGTGTCTCGCTTAGAATCTTCATACGGGCCGCGGCCCCGCACCGGCCGACGTCGACCACCCCCTCGCACTCGGACATGCGCGACTCGCGCAGAAGGAGAATCCATGGAACAGCACGATCCCTTCGGCTTCGTCGGACTGACGTACGATGACGTGCTGTTGCTCCCCGGGCACACCGATGTCATCCCCAGCGAGGCCGACACCTCGTCGCGCATCACCCGGCGCATCTCGGTCGCGACGCCGCTCCTCTCGAGCGCCATGGACACGGTCACCGAGTCGCGGATGGCGATCGCGATGGCGCGTGAAGGCGGCATCGGCATCCTGCACCGCAACCTCTCCATCGCCGACCAGGCAGCGCACGTCGACCGCGTCAAGCGCAGCGAGTCCGGCATGATCACCGACCCCATCACCACGACGCAGGATGCGACGGTCGAAGAGGTCGACAACCTCTGCGCGAAGTACCGCATCTCCGGCCTTCCCGTCGTCGACGACGACGGCCGGCTCGTCGGCATCATCACCAACCGCGACATGCGCTTCGTCTCCGGCTTCGAGCGGCAGACCACCTTCGTCAAGGACGTCATGACGCGGGAGAACCTCGTCACCGCTCCGGTGGGCGTGGCCGCAGGCGAGGTCATCGCCCTGTTCGCGAAGCACCGTGTCGAGAAGCTGCCGCTCATCGACGACGACGGCAAGCTCGCCGGTCTCATCACCATCAAGGACTTCGACAAGAGCGAGAAGTACCCGCTCGCCACCAAGGACGACCAGGGGCGTCTGCGCGTCGGCGCGGCGATCGGCTTCTTCGGCGACGCGTGGGAGCGTGCCGAGGCGCTGCGCGATGCCGGGGTCGACGTCCTCGTGGTCGACACGGCCAACGGGCAGTCGCAGGGTGTCATCGACCTCGTCCGCCGGCTCAAGGCCGACGAGTCCTTCGCACACATCGACGTCATCGGCGGCAACGTCGCCACCCGTGAAGGCGCTCAGGCTCTCATCGATGCCGGAGTCGACGCGGTCAAGGTCGGCGTCGGCCCCGGGTCCATCTGCACCACCCGCGTCGTCGCCGGCGTGGGCGTGCCGCAGGTGACCGCGGTCTACGAGGCTTCGCTCGCCGCTGGTCCCGCAGGCGTTCCGGTCATCGCCGACGGTGGTCTGCAGTACTCGGGCGACATCGCCAAGGCGCTCGTCGCCGGTGCCGACGCCGTGATGCTCGGCTCGCTCCTCGCGGGAACCGACGAGTCGCCGGGCGAGATCGTCTTCCAGTCGGGCAAGCAGTTCAAGCAGTACCGCGGCATGGGCTCGCTCGGCGCGATGCAGACGCGCGGCAAGCAGACCTCGTACTCGAAGGACCGCTACTTCCAGGCCGATGTCCCGAGCGACGACAAGCTGATCCCCGAGGGCATCGAGGGCCAGGTCCCGTACCGCGGACCGCTCGCCGCGGTCGCCTATCAGCTGGTGGGCGGGCTGCGTCAGTCGATGTTCTACGTCGGAGCGCGCACTATCGAGGAGCTCAAGACGCGCGGCAAGTTCGTGCGCATCACCTCGGCGGGGCTCAAGGAGTCGCACCCGCACGACGTGCAGATCGTGGTCGAGGCGCCGAACTACAAGAAGTAGGCGTGACACGAAGAGGGGCC
>NZ_LBCR01000010.1:0-10614 GCF_001005635.1 Microbacterium sp. Ag1
CCACCCCGCGGGACTCCAGGCACACGACCGCATCTGGGCCCGTCTGCCGGATGTGCGAGATGAGGCTCATCGTCCGCCATCCACTCTTTGGCCAGTTTTGCCAGGGCACGTAAGGGCCATTGAGCTTGCCGCGTAACGGCTCGCGGATCAACCAGCCGACCTGATCGCGCGGCCAAGTCGTCAACCACGCGAACTGCACGTCGGCTCGCAGTGCGAGATCGTCAAGCGCGTCCACGAGGTCATCGTCGACCGTCATCCAGGAGCGCCAGCCTTGTGCGTTCTGGTGCAGCGTGCGCTCTTCCTCGCGGTGGATCCTGGAGATCGTGCCATCGACGTCGAGCACAAGCAGTGCGGAGCGCTGATGCGAGCGTCTATCCATGATCAGGCATCTCCCCGTAAGTGCTCGGGGGTTTGGACGTGCAGCCGCCTTGACGTGTCCGACGAAGGCTCCGAGATCGTCATAGCGCGAGCTTACGACCCCCTTGAGTTTGAGGTGGAGGTGGCTAAGCGTGAGTGGTCAGCGACGCCGGGTGCCGAGTGATGCGCCGGAGTGTCTCCTTCGGGTGGGAGAAGCCGCGTGCGTTGAGAGCCTCGTGCGCTTGGTCGGTGGGGTACATGCCGGATGTAGGGGTGGCTCGTCAATTTATGAAGTGCTCGAGCGTAGCTCGGCTGCCGAGGTACGTGCTGAAGATTGGACGGAACTCGGCTAGTTCGTGACGTACTGCAACCACGCGCGGTACTTTGAGCGTACAGCGATCCATCCCAGCGCTCTGGCACGAGCCACAGGTTGGACACGACGAGGCTTGCAAGGGGGCGGCGATGAGAACAGTCGATGATCAGATCCGTAGCGCCGATCGTGCCATCTGTGACAGCATCGCTGCGCTGAAAGGCGATCGTGCACTTATGTCGCTCGTGGTTTTGTCACACCTTCGAAATCTCGTAGAGGGAGCAGCGGTTCGCCTTCACACGGGCCGTGCTGATGCTGACTACGACTACGACGCGATTCAGGCGGCGCTGGTCGCCATCGGGTCAGCGCCGAAGCGCGTTCAGTTCCTGCACCGTTTCCACAAATTGCTACAGGAGAGCGTGTCGCACTACACGATGGATGGTGACACCTCCGAGCGGCTGATGCTCAAGTACTACGAGTACCTCATCAGGCTACGCCTGCTGCTGCGGGCAGCTTGCAAGATTGAGACGCTCAATAATCTGGAGGATTTTCCGGTCAACCTCGATCCTTCACTTCGCGAGTACCACCGCAAGATCGCCGCCCGGATCGATGCCGTCCGCGCCAATCCGACACCAGGAGGTGTTCGGAACCGGTACTACGTCCATCGAATCCGGCCGATCTTCACGAAGGGGCGGATTCTCTACGAGGTAGTCTTCCGCGCGACGACTGATCACTTGCAGAAGGTCGACCGAATCATTGCCTTCACGGACATCGAGATGACGGACAAGTACGCGGCGAACCTTACCGTGGTTTCCGAAGCCATCGACGTGCTCGGCCAGACGATGCCGATCACCATCATCACGGACTGGGAGGTCTCGATTCGTCCGTGCGAGTTCGACAACTTCGCTCGGTTGTTCGGAGTGGCGTCGAAGGTATCGTCAGGGTCCAGTGAGTACCGCGTGCTTATGGAGTATTTGACTCGAACGGAGACTGGACTCCTCGATGTCGTCGCGCTTCCTGACACTAGGTTTGCGGGGCTACGAGAGGATGCCACGCGGCGCGTCCAGAAGGCGGCGATCTTTCCCGTGCTTGAGAGGGCCCGCGATCTGATTTCCCGCCATCGCCCCGGGCACAACATGATCCGCTACCTCATGCTCAGGATGAATAACCTGATCCTCAAGCAGCAGTACAGCTCTCAAACCTCTAGCCTGCTTTCGAATCTCAACCTGGATCGCGGATGCAAGCCATTCGATTCAATGCCCTTCTGCACCTCGCCGAAAAAGCACAACGTCACGTTCTCCGACCTGGTCGAAAGTCTGGACACTCGTGACCGCGTCCACGAGCTGCTTGCTCGTCGTGTAAAGAACAACGTCGAGCAGCACGGCATGCTCTACACACCCGATGAGGAGCTTGAGCGCTTCGGCGACATTGACGCTTTGATCGCGACCTTCAACAGCAAGCTCTGGCACGGGCACCGCCCGGCGCGGGACCTCGTCCACGACAAGAAGCACGTCTTCGTCCAGGAGTACGAAGACGACTCGGTCGAGATCATCGAAGAACTTCAGGCCCACGCCAAATCTGGGATCGGCGGATATACCGAGGCGGTCGAGCGATGGCTTGAGGAGACGCCGACGGTGAACGTGGATGATCCGGTGAAAGAGGCAGCGCTCAAAGCACTGTTCGCGAGTTCCCAGGTCGCCTTGATCTACGGTGCAGCCGGCACGGGAAAGTCGACGATGATCGACCACATCGCTCACTTTTTCAACGACAAGAGGAAGTTGTTCCTGGCGCACACCAATCCGGCGAAGAACAACCTTGAGCGGCGCGTCAGTGCCCAGAACTCCACGTTTCGAACGATCGCGAGCCACCTCTGGAACGACACCGGCACCGAATTTGACGTGCTGTTCATTGACGAGTGCAGCATCGTCAGCAACGACGATCTCCTCCAGGTGCTACGGCGGACGTCGTTCGAACTACTTGTTCTTGTCGGGGACAGTTACCAGATCGAATCAATAAAATTCGGCAACTGGTTCACGTTGGCTCCGGCGTTCCTGCCGGACTCCTCGGTGTTCGAGCTCACCAGCCCCTACCGCACGAAGAGCGCCCAGCTACTGAAGTTCTGGGATGCCGTGCGCGGCATCGAGCCGAACATCGAAGAGTTGCTGGCTCACTACGGCTACTCAGCCGTGCTCGACGAGACCCTCTTCGCACCGCGCAATGACCAAGAGATCATCCTGTGCCTCAACTACGACGGCCTATACGGCATCAACAACATCAACCGGTTCCTCCAGAGCGGCAATCCTGGCGAAGCGACCGTTTGGGGCGTCTCAACGTACAAGATCGGCGACCCCGTCTTATTCGGGGACACCTCGCGATTCAGAGGAGTCATCTACAACAACCTCAAAGGAACGATTGTTGGAATCGAAACCTTCCCCGGTCAGATCCAGTTTGACATCGAGTTAGATCGGATACTCACGGCATTTGATGTCGCGCGAGTCTCCGGATTGCAGTGGCTCGGCGGCTCGACGGTCCGTTTCTCCGTTTCGGAGCAGGGGAGTACCGACGAGGAGGACGAGTCCAATAGCAAGACGGTTCCGTTCCAAGTCGCCTACGCGGTTTCCATCCACAAGGCGCAAGGTCTCGAGTACGATTCCGCGAAGGTTGTGATCACCGACGCCAACGAGGACCGCTTCTCACACAGCATCTTCTACACGGCGGTTACCCGAGCTCGAGAGCGCCTCACGATCTTTTGGACGCCAGAGACCCAACACGCTGTGTTGAGCCGGCTCGAACGACCGCACCAAGGACGGGACCTCGGTCTACTCCGTGGACGCCGCGGGCTCAAGTCGATTGGGTCGAAGAAGCGTCCCTAGTCTCCGGTCGGTGTCGCCACCGGCTGCTGAGCGGGGTCTGGTCAGGCCCAGCGGCAAGATCGGCACCACGACCCGCGTCGCCGAAGTGGGGAACAGTCCGAAATGGCCGACTTCATCTCCACTCGTCTCCGTGCATGTGTGCGGCGCGCGCGGCGGTTGGGGTTCGCGTGCAGTTTCGTGACGGTCAGTCGAGTTGGTCGGAGACGGGGCGGCGGCCGGCGCCGCGTTCGTAGATGACAGACACCCCGTGCGGGACGCGCCAGCTCTCGAGGGGGAGAGAGGCGATGAGGACTTCGAGGAGTGCGGCGGTGTGTGGGTCGTCGATCAGTTGCGCGGTCGAATTGTCGGTGACGGTGTCGTTGTGCACGAGGGTCACGCCGACCTCGCCGCTGCCGAACGGTGGTGCGTGGTAGAAGTTCAAAGCATCGAGGAGGGGTCTGAGGGCCACGACCGCGTCGCCGGGTTCTGGCAGCGACGAGATGTGGTCTTCGAGGACGGTGCCGAGGCAGTCGAAGGTCTCGGAGGTTCTCGACAAGATCGGTTCTGTGGCGTCCCGGAGCGCTGCCTGACTGATCCCTGCGTCGAGCTTGGTCATCGCGAGGAGGAACCGGGCGGTGTGACTTGCTCGTGGAGTCCCGGATAGGGCCTGGATGAGTGTGTTGCGAATGAGGCTTCGTGTGGTGGAATCGGCGCTGGCTGCTGCGGTGAGGCCGTCCGCGAACGCCTGCATGTTGCGTGGTGCCGGGCCGGTCAATGCTCGGAGGGCGACTTGGACGAGTCGGCGCAGCCATTTAGGTGTCTGGGTGGCGAGGCCATCGTCGAGGAGGGCAGCGGCGAGTTCGGGGCCGATCGGGCTCAACCAGCCGGGCCACGTCTCGCCGATGTCGACGTTCTCCACGATGTGGACGATCATTTCTCGTTGTTCGTCGGTGCCGTTGGAGAATACGTATCCGGCCATGAACACCCAGGTTGCGCGCCAGTGCGGGCTGGGGGCGAGGGCGATGAGCCGCGTGCGAAGGTTGGCGTCGTTGGTTTTCACGAGTGACCGAGCAGCCATGAGTTCTTGAAGGCTGCGGACTTCGAAGGCGAACCCGTCGTCTTCGGCGGGCACGAGGAGGACGAGCCGTTCGGTTGCGGCTTGCATGATCCGGTCCCCGATCTGGGTTCGGAGGCGGTCTGTGTCGTGTTCGAGTTCGGTGAGTCGGGCGTCGAGAAGCTCGCGCATCTGCCCGCGGGGCATCACCGATTTTTCGCCTCCGGAAGTTTCCGCCTTGATGTGGAGGACCCGGCCGACCGTTTCGTGCAGATAGATGATGGCGTGATTCTGTGACGCGAGGAGGGGTGCCAGGGTGGTGGGTTTTCCTGCTTCGCGCGTGTACATCGTGTCGAAGTACTGGGAGTAGAGCTGGTAGCGGTCCGAGGGCAGTGTTCCGACTCGCTCCAGGATGATCGTCATGATCAGTACCTGGAGCGGAGTCTTCATGAGGCGTTGCATCGTGCTCAGTGAGAACTGACGTTCCAGGGACGCGAGGAGTGGGTCTCGGCGGTCCGGATCGTCGGCGAGGCGCCGTTGAGTGACCATGCGCCCGTAGCGTTCTGCTGTTTCCCGATCGAGGGAGGTGAGGTTAAGTTGACGGAATCGTTCGGGCATGAATCGTTCCGCGTCGCTGGAGGGGCGGGTGGTGACGATGCAGAGGAGGTCGGCGTTGCTGTTCTCGAGGTCTTCCACAAAGTAGGTGATCGCGTCGAGCACTCGTGGGCGGACCTCGAGCGCGGTCACTTCATCGAGCCCGTCGAGGATGATGATCGACGGCCAGGAGGTGAGCCACCGTTTGAGGACGTTCGGTTTGATGTCGATGTCGGCCCGGCGCGAGATCGTGTCGGCGAGGAATCGGAGCAGCATGAGGTCGCCGCTCGGCCCGATGGCCGCAGCGAAATCCGTGAGCCTGATGAGCACGGGCCATCGCCGCCCGGTAGGACCATCCGTCCCGAGGCCGCGGAATGCTGCCTCGGTTGCTTCGCGGACGTGCCGAGCGGTGGGTGGCAGAGACTCTTCTGCCGCAAATTGTGAGCGAAATGCCTGCGTGACGAATTTCGTGATGGTGCTCTTGCCGCTTCCTGCTCGTCCGGTTATGACGACGTGGGGGCGCTCCACCCGATCGGCCATCATGGGTTTCAGCACAGCGCTTGACCGGGTGAAGATCTCGGAGAGGACCGTAGACTCCGTTGCGTCTTCGTCGGTAGTTTTCAGGTCGATGACGATCTGCTCGACGGACTCGCGGTCGCTGCCGCCAGCTTCTTGAAAATGGACCCAGCGTTCGGCGGACAGCGCCGCTCCCGCGTGGGTGTGTAAGAAGGGATGCAGCTCGTCGGGCCTCAAGGTGTCGGAAATCTGAGTGAGGCGTTCGAGCAGGTCACCCACGGTGAGGAGAGCCCTGAACCCGTTGCGCACGGATCCGTGCGCGGTGAGAAGAGAGTTGACTTTGTCTCGGTGCCACACCCGGATCTGTCGAAGGCCGCGCTTTCGCAGGGTGACTCTCGGGTCGCCGGACGCGGGGTTGTCCAACCATTTGGCAAGGTGCGCGGTGAGGCGGTCGATGCCGGCGCCCGGCGCACTCGAGATGCGGGCGTTCGTGACGAAAAGGAGGTGGTCCGGGACTGAAGCCCGGGTGCTGGACATGTCCAGCCATTTCTCGAGTTCCGCGTCGATCTGCTTGAGAAGCCAAGAGAGGTTGTTAGCGGGATCGACGGAGTGATGCTCGCGCTGTTTCGCTTGGATCACCGTGTACCCATCCCACACGTTCGGATCGTCAGGCTCGGTGCCCCACCGAATGAGCCCACGGAAGGTGGCCTCGCGCCCCCCGTCCGGCCCCGCCCCGAAGGCTTCAAGCCCTGGACCGAACACCTCCTCACACACGGCGATCGTCATTTGTTCGAAAGCGCGCGGACTGAGTTCCTCGAGCGGGTAGTCCTGGGCCATGGGGGCTCCATTCGTGGTCTTTCGAGGCGAGACGATTCAATACGTGACAGATCCAGTCGGTCGCATCAATGTACCGAACAGGGCCACTGTTTCACGGCAGGGTGCTCGCCGAGGCTGCTCGAGCAGGAGCGTTGAAGATTGTGCGAAGCGCCCTCCCTTACGAGTGACCCGTGCCGAACATGTCCGGAGAAGCGCAGAGCGTCGGCCTCGGTAAGATCACGTGACCGCCAGGAGGCCACGTGATCTGTCTAGCCGCCCTCGCCTGCGTCGCGCCGGCCCCTAATCCTCTTGCCGACCTGGTGCAGGTGGGGATCCTGGTCGTCGCGGCTGTGGCACTCTTCTGGGCTGTCCGGGAGTGGGTATGGGGCGGCAGCATCCTGAAGGTGCAGCTCGAGCTCGGCCGAACCGATGGCCTCCGGATGGTACGTGCCTCTCCGGCAGATATGGAGAACCCCGATGCCATCGACTGGCGGATGCCATACAGACTGGACGGTCCCGCACTCGATGTCGCTGTCATCACAGTGATCAACAAGGGCCGAACCCCGGTGACGGTACTCAGCCCGGCGCTGCTCTTCAGCTCGAAGGGTGCGGAGGACTTGCGAGTGTCGGGTCAGCTGGTAGGCGGCAGCTGGGGAGAGGACGAAAGCCGGATCCGGCTCGAGGTCCATGACTCCTGCGTCTTTACCCTGATGCTGCAGCCGATGGCCGTCATCGCGCGCAGCGACATGACCTTCCAGAAGCCTCAAGGAGCGGGGGAAATATCTGGGCTCGCGCAGCCGTGACGTCGGGGAAAGGTGGCGTCAAACTATCGCCGAGCTCCGTCCGGTCGAGAGCGAAGTGGTACTCGCTGAACCGCCTGGATGCTCGATGGAAGGTGAGCACTCCGTTGCGCGGGAAACCCCTCACTCCCACCGAAGAGCTGATGGCGCAGTTCCTAGCCCCCGGCGGAGATGTCTACGATCAATCGGTGCTGCTCGGCAGCGTGCTCGGTGCCGCGGAAGCAGGAGAATCCGTGAACGAGCTCGCCGCGCGGGTCGAAGACCGATACGGGATCATGAATGCCGGCAAGATCGCGATGCGCGCGATGGTCCTCGCTGGGAAGCTCTAGGGGCTTCGCGGCCTTCGAGAGTGCAGGCTGACCGCTACGCCAATGGCTGCGCACGGGCACCTCGCCCCGGGCGCTTCTGATTGGGGAGGGTAGTGCGGGGTGCAGCTGTGTACGTGAGCGTGAGGATCTCGCCAGCTGCAGGGGTCTTCACGGCGAGTGGTCGATAGGTGCGTTCCCACTCGGCGGGCACCGCGAACTCCGCAGGCGGCTCCAGGTGAGACAGGCGCGTTTCGCGTCGATCGCCATCTGCAGCCCGCCACTATGGCGTAGTTGGTGAAGCCCGCGTGCAGGAAAGTTCTGGTGAGGATCGCGCCTGCCTTGCTGGCCGAGACGGAACTGATGGGCTGCCGGTGCTCTGTCCGTGCTCGGCGCGTCGACTGCGTTGTGCCGAACTCGTCGGTGCTACGGGAACGACTTTTCATCGATTCCGGTGAGATCCCACGGCGACGCGAGCACTGGCTCGGTTTCAGAGCGGACTAACCGTGTGGGGGCCCACGCTACAAGGTGCTCGCCTTGCGGCGGACTCATGATGTAGTCGCGCGGGTGCCCGGGGCTGTCGGTCGCCGTGGTGGGATGCACCTCGAGCTGCTGATGCCAGAGGTGCGTCGCGGGCGTTGGGATCTGTTGCCCGGCGAACGCGATCGATCCCTCCTTGATGGTGATGACCTGCGGTGGATTTCCCGATGGTGAGGTGACGGTCGCGCTCTTTAGGCGGGCATGGACGACTTTGCCTTCCCAGATCAGACGTGTCTGCCGCAGTCTGACGCGTTCCAGGTTAGTGAAGCGACCGTTGCAGACTCCGATCTCATTTCCCGTGATCCTCTCGATCTCGATCACATCACTGAGCGCCTCCTCGATAACGCGCATCTGGAGTTCCTCTTCGGCGCTGAGGTCCTCCATCGAGATGGTGATGTTTCCGCCGGGGACGTCGAACACCGCGCGATCTGCTGAGTGCAGGCGCCGTGCGAGCTGTGTGGAGCGAAGCTTTTGCGCGTTTGTGAGTTCGAGGTACTTTTCCTCAGCGAGGGTGCATGCGACTGCCCGATCGTTCTCGAATGTGAACGCGAAGGTGAGGATGAGGCACCCATCGACGAAAATGTCCCATTCGACGCCGCCTTCTTCAGGGCGACGGTGCATGACTGCGGCTTCGAGGTTCGTATGCTCGTCGCCAGTCTGAAGGGTGAGGGACACCTGATTGGCGGGGTCCTGCAGGAACAGGTCAGAGACGGTGAAGCGCGACCATTCGGTCGGCAGGTCGCTGCCTTCCGCTAGATCAGGGACCGCGGTGCCGGTGTCGGCGTAAAACACGCGCACATCGATCGGTGACTCCGACTCGTGAACGCTTACCGCGGACGTCCATGCATCATCAGGCAACATGATCAGCGATCGTTCTTGCAGGTCGCGAACAAGGTCCAATGTGTCGAGTGTGAGCATTGCGATGCGCGAGAACACGCGAACCGCCGCGGTGTAGCGCTCCTTGAGATCATGCTCGAGCGCCGCCACCTTCGCTCCGCGGGGGTCCGCGTGGACGAGATCTGCGTAGAGCCAGCCTGCCGCAAGTTGCGTATCCGAGACGATGCTGGTCGGTGCATGATCGGGTCCGACCGCCTGAACGGTGTATCCCTGGACTTGTGTTCCCTGGATTTCCGTAGACCCCCAGGCTGCTCGTAGGGCCGTGATTCGCTGCCTATCGGAAGCTGATGCCGCCCCGGCAGTCAATGCGGTGATCGCGTCGAGGACCCGGTTGTAAAAGATCGGCTCCGACTCGACCGTGAGCGGGCGCAGGCGAGCGACGAGAGACTCGAAGGTCTCCTCATCGGGCAGGTCCTCTACGACGGTAAAGCGGCCCGCGAGATCGATGTTGCCGCGGATCATGGTGTTGGCGAACGCCTGGAGGCGGTCCCTCGACTGCGAGAGTGAGTGCGCGGCAACCCGTCGCGCACGCAGAACAAAGCGTTCCACGATCTTTGCGGGCTCGATCGTCGGTGCCACCTTCTTCTGGCCGCGACGATCGTTCTGAGCCGCCATCAGTCCACACGCCTTGTGAATCCCGTGATCAGGTCGAACGGCCAATCGACGGCGAAGACGCGATTGAAGCTGATCACCATTGCCGATTCCGTTAGTTCATCCGAGGCTGCCATCAAGATGATCTCGCCAGGGCTCGGTTCGTGTGCGGAACGCGCGACCTTGATGGACCTCGCTACGTCGCCGAGCTCAGCCTTCTGGTCACGGGGCACGTCTCGGGCAACGAGGAGCTCAGCTCTCAACGCATCAGCGCGAGGCGTCCGCGGGATCGCGTGCAGCGCAACGCATCCGGCCAAATATGCAGTCTTGACCGCTGCGATGTGCGAACGGGTTGCGTCGACAATCTCGTAGCTCATCTCGAACTCCTGTTCTCCCAAGATCTGAGAGACCGCCGGGTCGTGTTTGCCGTGTTGGAAGAGAACAAACCCGCCGGATGCGTTCTCGCGTAGTAGGTACTCGCCAACGCTGCGGCGGCCGGGAACGGTCTTGCCCGAGAGTCGTACCTTCCCGATCGCGTTCTCATACCAATTGCGCAGGTGCGGCTCGTACTTGCTGCCGAACTCGTTGTTGCAATTTTCACAGGTCATCGTGATCACGCTCCCGCCAACTGAGTGGGGCGGCACATGCTCTCGGCTTCGCGGCTCCGGCGCGAAGCAGATCGGGCAAACACCAAAGTCGACAAAATCGAACGCGACAGGGAGCGCCTGAAAATACCGCTCTGTTCCCAATGGCCGCGGCATACGCACCTCGAGCGTCGACCCATCCTCCAGACGAAGAACGGCCTGGCTGAGCTCAGGGATGCCGCGACCATTCGCACGCCCATTGACGCTTTCAATCACACCGCGTACACGAGGCTGGCCAGACGAATCGCTCACGGGTCAGACTGTACTCGTCGTCCTCGACGTTGCGGGAATGTCCGCTAGCTCTCTAAATCGAGGAAGCCCTGTGCGTCAGGATGGGG
>NZ_LBCR01000017.1:0-39854 GCF_001005635.1 Microbacterium sp. Ag1
CGGGGGCTCCGTCGTATCCGCGAGTGGGTGTCAGGCGTGGCCGAACTCCTGCTGACCGAGCTCCTGCTGCTCGACGGCGAGCGGGATGTCGTGTTCCTCGACCGCCCAGTCGCCCGTGGCGAGGTAGACGACCTTCTTCGCGACGGCCACCGCGTGGTCGGCGAAGCGCTCGTGGTACCGGCTGGCGAGCGTGGCATCGACGGTGGCCGTGGCCTCGCCCTTCCAGTTGTCGCTGAGCACCTTCTCGAAGACGGTGGCGTGCAGCTCATCGACGTCGTCATCGGCGTTGCGGATGGCGTCGGCGAAACGCAGGTCCTGCGTGCGCAGCAGTTCGGACAGGGTGCGGGCCACCTCGACGTCGAGCTCGCCCATCTTCACGAACGTGCCCTTGAGGCCCTTCGGAATGGCGCGCTCGGGGAAGCGGAGGCGGGCGAGCTGGGCGATGTGCTCCGACATGTCGCCCATGCGCTCGAGCGAGGCGCTCACGCGCAACGCAGTGACGACGATGCGGAGGTCGCGGGCGACCGGCTGCTGGCGCGCGAGGATCTCGATGGCCTGCTCGTCGAGGGCCACGGCCAGCTCGTCGATCTTCGCGTCGTCGGCGATGACCTCTTCGGCCAGAGCCACGTCGCTCGTCGCGAACGCCCTGGTGGCCTTGTCGATGGACACCGTGACGAGGTCGGCGATCTCGACGAGGCGGTTCTGCAGGTCCTCGAGGGACTGGTGGAAGACTTCGCGCATGTTGGGGCGCAACCTTTCATTCGGATCTCGGCTGGATCAGCGCGAGGCGGCGGGTCGTCCGCACGAGAGCAGGTCTGTGCTCCCGCACGGGCCCGAAGCGATTGTCTGCTTCGAAGGTTAACGAACGGTGCCCAGCACGTGAATAGTACTTCTCCTGTTCCCGCCAGGGCGCGGAAACCCGCCGGACGGACGGTGAACGCACTCTACGCTGGAGTCATGACCCTGCCGCAGCTCGCGCTGTCTTCGCTCGCCATCGGGCTCGTGATCGGCGTCGGCCTGTCGCTCCTCGTGGTGTGGGCGTACCGAGCGCGGGCTCGAGTGCAGGAGGAGACGTCGCTGGCGATCCCCGCCGGCATCACCGACGTCCTGCACAGCATGGACGATGCGGCGGCGATCGTCGACGCCTCCGGTCTGGTGCTGGCCGCATCGCAGGCCGCGACGCGCTTCGGGATCGATGTCGGCTCGACTCTCGACAACCCGGAGCTCCGGCAGCTCGTCCGCGGCGTCAGAGAGGCCGGCGGCTCCGTCACCGAGTCGATGCGCATCACGCGCGGCGGGGTGAGCCTCGACCCCCGCCTGGTCTCGGCTCGGGCCAGCGTGATCGGCAGCCGCCTCGTCCTGCTGATCATCCGTGATGTCACGGAGCAGGAACGACTGGACCAGATGCGTCGCGACTTCGTGGCGAACACGAGCCACGAACTGAAGACGCCGGTCGGTGCGGTGAGCCTGCTCGCCGAGGCGATCGAGTCGGCGGCCGACGATCCCTCCCAGGTGCGCATCTTCGCCGCGCGCATCTCGGCGGAGGCGGGTCGTCTCGGTCAGCTCACCGGTCGCATCATGAGCCTGTCCCGGCTCCAGGCCGAGGACGGGCTGTCCACGGTGGGGCCGGTCGCAATCGACGAGGTGATCGCCTCCTCCATCGAGGCCCATGTCGTGCAGGCCGATTCCGCCGGTGTGGAACTCGCCAGGGGCGGAGACCGTGGTGTCTGGGTGCGCGGCGATGCGCAGATCCTGATCGAGGCGGTCGGCAACCTGATCGCCAACGCCATCGTCTACTCGCCGCGCGGCTCCCGAGTGGGCGTGGGCGTACGGGCGGAAGACGGTGTGGTCGAGATCGCGGTGTCGGATCAGGGCATCGGCATCGCGGAAGCAGATCGCGAGCGCATCTTCGAGCGGTTCTATCGGGCCGACGAAGCCCGATCGCGGCGCACGGGCGGCACGGGCCTCGGCCTGTCCATCGTCAAGCACGCAACCCAGCGTCACGGTGGCGAGGTGCGGCTGTGGTCCCGTCCCGGTCGCGGGTCCACGTTCACGATCCGGCTTCCTCGGATCGATGCCCCAGACAATCGCGACGCGGGCAAGAAGAACAAGAAGAAGCGCGCGCGCAAGGCGGCCAAGAACGCCGCGTCCGCCCGCGTGCGAAACGGAGAGAGAGCATGACCCGAATCCTTCTCGTCGAAGACGAGCCCGACCTCGCCGACCCGCTCGCCTACCTGCTCCGACGCGAGGGGTACGAGGTGGAGATCGCGGAGGACGGCCCCGGCGCACTCGCGGCCTTCCGGGAGCGCGGTGCCGACATCGTGCTGCTCGACCTGATGCTGCCGGGGATGCCGGGCACCGAGGTGTGTCGGCAGATCCGCTCGACCTCTGCTGTGCCGATCATCATGCTCACCGCCAAGGACTCCGAGGTCGACATCGTCGTCGGCCTCGAACTCGGAGCGGACGACTACATCACGAAGCCCTACTCGTCCCGGGAGCTGCTCGCCAGGATGCGGGCGGTGCTGCGCCGGGTGGTCCAGGCGGACGGTGAACTGGACGAGCGTGTGCTGGACGGTGGACGTGTGTCTCTCGACATCGACAGACACACCGTCTCCGTGGCAGGTGCGCAGATCAACATGCCGCTGAAGGAGTTCGAGCTGCTCGAGGTGCTGATGCGCAACTCGGGACGCGTCCTGACCAGGGGACAGCTCATCGACCGCGTGTGGGGGAGCGACTACTTCGGCGACACCAAGACGCTGGACGTGCACATCAAGCGCATCCGCTCGCGCATCGAGGAGAACCCGAGCGAGCCCGTCATGCTCGTCACGGTGCGTGGTCTGGGGTACCGCTTCGAGGGCTGAGCGTCCGATCGGTGGCGCATGCTGCCGGTGAGACGCAGAAGAGGCCGGTACCCCGAGGGGTGCCGGCCTCTTCTCGCTGCGTGCGGCGTCAGTTCGAGGGCGCCGGGGCTGCCGTATCGGTCGGCAGCGGGGTCGGCGACGATGTGGGTGCCTTCTCGCTGGGGACCAGATCCGAGTAGTAGGGGAGGGTGCCGTCGAGCACCGGCACCTGGGTCTTGACTCCGGTGGAATCTCCCGACTGGAAGTGGATCTCGACGGTAGCGCCGGGCTTGGTGTCGAGGCCCACGATGCGCACCGGGTCGGCGTCAGAGCCGAGGCTCACGGTGTCGTTCGCCGGGACCGTGATGGCGAAGGGGTCGACACCCTCGACGGTGACGGTGAGCGTGGCCTTCTCGTCGGTCGGGTTCACGATCGCGGCGACGAAGTTGCCGACCGAACCGTCCTCCGTGGCGACCACGAGGGCGTTGCGCACGTCGATGGGCCCGTCTTCGTCGGAGACGTTCACTCCGTCGGAGGCGGCGTACTCGGTCTTGGTGGACTGCGGGGTGATGAACGTGCACCCGGTCGCACCGAGCAGAACGAGGGCGCTGAGGGCTGCAGACGCAACAAGGCGCGATTTCACGGGTCCTCCTGAGGTCCGGCGGGGATATCCGGAACCATTCTATGCGTAAGTCGTGAGGGCTCCTGCGGCCCTCGGGGCGCGAACCTTAGCGCATGTCCCCTGTGGTATCCTTGAGGTTGCCGAAAGGACACGTTTTTATGCTTTTTGAGGTTGGCGAGACCGTCGTCTATCCCCACCATGGCGCTGCGACCATCATCGAGGTCAAGGAGCGCATCATCAAGGGTGAGGCGAAGAAATACCTGAAGCTCAACGTCACCCAGGGAGATCTCATCATCGAGGTCCCCGCGGAGAATGTCGACCTGGTCGGCGTTCGCGACGTGATCGGCAAGGAGGGCCTCGATCATGTTTTCGAGGTGCTGCGAGCACCCTTCACAGAAGAGCCCACGAACTGGTCGCGCCGGTACAAGGCGAACCTCGAGAAGCTCGCCTCCGGCGATGTGATCAAGGTCAGCGAGGTCGTGCGCGACCTGTGGCGCCGTGACCAGGACCGCGGTCTGTCCGCGGGTGAGAAGCGGATGCTGGCGAAGGCTCGCCAGATCCTCATCTCGGAGCTGGCGCTCGCCGAGAAGACCGACGAGGACAAGGCGGGCGCACTGCTCGACGAGGTTCTCGCTTCCTGAGCTCTTCCACGACGAAAGGCGGGTGCTTCGGCACCCGCCTTTCGTCGTCTCGGCCGGTAACGTGAAGCCGTGACCATCCTTCCCGTTCCACGCACAGCGATCATCGTCGTGGCCGCAGGCTCCGGCACCCGACTGGGGGCGAGCGCCCCGAAGGCCTTCGTCGGCGTCGACTCCCGTTCCGTGCTCCGCCATGCGCTCGACGGGGTGTTCGCCGCCGCGCCGGCCCAGGTCGTCGTGGTCGCCCCCGCAGGCTGGGAGGGCGACGCCGAGACCGAGCTGCGCGAAGCGGCGGGGGAGCGCGCCGACTTGGGGCGCGTGGTCACCGGCGGCGCGACCAGGCAGCAGTCGGTGGCCGCGGGTCTGAGCGCGCTCTGGGGCGACATCGAGACGGTGCTGGTGCATGACGCCGCACGTGCGCTCACCCCTCCCTCACAGATCGATGCCGTCGCAGCGGCTGTGACCGCAGAGGTCGGCGTGATTCCGACGCTGCCCGTCGTCGACACGCTCAAGAGGGTCGTCGATGGAGCCGTGGCGGCAGCCGTCGACCGTTCCGAGCTCGCAGCGGCGCAGACGCCACAGGGCTTTCCGCGGGCAGCGCTGGAGGCCGCCTACGCCGCCGCGCGTGAGAGCGGGGTCGAGTACACCGACGATGCGGCGCTGTTCGCGGCGACAGGCCGCCCCGTGCGGCACATCGACGGCTCCGAACGCGCGTTCAAGATCACCACGCCGGCCGACCTCGAGCGCGCGAGACACCTTCTGGGCTCGCACAACGCAGGCGCCGGCATCCCGCGGGTGGGCATCGGCACGGACGTTCACGCCTTCGGCGGCGAGGGCGACCTCTGGCTCGCCGGTCTGGAGTGGCCAGGGGAGCAACCTCTGTCCGGCCATTCGGATGGAGACGCGGTCGCCCATGCCATCGTCGATGCGCTCCTGGGAGCGGCGGGCCTCGGCGACATCGGCGAGCACTTCGGCACCGCCCATCCCGAGTATGCGGGGGCCCATGCCGAGGTCTTCCTGGCCCGCACGCGCGAGCTGCTCCGGGAAGCCGGCTTCGCGGTCGGGAACGTCTCGGTCCAGTTCCAGGGGAACCGTCCGAAGTTCAGCCCGCGAAGGTCCGAAGCCCAGGAGCTCCTCAGTGGGATCCTCGGCGCTCCGGTGTCCGTGACAGCCACCACGACCGACGGGCTGGGGTTCGCCGGGCGGGCGGAGGGCATCGCGGTCACCGCGATCGCGACCGTCTTCCCGCTCTGACTCGGCGGGGAATGCGCGGTCCGTGCGGATCGTTTCCTGTCGACGAGACCATCACAGAAGGAGCCGCAGTGAAGATCCTCATCATCGGAGCCAGTGGGCATGTCGGACGGGCGGCAGTCGGAGCGCTCGAAGGGCACGACATCGTGGCCGCCTCGCGGAACGGTGATCCGTCTGTCGACGTGACGGACCCGACATCCATCGAGCGGCTCTTCGACGATGTGGGCCACGTGGATGCGGTCATCGCCGCTGTCGGCAGCGTCCCGTTCGCACCGCTGGCCGAGCTCGGGCGTGACGACTTCGAATCGGCGCTCCGCGGCAAGGTGCTGTCCCAGCTCGACATCGTCCGCATCGGTACGCGGTTCGTGCGTGACGGAGGCTCCTTCACCCTCACCTCCGGCGTCCTGGCCCGCGAGCCGATCGCCACGGGGGTGGCGGCCTCGCTGGCGAACGGAGCGATAGAGGCGTTCGTGCTGGGCGCAGCCGCCGAGCTCCCGCGTGGGATCCGCATCAACGCCGTCAGCCCCTCAGTGCTCGAGGACGCGCCTTCCTACCATTCGTCGTTCCCGGGGTTCGTCCCGGTGTCTTCATACCGGGTCGGCATGGCGTACGCCAAGAGCGTCCTCGGCGTGCAGACGGGACAGATCTTCCCCGTGGACTGAGTTCGCCCGTCATGGATGACGCATTCGCACGCGCCCAGGCTCCGGAACGACGCTCCCGGTAAGCTTGAGCGGTGACAGTCCGCCTCTACGACACCCGCGCGCAGCAGTTGCGCGACTTCGTGCCTCTCGATCCTGAGAACATCACGATGTACGTGTGCGGACCCACCGTGCAGTCCGGCCCGCACATCGGGCACGTCAGAGCGGCCCTCAGCTTCGATCTCCTGCGGCGCTGGCTCGAGTACCGCCACGGTCGCGTGACGTTCGTCCGCAACGTGACGGACATCGATGACAAGGTGCTCGCCAACGCGACCGAGTCCGAGCCGTGGTGGGCGCTGGCCTACCGGATGGAGCGCGAGTTCACCGCTGCCTATGCGGGCGTGGGGATCCTCCCGCCGACCTACGAGCCCCGAGCCACGGCGTCGGTTCCGCAGATGCAGGAGCTCATCGCGCTGCTGATCGAGCGCGGCCACGCCTACCCTGCGCCGGACGGATCGGGGGACGTCTACTTCGACGTGCGCTCCTGGTCCGACTACGGCTCGCTCACCCATCAGTCGCTGGACGCGATGGAAGCGGCGGAGGACGCGGATCCCCGAGGCAAGCGGAATCCGCAGGACTTCGCGCTCTGGAAGGGGAGCAAGCCCGAGGAGCCGTCCGATGCGAGCTGGGCATCGCCCTGGGGGACCGGCCGTCCCGGATGGCACATCGAATGCTCCGCGATGTCGAAGCGTTATCTCGGCGCGGAGTTCGACATCCACGGCGGCGGGCTCGATCTGCGTTTCCCCCATCACGAGAACGAGCTCGCGCAGTCGACCGCAGCAGGAGACGGCTTCGCCCGCTATTGGGTGCACAACGGCCTCGTGACCGTCGACGGACAGAAGATGTCGAAGTCGCTCGGCAACTTCACGTTGGCCGCAGACGTCCTCGCCGCGCACGACCCGCTGGTGGTGCGCTACGCGCTCGCTTCGGCGCACTATCGGTCGAGTCTCGACCTCACGGAGTCGTCGTGGGCGGAGGCGGAGGCCGCGCTCGGTCGCATCGCGACGTTCCAGCAGCGTGCCGCACGCGTTGCCGAAGGGGGCATCGGATTCTTCGTGTCGCAGAGTCTTCCCGAGGCCTTCGTGGCCGCGATGGATGATGATCTCGGGGTTCCGGAGGCGCTGGCTGTGCTGCACGAGACGGTGCGCGCGGGCAACTCGGCGCTCGATGCGGGGGAGACGGAAGCCGCGCTGCACGCTCTTCGGGCCGTGCTGGCGATGACCTCCGTCCTCGGTCTCACCGCCTCATCCGGCGCGAGGACTCACGCGTCGGAGTCTGTGCTGGACGCTCTCGTCCAGACGATGATCACCCAGCGCGCACAGGCACGCGCTGACAAGGACTGGGCGGCGGCCGATCGCATCCGAGATGCGATCGCCGCCGCAGGAATCACGCTGGAGGACACTCCGGCCGGAACTCATTGGAGTATCGATGGCTAAGCCAGGGCGCCCCGGCGCGAGCAAGGGAAACAAGAAGGGCCCGACCAAGGGCACCGGCGGACTCGGGCGCAAGGCGCTCGAGGGTCGCGGACCGACGCCGAAGGCGGAGGACCGCGCCTGGCACCCGGCGGGCAAGCGCAAGGCTGCGGCCGAGCGGTACGCCGCGGCGACCGGCGGCAAGGGGCGGCCGGGCGGCGGACGTCCCGGGGCTGGCGGCGGGAACCGCGCGTCCAAGGCCAAGGCAGGAGACGACACCGAGATCGTCACGGGTCGCAACTCGGTGCTCGAGGCACTGCGGGCGAAGATCCCGGCGACGGCCTTCTACATCGCGCAGCGCGTGGAGATGGACGACCGTGTGAAGGAGATGCTCTCGATCGCGACCCACCGCGGCATCCCCGTGCTCGAGGTCACGCGTCCCGAGCTCGACCGGATGGCCGGCTTCGACGGCGTGCACCAGGGCGTCGCGATCAAGGTGCCCCCGTACGAGTACGCGCACCCCCAGGATCTGCTCGAGCAGGTCATCGACCAGGGCCACGTGCCGCTGTTCGTGGCGCTCGACGGCATCACCGACCCCCGCAACCTCGGCGCGATCATCCGCTCCACGGCGGCGTTCGGTGGCCATGGCGTCATCCTTCCTCAGCGTCGCTCGGCGAGCGTCAACTCCGCGGCCTGGAAGACCAGCGCCGGAGCGGTCGCGCGCACCCCGGTGGCTCTCGCGAGCAACCTCACCACGCAGCTCAAGGAGCTCAAGAAGCAGGGTGTCTTCGTGCTCGGGCTCGACGGTGACGGCGACGTGTCGCTTCCGGAACTGCAGCTGGCCGATCGTCCCGTCGTGATCGTGGTCGGCTCCGAGGGCAAGGGGCTGTCCCGTCTCGTCTCCGAGACCTGCGACCAGATCGTCTCGATCCCGATCTCCGCGGCCACCGAGTCGCTGAACGCCGGCATCGCGACGTCCGTCGCGCTGTACCAGGTCGCGTCGCTCCGCGCCGCGAAGTGATTCCATCGCCACATACATCTGACTAGGGGAGAACCGCATGGCTCGCATCGTCGTCCTCGGAGGAACCGGCTACGCCGGCCGTCACATCGTCGCCGAGGCGGTGTCGCGCGGTCATGCGGTCATCGCCCTGTCGCGCTCGGAACCGACGGATCCCGTCGCCGGCGCTGCGTATCTGCAGGGCACGGCGCTGGACCTCGACTCGTTGGCCCCGGCGCTCGACGGAGCGGATGCGGTGGTGTCCGCGCTGTCTCCTCGCGGCGACATGGAGAACAGGGTTCTGGAGGCGTTGAGCGGGCTCGCCGATCGACTCACCGGGACGGAGACGCGCCTGGGCGTGATCGGCGGTGCTGGGGGCAGTCTCGTCGCTCCCGGTGGGCCGCGTCTGTTCGATCAGGATTTCCCCGAGGAGTACAAGCACGAGGCGCAGGTCGGCATCGACTCGCTCGCACTGCTCGAAGCCACCGATCCGCGTCTGGACTGGTTCTTCGTGCACCCCGCCGAGGTTTTCGGTCCGTGGGCAGAGGGCGAGCGCACCGGACACTACCGTGACGGCGGCGATGTGATCGTCCGCGACGACGAGGGCAAGTCGTTCATCTCGGGGGCCGACTTCGCGGTCGCGGTGGTCGATGAGATCGAGCAGGGCAACCACCATCGCGAGCGGTTCACCGTCGGCTACTGAGTCCCGGCCCCGACGCCTCGGAGCGGTCAGACCAGATCGCGCCAGTCGACGTCATCATCGTCGTCGGCGGTCGGCGTCGCGCCCGTGATGACGGGAAGGCTCATCGTCTCGGTGGGCGGGCCCATGATCGTGGCCTCGTCGCGGCGATGGCGCAGCACCTCGTTGATGTAGCTGGTGAGCACCTCGGCGAGGGGGATGGAGCGTCCCTCCGCCTGGGACAGGTACCAGCGGTGCTCCAGCACCTGGTGGAAGACCTCGGCAGGCTCGAGCTTCGCCCTCAGCTCATAGGGGATCGCACGGACGACGGGCTCGAAGACACGGGTGAGCCATTCGTGGGCGTACATCTCCTCGTCCGCCCACTGCTTGGTCGAGCGGGCGCGGAACTCGTCGAGGTCGTTGAGCAGGCGACGGGCCTGGTTCTCCTCGACGTCGAGGCCTGTGAGGCGGATCAGGCGCCGCTGGTGATGCCCTGCGTCGACGACCTTCGGCTGGATCTCCACGACGGTGCCGTCGGCTGTCGTGGACATGGACATCTCGTCGATGTCGAAGCCGAGGGCGTTGAGGCGCTCGACCCGTTCCGTGATGCGCCACGTCTCGGCCGCGGAGAACGACTCCTGAGCGGTGAGCTCGGCCCACAGCGACCGGTATGACGACACGATGCCGTCCGCGATCGCCACGGCATCCACTCCGTGCTCCAGACGTCCACCGGCCGCGAGGTCCATGATCTCGCCGGCGATGTTGGTGCGGGCGAGGTCGAGGTCATACGCGCGCTGGCCGTCAGTGAGGCCCTCCTCGTGGAGCTCCCCGGTCTCCGCGTCGACGAGGTAGGCCGCGAACGCACCGGCATCGCGCCGGAAGAGGGTGTTCGACAGCGAGACGTCGCCCCAGTAGAAGCCGACGTTGTGCAAGCGCACCAGAAGCAGCGCGAGGGCGTCGACGAGACGGTTCGCGGTGTCAGGGCGCAGCACCCGCGTGAACAGCGCGCGATACGGCATCGAGAAACGCAGGTGTGATGTGACCAGGGCGGCGGGGAGGGGGTCACCATGGGCATCGGTGCGGCCGGCGATCACGGCGACCCTGTCGACGCATGGCACATCGAGGCGCGCCAGGTTGCCGAGCATGTCGTATTCGCGCTGGGCCATCTCCGCAGTGGTCTCCTTGACGGCGACGACGCGACCGGAGAGATCGGCGAATCGCACGAGGTGGCGGGAGAGCCCCTTCGGGAGCGACACGATGTGCTCGGACGGCCACTTGGCGAGGGTTGTCGACCAGGGGAGCGCGAGCAGTCCCGGATCGATCTTGCTGGCGGTGATCCGCAGCGAGTCCTGCATGGTGCTCCCTGATGGCGGGCGGTGAGGAAAAAGAGACGCGGCGCAGGTGACCGAAGTCAGCCCGCGCCGCGTCTGTGGATCCGATCAGGCGGAGACGACCGGCTTGTCGTTCAGTCGCACGCCGGACTCGCTGTCGAACGCGTGCACGTGACCAGCGTTGGCAGCCAGCGTGACCGTCTCGCCGGCGTTCGGGTGGCTGCGGCCGTCGACACGGGCGACCAGGTCGGTGCGCTTGCCGTTGATGTCGGTGTGACCGTAGAGGTAGCCGTCTGCGCCGAGCTCCTCGACCAGGTCGACGACGACCGAGAGGCCCTTGCCGTCTGCCGGGCCGACGGTGATGTCCTCGGGGCGGACGCCGACCGTGACCTGCGAGCCGTTGGCACGGCCGACCGTGTCGCGGTCGAGCGGCACGACCTCGGTGCCGAAGCGCACGCCGCCGTCGGCCAGGTCGGCCGAGAACAGGTTCATCGCGGGCGAGCCGATGAAGCCGGCGACGAAGACGTTCTCGGGCTTCTCGTACAGGTCGCGCGGCGAGCCGACCTGCTGGAGCAGACCGTCCTTGAGCACGGCGATACGGTCACCCATGGTGAGCGCCTCGGTCTGGTCGTGCGTGACGTAGACCGTGGTGACGCCGAGGCGACGCTGCAGCGACGCGATCTGCGTACGGGTCTGGACGCGGAGCTTGGCGTCGAGGTTCGACAGCGGCTCGTCCATGAGGAAGACCTGGGGCTGACGGACGATCGCGCGGCCCATCGCCACACGCTGACGCTGACCACCCGAGAGAGCCTTCGGCTTGCGGGTCAGGTACTGCTCGAGGTCGAGGAGCTTGGCGGCCTCGAGGACGCGCGACGCACGCTCCTCCTTGCCGACGCCGGCGATCTTGAGCGCGAAGCCCATGTTCTCGGCGACGGTCATGTGCGGGTACAGCGCGTAGTTCTGGAAGACCATGGCGATGTCACGGTCCTTCGGCGGCACGTCGGTCACGTCGCGGTCACCGATGAGGATGCGGCCGGCGTTGACCTCTTCCAGGCCGGCGAGCATGCGGAGGGACGTCGACTTACCGCAACCGGAAGGTCCGACGAGGACGAGGAACTCGCCGTCACCGACCTCGAGGTTCAGCTTGTCGACAGCGGGACGGGTTCCACCGGGGTACAGGCGGGTGGCCTCGTCGAAAGTCACAGATGCCATTGTCGTTTCTCCTTCACCGGCAGGTACGTGCCGGACGATCCGTAGTGATGAAGCGGTGGGATGAGCCACCGTGACCCGTCTTTGGGTCGAAGTCAGTATGACATGAACAGCGGTACCTGGGTATTTCTCAGCCTCACTGGCTAGCATCGAACTCGGCCGCGCCCAGCGGCGATCGTCGCCGAGCGGCGGTCGGGGCCAACCCGGACCCCCTCAGACTCACAAGAGGAACGATGTCGAGCGACGAAACGCCGAACGTCCCCACACCTCGCAATTCTCGCGAGGCCGTGCGGGAGAAGGCTCAGAAAGTGCACGCCCAGCAGTCGAGGGCGCGCCTCATGCGACGGATCATCATCGGTGCCGTCGCGATCGTCGCCGTAGGGGCGATCGGCACTGCGGTGACCCTTGCGGTGTCAGCACAGGTGTCGAAGCCGAAGCTCACCCCCACCGGAATGGAGTCGGACGGCGTGGTCGTCACCGACATCACCGCCGTGGCGGGGTCCGATGAGGTGCCGGTATCACCCTCGGAGGAGCCGTCCGATGCCGCAGCCCCGGTAGAGCCGACGCCCGAGGCCACGGCCTCCGAGAAGGTCGACATCCACGTCTACGTCGACTACCTCTCGCCGGACGCGGGCAAGTTCGAGCGGGCGAACGCCCGTCAGCTGGCCGGCTGGATCAGCGAGGGAGCGGTCACGGTCAGCTACCACCCGGTCGCTCTGCTCACCGCGAGCTCGAACGGCACGAAGTACTCGCTGCGGTCCGCAGCGGCTGCCGCCTGCGTGGCCAGCCACTCGCCTGCACAGTTCTACGCGTTCAATCATGACCTGCTCGACAAGCAGCCCGACGTGGGCAGCGACGGCATGTCGGATGAGGATCTCGCCAACCTCGCAGCCGCCGTCGGCACCGACAACACCAAGGCCGTGCGCTCGTGCATCGAGGACGGGGACTTCGTCAGCTGGGCGAAGGAAGCGACCACCCGCGCGCTCGAAGGACCACTGTCCGGTTCCAAGGACCTCAAGCTGAACGCGTCGCCCATGATCGTCGCGAACGGTGAGGCATACGTGGGTGCATTCGACGATCCCGCCGAGTTCTCGCAGTTCGTGCTCAGCGTGGCGAGCGACGCCTCTCGCGAGACGCCGACCCCCACGCCGACTCCGACCACCACGCCTGCCTCCTAGGTCGAGGTGTGGTCGATGCCATCGCTAAGCTGATGGATGGCATCCGCCGACTTGGCGCAATTGGTAGCGCACCGTACTTGTAATACGGGGGTTACGGGTTCGAGTCCCGTAGTCGGCTCCACACACGAAGGCCCGCATCCCCTCGGAAACACGGGGGATGCGGGCCTTTGTCGTCGCACTGATCGTGACCCGGCGCGTGGACGAGAGCCCGTCCTTGACAGCAGGATGGGCGCATGACTCTAGACGACTACCCGGTCCGGGCTTCGATCGGCGTGAAGGATATCAAGCGGTCCGCTTCCTTCTACGAAGGCATACTGCGGCTCGTGCCCGCAAGCATCGGCCCGAGCGCCGACATCGAAGGGGGCGCCCGTTTCTACGCGTGCGGGCAGGGCACCATGCTCCACGTCTTCGAGACCCCGACGGCGGGGTCGACGCACTCGACGGTCGCCACTTGGTACGTCGACGACCTCGATGCGATCGTCACAGAGTTGACGGCAGCCGGCGCTGTACTCGTCCGCTATGACGGTTTCGACCAAGACGAACGAGGGATCGGCCCCCGTGCCGGCGGTGGTCGCATCGCTTGGGTGGAAGATCCTGACGGAAACACCCTCGCGTTCGAGACAGATGACTAGGAACGCGTCACCCGTGTCCTCCGCATTCCGGGTCGGAGTTCAGCTGCAGAAGCCGGTTGCGGGAAGCGTGTCCGTGACGGTGATGCCGCGAACGAACGGCTCGGCTTCGGAGACCTCGAAGACCATCCACCGAGGACTCGTACCGACGACGTAGCCGGAGGTCCCCGGCGTCGCGTCGAATGCCCCGTCCGGTTCCGCGGTGGTGAGCTCGTCCAACGTCGATCCCAGGCCGATGCCGCTCTCCGTGAGAGGTGAGGTCGCCACGGGGCCGGACAGGGGGACATCGCCCGGCACGCGAATGGTGATGCCGCTCACGCCGCTCTCTCCGGGGTGACTGATGATCCCGAAGCTGGCCTGTGCGCCCTCCGCCGTCTCGTAGTACTCCAGGTCTTCGCAGGGGTCGGTCAGGGCGAACGTGGGGCTCAGCGCATCGACGATCGACTCCGAACCGAGCTCTGCGCGGCCGATCCCCTGGTCGGTGATGAGCCAGGTCGACGTGTCCGCCGCGTCGAAGCTCGGCGTCGATGACGGGGTCGGGCTCGGGGGAGCGGTCGGAGTGGTCGAGGCTGTCGCAGACGGGGTCGGATCCGCGCTCGGAGCCGAGCATGCGGCGAGGGAGATGGACAGGGCCGCGGCTGCGGCGAGGCTGACGAGCCGAACGGAGTTGCGCACAGGTCGAGCATAGGAGTGCGACAGGGATCGCCCGGGGACCGAGCGCTTCCCGCGAGGGCGTCGTCGGTCGCACGGCCGGCATCGGAATCGAACGCGGGCGTCCTAGGCTGGTCTGATGCTCAAAGGACTGATCCGCCCCGTCGAAGCCCACAGCGTGACCCTCAAGGGCGAAGACCTCGTCGAGGTCCGCGCGCAGCTCACGGCTCAGGCTCCCGAAGGGTGGGACCTGGTGTCGGCCATGGCGACGATGGAGAAGGCCGGGTCGATGCGCTCTGTCGAGGGCAAGTTCCTTCGCCGCGACGGGATTCGCGAGATCGAGGCCGACGTCATGGCCGCGCTCGAGGGTCAGGTGCCGGAGGGATGGCAGTTGCTCTCCGTGTGGAAGACGGACTGACGTCTCCCTGCGTGTCCGGCGCGGGCGAGTTCAGATCGCTTCGTCGATCGGCGGCGCCTCGACGACCTCTTCGATCAGGCTGATCCCGCCTGTCGAGCTCGCCGACTGCATGAGGTCCTGAATCCACTTCGGGTTCAACTGCGGCGCCTCCGGTTCGTCGAAGGTGAAACGGAGCGGAATCGACGGGTGCAGCCAGATCGTCGAGCGCCCGGGGGAGTCGCTGTCAGGGTGACGCCACGACAGGGTGAAGCTCTCGTTGCGCCGCAGTTTCGTCGCGATGACCACCTTCAGATGTGCGAGCGCCCGATCCTCGATGTGGATCGCATCGCCGTTGCCGTACTGGATCGTTCCCATGGGGGAAACCCTATCCGCCGACACCTCCCACCCGCTTCTGCCCCCAGCGGCACCGGAGGCGAGACCATTCCGGAGTATCGCGCTAGACGGTGATATGTTACTGACTGTTGAGTTTCCTGGCGGTCCTGCGGATGCGCCAGGTCGAAGACGGCGCAGGTGGCCGACTCCCCGCCGCGGCCACCTGCGCTTGCCTCCTGAAGGCGGGATCCCTGGAGCGCTCATGCCGGAAGCGACGACGCCGGAAGGGCGGCACGATGTCACGGAGAAGCTTGCGCGCGCCGCGTACGAGCGCGAGAAGCGGCTGCTGCAGATCGAGCTCCTGAAACTGCAGGCGCACATCAAGCGCTCATCCGAACGTGCGCTCGTCCTCTTCGAAGGCCGCGACGCCGCGGGGAAAGGAGGCGCGATCAAGCGATTCATGGAGCATCTGAATCCTCGCGGTGCGCGTGTGGTCGCCCTCGACAGACCCAGCGACATCGAGCGCACGCAGTGGTATTTCCAGCGCTACGTCGCGCACCTGCCGTCGGGTGGCGAGATCGTCCTGATGGATCGTTCCTGGTACAACCGCGCGGGGGTCGAACGGGTCATGGGGTACTGCTCGTCTGCCGAGTACGAGGAGTTCCTCCAGACGGCACCGCAGTTCGAGCGCATGCTCGTCGGCTCGGGCATACGGCTCATCAAGCTGTGGTTCTCGGTCAGTGAGCACGAGCAGCGTCGACGCTTCGCCCGGCGGGCTGAAGACACTGTCAGGCAGTGGAAGCTGAGCCCGACCGACGTCGCGAGCATCGACCGGTGGGATGACTACACGGCGGCGAAAGAGGCGATGTTCCGCCAGACCGACACCGCGGCACTTCCGTGGCTCGTCATCAGGTCGGACGACAAGAGACGAGCGCGACTGGAAGCGATGCGGTGTGTCCTCACCCGCTTCGACTATCCCGGCAAGGATCCTCTCATCGCTCACGCGCCGGATCCGCTGCTCGTCGCCCGTCCGTCGCAGCTCTACGGTGACGACGAGACGCCGACGCCGTGACCGGCACCCCGACGCAACACGGCGTCATCCGGGAATGCGGGCGATGGGATCGACTGTTGTGATCGTCATGACTCGCATCGGAACAAGTGACCTCGACGTCCTCCCCCTCTCGCTCGGCGGCAACGTGTTCGGTTGGACAGCCGACCGCGACACCTCGTTCGCCGTGCTGGATGCCTTCGTGGACGGCGGCGGCGACTTCATCGACACCGCCGATTCGTACAGCGCCTGGGTTCCGGGAAACGAGGGCGGCGAGAGCGAGACGATCGTCGGCGAGTGGCTCGCGTCTCGGAAGCCCGCAGGGGTGGTCGTCGCCACGAAGGTGAGTCAGCATCCGGACTTCCGCGGTCTGGCCGCCTCGAACGTCCGTCGGGCCGCCGAGGCATCGCTGCGGCGTCTGGGCGTCGATGAGATCGACCTGTACTACGCCCACTTCGATGACACGTCGGTTCCGCTGGAGGAGACCGTCGCAGCCTTCGGACAGCTCGTCGACGACGGTCTCGTGCGTCACGTGGCGGTGTCGAACTACTCCGCCGATCGCATCCGTGAGTGGATCGAGATCGCACGGCGCACGGGTGTGGCGCTCCCCGTCGCCGTGCAGCCGCATTACAACCTCGTGCACCGCAACGAGGTCGAGGACTCGATCATCCCGGTCGCCGAGGAGTTCGAACTCGGACTCGTGCCCTACTACTCCTTGGCGAGTGGCTTCCTCACGGGCAAGTACCGGTCGACAGAGACCGTGGGCCAGGATTCGCCGCGCGCGCAGGGAGCGGCGAAATACGCGACCGAGGCGGGACTGCGGATCATCGACGCCCTCGAGGAGATCGGGGATGCGCACGATGCCTCCATCGCCGCGACCTCCCTCGCCTGGCTTCGCGCGCAGCCGACGGTGGTCGCCCCGATCGCGAGTGCGCGCAGCGTGGAGCAGGTTCCCGATCTTCTCGCCGGGGCGCGCCTCGAACTGTCGAGCGAAGAGGTGCAGCGGCTCAATCAGGTCTCGGAGTGGACGCCGACGAACGCGTGATCGGCGGGCTCTCGTCGCCGACGAGACCGAGCCGGTGCGCCAGGATCACCGCGTGGATCCTGTCTCGGGCACCGAGCTTCGCGAGGACCCGACCGACGTGCGTCTTCACCGTGGACTCGCCGACGTAGAGGGTCTGAGCGATCTCCGCGTTGGTGAGACCGCGGCCCATCGCGACGAAGACGTCGCGCTCGCGCTCGGTGAGGGACTCGAGAGCGGAGCTCTCGGCGGGTGCAGGAGCCGCGGCGGCGCCGAGCTGCGGCGTCACATGTTCCAGCAGCGTTCTCGTGATGCGAGGAGACAGCGCGGCATCGCCACGATGCACGGCGCGTACGGCGGAGATCATCTCGTGTCGCTGCGCGTCCTTCAGCAGGAATCCGCTCGCCCCCGCCCGGATCGCCCCGAACGCGTACTCGTCCAGATCGAACGTCGTCAGCACGAGCACCTTGGTCTGCGGACGGTCCCGGATGATCGCCTCCGTTGCGGCGATCCCGTCGAGTTCCGGCATCCGGATGTCCATCAGCACCAGGTCGGGCGCGAGCACGGCGCTCTGTGTGATGGCCGCCCTGCCGTCTCCGGCCTCGCCGACCACGACGATGTCGTCCTCCGATTCGAGGACCATCCGGAACCCGACTCGGATGAGCTGCTGGTCATCCACCAGCAGCACCCTGATCCTCTGCGTCATCCCTCTTCCTCTCTCGTCTGCGCCCGTGCGACGGACGCGCCCCCCGATGCGGGCAGGACCGCCCGCAGGACCCATCGTCCTCCACCTGCCGGCGCCGACTGCACCGTGCCGTGCACGTGGGCGGCGCGCTCCGACAGGCCACGGATGCCGAACCCGTCCGACCCGATCGCGCCGGAGACGCCGTCGTTCACGATCTCGATCGTCACGGCGTCGCTCGTGTACTCCAGGCGCACACTGATGCTCTCGGCCGTCGGCGCGTGACGCATGGCGTTGGTCACGCCCTCCTGGACGATCCTGCCGATCGCGTGCGCGACAGCGGGGGAGACCTCCGTCTGACCGACCACGGTGAGCGTCGCCGGATAGCCTGCGCGCTGAGCGGCCTCCACGGTGTCCCGTGCGGGCACGGGCTGCATAGGGGCCAAGGGCAGCGGCGATTCATCGTCGCGCAGCACCCCGAGCATCGCGCGCATCTCGGTGAGTGCGCCTCTGGCGGTGTCCGCGACGTGCGCCGCGGCCTTCTGGGCCTGTTCGCGGTCGGGGGTGGCCGCCGCTCCCTCGGACAGCGCGACGATGACGGTGAGCGAGTGGGAGACGATGTCGTGCATCTCGCGTGCGATGCGTGCTCTCTCCGATGCGGCCGCGAGCTGCGCCTGCTGGTCGCGCTCGATCAGCAGCTGGCGCGAACGGTCGATGATGGCGAGGAGATAGCGTTTGCGGCCCCCCACGTTCACGCCGACCAGGGTGCCGATGAGGCCGAGCGCCGCGTAGCCGAGGGCGGTGTCGATCCCGACCTGGAGCACGGTGGCCCCGCTCAGCATGAGCACCGTGGTGAGCACGAGGAACCAGGCAGCGCCGATCCCGTAGCAGATCCACGCCAGGCGGGCCGAGCTGTAGACCGCGATGCCGTAGCAGGCCACGAGCAGGAGCACGATGCCGCCCGACATGCCGGTGAAGAGCCCGACGGTTCCCAGGATCACGGCGGCGATGAAGGGACCCAGCGGCGCTCGACGGCGCCAGAGCAGGGTGCTGCATCCGATCACGACCATGACCAGGGTGGCGATGTTGACAGTGACGTACGTGGCCTCGGGCAGCGTGCTGCGCGGATAGGGCGCGGCCGGAGTGAGCGTCAGGAACAGGCAGATCAGCGCGATCAGGATGTCGGCGAAGAGCGGGTGACGAGCCCAGAACCGCCGGAAGAGACCCGGGGCACGCGGAAGCCGCAGCTCCTCGTCCTCGCGGATCGAGTCGCTGCGGCTTCGCGTTCTGCTCACAGGCCGACTTTACGCGTCGCGCGTGCGCAGCACGCCCCACGCGACCAGGGCGCCACCGGCGACCCAGCAGCCCAGCGTCAGGAACGCGACGGGGGCGTCGAGAGCAGCCGTCTCACCGGGCATGATCGCGGACTGTGCGGCTGCCACCGGGAGGTACGCCGACGCTTCGGTGACCCATGCCCAGGCGTCGCCGGCGAAGGAGAAGAAGCTCGCGACGATCGGCAGGACGAACAGCACACCGACAGTCGCTGCGATCGCTCCGGCGCCCGAGCGCAGGATGAAGCCGAACGAGACCCCGATCAGCGCGAAGACGGCCATCGCGAGCGAGGCGACGACGATCGGCAGCAGCGATGCGGACGGGTCCGACCACTCGATGCCCTGATCGCGCGGCGCGACGATGAGCGTGACCGCGAGCGCCGCGACAGCGAAGATCACCAGCGACGAGATGAACATGAATGCGGCCAGTACCGTCGACTTCGCCGCCAGCACCGAGCCGCGGACCGGGTTCGCCGTGAGCGTCGAGCGGATCATGCCCGTCGAGTACTCACCGGTCACGGAGATCGCACCGATGATGCCGGCGAGCAGCATGGTGAACTGGATCGGCATGATGACGGCCTGGATCGGTTCGAAGTCCGGCATGTCGAGGGCTTGGGCGATGAGCACGGCGATCGCGACGGTCAGGGCTGCAGCGATCCCGATGGACCACCAGGTCGAGCGCAGTGTGGCGAGCTTGATCCACTCGCCGCGCAGTGCACGCCCGAACGTCAGCTTCCGACCGGTGTCGACGCGCGGCCGCGTGGGTGCGGGGGCTTGTGTCGTGGTCATGAGATCTCCTTGGTGCGGTACTCGACGGAGTCGCCGGTGAGAGCGAGGTAGGCGTCTTCCAGCGAACCGGTGGTCGGGGTGAGCTCGTGCAGCGGAATGCCGCGGTCGGCGGCGAGGTCGCCGATCCGCGCAGCGGGCAGGCCCACGATGTCGAGGAGGTCGGGAGCGGAGCTCGCGATCTCCACGTCGGGTCCGCCGACGGCCGCAGCCAGGTCGGCCGGTCGCGGGGTGCGCACCCGCACCGTGTTCCTCGTCCATGACCGGACGAGATCTGCGAGCGGTGCATCGGCGAGCACGCGCCCACGTCCCATCACGATGACGTGATCCGCGGTCTGTGCCATCTCGCTCATCAGGTGGCTCGAGAGGAGCACGGTGCGCCCTTCCCCTGCGGCATGACGGACGAACTGACGCACCCAGCGAACACCTTCGGGGTCGAGGCCGTTGACCGGCTCGTCGAGGATCAGCGTGTGCGGATCGCCGAGCAGCGCCGAGGCGATGCCCAGCCGCTGGCCCATGCCGAGCGAGAACCCTCCCGCACGTTTGCGGGCCACGGACCCGATGCCGGCGAGGTCGATGACCTCGTCGACGCGCGAGGAGGGGATGCCGTGGGTCGCTGCCATCGCGCGGAGGTGGTTGCGGGCCGTGCGGCCGGTGTGCACCGCCTTGGCGTCCAGAAGCACTCCCACCTCCGTCAGCGGGGCGCGGAGCTTGCGGTACTCGCGGCCTGCGACGGCGGCGCGCCCCGACGTGGGACGGTCGAGGCCGACGATCATCCGCATGGTGGTCGACTTCCCCGCACCGTTCGGGCCCAGGAAGCCGGTGACGCTGCCCGGCTGGACGGTGAACGACACGTCGTCGACGGCGGTCTTGTCTCCGAACCTCTTGGTGAGGCCTTCTGCTGTGATCATGAGGACAACGTTACGGAGCGAGGTCGGGAGTGCGCGTCCCCCTCAGGTACACATCTGGTGCCGAGGCGTCCGACCGACGGCGGATGTATCGGTGTGTCAGCGGCGCGGACGAGCCTGAACCCGCGCGGCCATCTCGTCGGACGCGATGATCGCCTCGTCGATGATCTCCCGCGAAACCGGAGCCGTCAGCCAGTCGTGGCTCAGCGACGCCGGGATGAGCAGCGGCATCCGATCGTGGAGATCGACGAGGTGCGCAGGCGCGGGGCGCATGACGATCGAGTAGCACGTGTACCACTGGTCGTCTGCGGTGCGGCCGCGTTGCGTCACGGCGGCCATGCCGAACAGGGTGCCGTCGTCGACGATGAACTCGTTCCACTGCCGGGACGGCTTCTGCATCTCGTACCAGCTCGTTGCCGGGACGATCCCCCGCGACTTCGCGCCGCCCGGGCGCTCCTGCAGGCGCTCGGAGCGGGTGTTGATCGACGGGAACTTCGCCGGCTCGCCGTTCACGAGGAAACCCCACCATGCGGGTTCCAGCGTCGGCGCTGTGTCGGGCTGCACGATCAGCGGATTGAGGTTGCGCAGGTTCTTACCGGTAGGACGGACGGTCTCACCCGCGTTCTCCTGCGCCCAGACGCGCAGACCCTCGAGCACCGCCTCGTCTGCCGCGGCGAGGAGCTCTGCATCGGTGAATCGGGGATCGAGACCGTAGCTCGCGCACATGCCGTCAGCGTAGCGCGGGGCGCCGACATCCGGGTGGGAGGGTGCGGGCAGCATCTCGGGTAGGGTCGACGGGTGCCAGAGCCTCGTCGAATCCCCGCCCCGGTGGCACTCGGAGGGGCGGTCGCGATCGGGGTCATGACGGCGATCCAGGCGCGGATCAACGGCGTGCTCGGGGTGCGCGTGGACGACGGCATCGTCGCCGGCTTCCTCTCCTTCTCCGTCGGCCTGCTGGCACTCGCGATCGTGATCGCCTGCCTCCCCTCGGCTCGACGGGGAGTGGCGCGTCTCTGGAGCGGCGTCCGACAGCGCACGATCCCCTTCTGGATGCTCCTCGGAGGCGCCTGCGGTGCACTCACCGTCTCCACCCAGGGGCTCACGGCCGGAGTCCTCGGCGTCTCGCTGTTCACGGTCGGCGTGGTGGCGGGACAGACCGTGCACGGTCTGGTGCTCGATCGCATCGGATTCGGACCGGCCGGCGTCGTCGCGGTCACGCCGGGACGTGTCCTGGGAGGTGCGCTCGCGCTCGCCGCGGTCGGCATCTCGCTGTCCGGGGACGTGCTGGCGTCAGCGCCGCTGTGGATGCTGCTCCTGCCGTTCGCAGCCGGGGTGGGCATCGCGTGGCAGGCAGCGACCAACGGACGTCTGGCCCAGCGCGCGCGCTCACCTCTGGCCGCGACCCTGATGAGCTTCGTCGCCGGAACCGTGGTCCTCGCGCTGGCGTCCGGCGTGAGCATCGCGTTCCGTGGGGCACCCGCCGCCCTCCCCGCCGAGCCGTGGCTGTACCTCGGAGGCTTCCTCGGCGCCGCCTACATCCTCCTCGGCACGTTCATCGTGGCGCAGACGGGGGTGCTGCTGATGGGCCTGGGGTCGGTGCTCGGCCAGCTGACCACGTCGGTGGTGATCGACCTGGTGTGGCCGCCCGCAGCAGGGCCGGCGCTCTGGCAGGTGCTCACGATGGTCGTGGTCGCCGTCGCGTCTGTCGTGGTCGCGGTGCCGTGGCCTCGCCGCCGCTGAACTACTTCTTCTTCGCCTTCTTGGGTGACGGCTTCGGCATGCGCGTGACGAGCTTGCGGGCGTCGACGGTCTTGCGTCGTCCCGGTTTCTTGTGTTCGGGCTTGCCGCCGACGTAGAGCCAACCCAGGAGCTCCTCGTTCTTCCCGAGCCCGTGGGCCTTGGCGACGGCCTTGGCTCGCGTGTAGTGGCCCGTGCGCCAGATGACGCCCCACCCTGCCTCGTCGAGGAGAAGGCTCAACGTGTGGGCGACCCCGGAGGCGACGGCCTCCTGCTCCCACCGGGGTACCTTCTCGCTCTTCTGGTAGCTCGCGACGACGGCGATGAGCAGCGGGGCGCGCAGCGGCTTCGACGAGGGAGAGGAGTCGCCCTGTGCCTTCGCGATCGCCGCGCCGAGCACCTCCCGATCCGCGCCTCGCAGCTCGATCAACCGCCAAGGGCGCAGCGACGAGTGATCGGCCACGCGACCGGCGGCCGCGACCAGCGTGAGCACCTCGTCGCGGGTGGGCGCGGTGTCTTCGACCTTCGACCAGGACTGCCGTGCGCGGACGGCGTCGAGAGCGCTCACGACGCGTCGGGCGTGAAGTTCAGCGCGATGGAGTTCATGCAGTAGCGGTCGCCGGTCGGCGTCCCGAATCCGTCGGGGAAGACGTGACCGAGGTGCGACCCGCAGTTGGCGCAGCGCACCTCCGTGCGCACCATCCCGAGGCTGTCGTCCTCGATGAGCTCGACCGCGTCAGGACGGATCGACTCGTAGAAGCTCGGCCAACCGCACCCGGAGTCGAACTTCGTTCCGCTCTTGAAGAGCTCGGCGTTGCAGGCACCACAGGTGTAGAGGCCGGCGCGTTCCTCGTCGAGCAGCTCGCCCGTCCAGGCCCGTTCGGTCGCGGCCTGACGCAGCACCGCGTACTGCTCCTCACCGAGCTCCTCGCGCCATTCGTCTTCGGTCTTGTCCACGCTGTACGACATGTGTCCTCCTGAGTCGCTTCCATTCTCTCCCGGGAGACGAGGTCTCGGGTGCTCAGCGTCAGAATGGGACGATGACCGATGCCGTGCAGGACCGCTACGCACGATTCGCCCGCGACGAGGCGCCCGGACGCAGCGCCCTCTACGCCGAATGGGCCGCCGGTGTGGCGGACGACGACGAGCTCAAGGGCATCCTCCAGCGGATCCCGGAGAATCGTCGGCAGCCGCCCCTCGTGTTCGCCGTGACGCGCATGCTCGGCTCCGGACTCGTCGGGTACCCGCAGTGGAGGGACTTCGTGCTCCGCAACGCCGACGCGGTGGTCGCCGAGTGCGCGAACCGCAGCCTCCAGACCAATGAGCCCCTCCGCCTCGCGGCGCTGCTGCCCGTGCTGTCGGAGATAGCCGGACCGATCGCGCTGCTCGAGGTCGGAGCGTCGGCGGGGTTGTGCCTGTACCCGGACCGCTACTCGTATCGCTTCATCGCGGCGGATGGATCGGTCAGGAGCGCCCTCGATCCTCTTGACGGACCCTCGACCGTCGTGCTGGAGAGCCGGGTCTCGGGCGCGCTGCCTCCGCTGCGGATGCCGGACGTGGTCTGGCGAGCGGGCGTCGACCTCGCGCCCCTCGATGCGGCGGATGAACGGGATCGGCGCTGGCTGCGTGGGCTCGTGTGGCCGGGAGAGGAGGGGCGGGAGGAGCGCATCGATGCCGCGCTCGAAATCGCGGCATCGGATCCGCCGCTGATCGTCGCCGGCGATGCCCTCGAGGAGATCGATGCGCTCGCCGCGGCGGCGCCGGGCGGGGCGACCCTGGTCGTCACCACGCCGGGTGTGCTGGTCCATATCCCGAGAGCCCGGAGGGAGGCGCTGGTCGCGCGCATCTCCGCTCTGGACGCCCGGTGGGTCACGATCGATCCGCCCGGTGCCCTCGATGTCTGGGAGCCGCCGGTCGAAGGCGACGACTGGCCGGGATTCGTGGTGGCGCTCGACGGACAGGTGCGCGCGGCCGCAGATCCGCTCGGGGGCTGGTGGGAGTGGCGAACGGCTTCGCTGTCTGATGCGTCCTAACCTGGACTCATGCTCGGAGATCTCACGGAGCGCGACCGCACGATCCTCGCCCTGGAGGTCGCTTGGCCTCGCCATGGATCGGCCAAGGAAGAGGTCATCCGAGCTCAGCTCGGGATGAGCGCCGCCCGCTACTACCAGCTCCTCGGACGCCTGATCGAGTCGGAGGCCGCCCTGGAGTACGACCCCATGCTGGTGCGGAGATTGCGCCGGATCAGGGATTCACGCGCCAGGCAGAGGTCGGCTCGGATACCGGGCTTCGTCGGCTGAAGCGACTCGAGGAAGGCTCTCGGAACGAGCAGTGCCGCGCCGGAGAACGGATTGCCAGGAAGGTGCCGCTAGCATCGAGGGGTGTCCAAGCCCTCCCGCGATCGCTTCGATGACGTTCCCCGTTCCACCGGACGGGTGGGAGCGCATCGCGCCGAAGCTCCGGGGATGAACGGCTGGGTCGTGCTGCTGTGGTCCTTCGTCGCCGCTCTGGTGCTCATCATCGCCGGCATCTTCGGATCGCTCGTGGTCATGGGACGCATCTCGCTCTTCCCCGAGGCCGCTCCCAGCGCCGTTCCCACCCCGGTGGAGACGGGCGTGGTGGACACCTCCATCTCCGTGATGATCCTCAACGGCACGCCGGAGGAAGGGCTCGACACCCAGATGCGCGACCTGCTCATCAACAACGGATGGGCGTCGGAGAACGTCTTCGCCGGTGACAGCTCCAGCCAGGACTTCGCCACCACGACCGTGTTCTACGTCAACGACGAGGACGAACTCGCGGCGATCGGACTGGCGAACGTGCTCGGTGGAGCGGCCGTGCAGCAGAGCGACTACTACTCGGGTCAGACCGAGGAGGGCAACAAGCAGTTCACAGTGGTCATCGGCCTCGATCGATCGAGCTCAGCCGGCGAGACGCCCACCCCCTGACCTCGGCCGGTGCCGTACCTCCGGCGGCTTGCACTCGAAGGTGTCGAGTGCCAGAATGGCGTTAGCACTCTCTCACTCTGAGTGCTAAACCCAACGTCTACGTCCAGGAGGGACGAAAAAACTCATGGCAAAGATCATTGCTTTCGATGAGGAGGCCCGCCGCGGCCTCGAGCGCGGCCTGAACATCCTCGCCGACGCGGTCAAGGTCACCCTCGGCCCGCGCGGCCGCAACGTCGTTCTCGAGAAGAAGTGGGGCGCCCCCACCATCACGAACGACGGCGTCTCCATCGCCAAGGAGATCGAGCTGGACGACCCGTACGAGAAGATCGGTGCGGAGCTCGTCAAGGAGGTCGCCAAGAAGACCGACGACGTCGCGGGTGACGGCACCACGACCGCCACGGTCCTCGCTCAGGCGCTGGTCCGCGAGGGTCTGCGCAACGTCGCAGCCGGCGCCGACCCCATCTCGCTCAAGCGCGGCATCGAGAAGGCCGTCGCTGCGATCACCGAGGAGCTGCTCGCCAGCGCCAAGGAGATCGACTCGAAGGAGCAGATCGCCGCCACGGCTTCGATCTCCGCCGCTGACCCCGCCATCGGCGAACTGATCGCCGAGGCGATCGACAAGGTCGGCAAGGAGGGCGTCGTCACCGTCGAGGAGTCGCAGACGTTCGGTACCGAGCTCGAGCTCACCGAGGGCATGCGCTTCGACAAGGGCTACCTGAACCCCTACTTCGTCACGGACCCGGAGCGCCAGGAAGCGGTCTTCGAGGACCCGTACATCCTCATCGCGAACCAGAAGGTCTCCAACATCAAGGACCTGCTGCCGATCGTCGACAAGGTGATCCAGGACGGCAAGGAGCTCGTCATCATCGCCGAGGACGTCGAGGGCGAGGCTCTCGCGACGCTCGTGCTGAACAAGCTCAAGGGCATCTTCAAGTCGGTCGCCGTCAAGGCTCCGGGCTTCGGCGACCGCCGCAAGGCGCAGCTGCAGGACATCGCGATCCTCACGGGTGGCCAGGTCATCACCGAAGAGGTGGGCCTCAAGCTCGAGAACGCCACGCTCGACCTGCTGGGTCGTGCGCGCAAGGTCATCGTCACCAAGGACGAGACCACGATCGTCGAGGGTGCGGGCGAGGCCGACCAGATCGAGGGTCGCGTCACGCAGATCCGTCGCGAGATCGAGAACACCGACAGCGACTACGACCGTGAGAAGCTCCAGGAGCGCCTGGCGAAGCTCGCCGGTGGCGTGGCGGTCATCAAGGCCGGTGCCGCGACCGAGGTCGAGCTCAAGGAGCGCAAGCACCGCATCGAGGACGCCGTCCGCAACGCGAAGGCAGCCGTCGAGGAGGGCATCGTCCCCGGTGGTGGCGTCGCGCTCATCCAGTCGGGCACCAAGGCGCTCGACGCCCTCTCGCTCTCGGGCGACGAGGCGACGGGCGCGAACATCGTCCGCGTCGCGATCGAGGCTCCGCTGAAGCAGATCGCCATGAACGCCGGGCTCGAGCCGGGCGTCGTCGCGAACAAGGTGTCCGAGCTCCCCGCGGGTCAGGGCCTCAACGCAGCCACGGGCGAGTACGTCGACATGTTCGGCGCCGGCATCATCGACCCGGCCAAGGTGACCCGCTCCGCGCTGCAGAACGCAGCGTCGATCGCGGCTCTGTTCCTCACCACCGAGGCCGTCGTCGCCGACAAGCCGGAGAAGACTCCTGCTCCGATGGGCGACCCGTCGGGTGGCATGGACTTCTGATCCTGCACTCATGACAGAACGCCCCCGGCTTCGGCCGGGGGCGTTCTGCGTTCACGGCGCGTGTCAGCGGAAGAGGCTGGCGGAGTACTGATCGGCGTCCGCGTACTGGGTGGCGACGGAGCCGAGCGAGGTGCCGATCGATTCGAGGACCTGTTCCACGTGGATCTGTGCGCCCTGCCACTGCTCAGCGCAGTTCTGAAAGGCGTTGGACGCGGTGCCGGACCAGGTCGACTGCAGCTGCCGGAGCTGAGACATCAGGGTCGCAGACTCGCTCTGGAGGCGCTCGATGGTGGCGCGCGTCGCACTGTGAGCGGCGTGGACGGCTTCGGTGTCGACGGTGAAGACAGACATGGGAACTCCTTCTCGTAGGGGTTCCGAGGCTAGGCGGGGCTCGGCCTGATGAAGACGCACCAGGGGGCCGGGCACCGCGTCCTGTGCGCAACCGGGGGAAGCGACCCTTCGTGCAGTGACGTCAGGGGAGGTCGATGCGATCGAGTGGCTGTGTGTCCTCCAGGAGGTGCGCAGGCGTTGCTCGTGCCGGCGCGAGCGGAAGCGTCACGGTGAACGTCGCGCCGCCGCCCGCGGTCTCCGACACGTCGACACCACCGTGAAGCGCCTTCAGGATGGACGCGACGATCGCGAGTCCGAGGCCGGAGCCGCCGGTCTCCCGCGCGCGTGAGGTGTCGGCTCGCCAGAAGCGCTCGAAGATCTGCTCCCGGATCTGCGGCGGGATGCCTTCGCCGTGGTCGACGATCGCGATGCTCGCTGTGCCCGCGGCACGGTCGGAGTCGACGACGATCTCGATGGGGCCGTCCTCAGGGGAGAACCGACGCGCGTTGCCCAACAGGTTCGTCACCACCTGGCGCACCTTGTTCTCTTCGCCGAGCACGATCGGGGGAGTGCGCACCGGGAGGTCCGGAACCTCGGTGAAGTCGATCACCGGAGCCTTCTCCTGCTGACGGGACCGGCGGCGAAGGCGGGAGAGCGTGCCGCGGGAAAGGCCGCGGGGGGTCGGCTGCTCGGGAGGTTGAAGGGGCGGGATCTCATGCAGGGGGATCACGGTCTTGCTGTCGGCCGTCCGGTCGATCACCGTGACGGTCCGACCGGGGGCAGCGGCACGGAGGTCGAGCGCTGCATCCCGCGCGATCGGGCGGAGATCGAGCGGCACGATCTCGGGCTCGCGCTCCTCATCCAGCCGCGCGAGCGCAAGCAGGTCTTCCACCAGGACGCCCATCCTGATGGCCTCCTTCTCGATGCGCTCCATGGCCCGAGCGGTGTCCTCCTCGCCCTTGATTGCACCCATCCGGTAGAGCTCCGCGTAGCCCCGCACGCTCACCAGCGGGGTGCGCAGCTCATGGCTCGCATCACCGATGAATCGCCGCATGTGCTGCACGGTGCGGTCCCGTTGCGCGAGTGAGGCGTCGACACGGTCGAGCATCGTGTTGATGGCGGTGTTGAGGCGACCGACCTCCGTCGTCGGTTCGAGGTCGGTCAGCCGCTGACGGAAGTCGCCGGCGGCGATCGACATGGCCGTGGCCTCGACCTGACCCAGACGGCGGAACGTGAGCGTGACGAGCCCGCGGGTGAGGAGCGCGGCGATCAGGATGGTGATCAGGGCGATCGTGATGTAGATGCCGAAGTACTGACTGATGATGCGATCGGCGGGCGCGAGGGGGAGGGCCACCAGCTGGATGCGCAGGACCCCGCCCTCCGAAGGGACGACGGCGACCGCGGCGTGGAACAGCTCCCCGTCGGCTCCGGTCATCTCGAGCGGGATCTGATCCGTGTTGGCCGTCGCCTTGGCGAGCGAGTACTCGGACGGGAAGAGGGGAGCCTGGCCCGAGGTGCCGCGAGCGGTCGCACGCAGTTCGCCCGTCGCATCGTAGATCGCGAAGGAGAAGTCGCGCGGCTGCTCGTCGCGCGGGCTGTACGTGGTGACGCCGTCGACCGTCACCGAGTCGAAGTAGCGCTCGACCAGATCGCTCGACACCAGAGCGGGCAGCTGCGCGTCGATGTTCGCGACCAGGGCGTTGCGCAGGATCGGCACGGTGCCGATGCCGGCGATGAGCAGTCCGAGCGCGAGCACCGCGACGGTGACGCCGGTGACCTTCGCGCGAAGACTGATGCGCCGCCACCAGCTGGTGACCGCATCGGGCTTGTGCGCCATGCGGTCCTCCTCGGTGCGGCGACACCACCGTGCGACGGTGGCGGTGATGGTGCGGTGGTCGTCAGACCGTCTTGCCGACCTTCAGCATGTATCCGAAGCCGCGCTTGGTCTGGATGAGCGACTCCTCGGTGTGCGGATCGATCTTGCGGCGCAGGTACGAGATGTAGCTCTCCACGATGCCGGCGTCGCCGTTGAAGTCGTACTCCCACACGTGGTCGAGGATCTGCGCCTTCGACAGCACGCGGTTCGGGTTGAGCATCAGGTAGCGGAGCAGCTTGAACTCGGTCGGGCTCAACTCGATCGGCTCCTTGCCGACGTGGACGTCGTGCGTGTCCTGGTCCATGGACAGCTCGCCGGCGCGGATGATCGACTCCTCGTCGGCCTGCATCGTGCGGCGGAGGATAGCCTGTGCCCTGGCCACGATCTCGTCGAGGCTGAAGGGCTTCGTGACGTAGTCGTCCCCGCCCGCGTTGAGACCCTCGATCTTGTCGTCGGTGCCGTCCTTGGCGGTCAGGAACAGGATCGGCGCGGTGAACCCGGCGCCACGGAGACGCTTCGTCACGCTGAAGCCGTTCATGTCGGGCAGCATGACGTCCAGGATGATCAGGTCCGGCTCCTCTTCGAGGACGGCCGAGATCGTCGCGGCGCCGTTGGCGACCGTCTTCACCTGGAATCCGGCGAAGCTGAGACCCGTGGAGAGCAGGTCACGGATGTTGGGTTCGTCGTCGACGACCAGGATGCGCGGATCAGTCATGTCCCCATTATGGTGACTCCGGCCATGTGGATGCTGACTATTGTGCGGAACGGCGTCGACTCGCGCGTTCGCGCCGGCCTTCGTGAGCCGTGTATCGGCATCGGGGAACGGGATCGTCCCGCGGTCGGATGCGTCGCATAGCCGGACCCGGGAGGATCGAGGTATGAGCTCTCGCGAGGACGACGTCGCCGCCCCGGAAACTCCCGCCGCACGGGCCGATCGCCCCGACGAGGAGGAACTCGCATACCATCGGCTGGCACACCTGCGGCCACGGTATCGCTGGTGGCGCATGCTGCTCACGGGGCTCGTCGGCATCGCTCTCTACGTCGTGATCCTGCTGATCGTGATCGTGCCTCTCGCGATCATGTCGATGTTCATCCCCGGGTGGCGCGTCGAATCAGAGGTGCTCCTCAGCACCACGCAGTTCTTCGATCTCGATCGGCCCTGGCTGCTCGTCGCGCTGGTTCTTCCCCTGATCCTGATGATCCCGGCGCTGCTGCTGGCATCACGCCTCATCGAAGGGCGCGGGGTGGGACTGCTGTCCTCCGTGACCGGGCGCCTTCGCATGGCATGGCTCGGGAAGAGCCTGCTGCTGGCCCTGGCGGTGTTCCTCGTCTATTTCGCCGTCGTGTTGGGCTGGTCGGCGCTGAGCGGCGACGCGGTGACCGCCGACTTCTCCCACCCCGGGCTGTGGACGATGGTGCTGCTGGTCCTGCTGCTGATCCCGTTGCAGGCTGCCGCGGAAGAGTATGTCTTCCGCGGGTACCTGATGCAGTTGGTCGGTGGCTGGCTACGCCATCCTGCCTTCGCCATCCTCCTGCCCGTGCCGATCTTCGTCCTCGGTCATGGGTACGACGTGTGGGGTGCGGCCAGCGTCGGGATGTTCGCGATCGTCGCCGCATGGCTGACCTGGCGAACGGGGGGCCTCGAGGCGGCGATCTCGCTGCACATCGTGAACAACGTGCTCATCTTCCTGCTCGGCTCCGTCACGCTCGTCGATGCCAATGCGACCTCGGGGACGGCTGTCGATCTGTTCGCCTCGGCACTCGCGATGGTGATCTACGCCGTGCTCGCCGACCGATGGGCTGCGCGACTCGGGGTCGCGCGGACAGCGTGGCGCACGACTCCGGTACGCGCGTCAGAGACCCATCAACCGTCGGGGACCCACCAGCTGGGTGCGGTGCTTCACGGACGCGCCGCACGCGGGTGACGGGGGAGCGTCAGGCGGCGATCGCGTCGGAGTCCATGATCGTGTAGCTGTACCCCTGCTCGGCGAGGAAGCGCTGACGGTTCTGGGCGTAGTCCTGGTCGATCGTGTCGCGGGCCACGAGGGTGTAGAAACTCGCGGTGTGCCCCGACTGCTTCGGACGCAGCAGACGGCCCAGACGCTGGGCCTCCTCCTGACGCGATCCGAACGATCCGGACACCTGGATGGCGACCGAGGCCTCTGGCAGGTCGATCGAGAAGTTCGCGACCTTGGAGACCACGAGCAGCGAGATGTCACCCTCCCGGAACGCGCGGTACAGCTCTTCGCGCTCATCGACCGGGGTCGCACCCGTGATCTGCGGGGCGTTCAACGCCTCGGACAGCGATTCGAGCTGGTCGAGGTACTGCCCGATCACGAGGATGCGCTCACCCTCGTGCTTGGCGATGAGCTCGCGCACGGCGGCGACCTTCGCCGGCGCGGAGGCCGCGAGGCGATAGCGCTCGTCGTCGGTCGCGGCGGCGTACTCCAGACGGTCGCTCGGCGGCAGGTCGACCCGCACCTCGTAGCAGGCGGCGGGCGAGATGAAGCCCTGCGCCTCGATCTGCTTCCAGGGGGCGTCGAAGCGCTTCGGCCCGATCAGGCTGAACACATCGCCTTCGCGACCGTCCTCACGCACCAGGGTGGCGGTGAGGCCGATGCGACGACGCGCCTGCAGGTCGGCGGTGAGCTTGAACACGGGGGCAGGAAGGAGGTGGACCTCGTCGTACACGATGAGGCCCCAGTCGAGGGCGTCGAGCAGTGCGAGGTGCGCGTACTCGCCCTTCCGCTTCGCCGTGAGGATCTGATAGGTGGCGATCGTGACGGGCTTGACCTCCTTGGCCTGCCCGGAGTACTCGCCGATCTCCTCGGGGGTGAGGCTGGTGCGCTTGAGCAGCTCGTCGCGCCACTGCCGTGCCGAGACGGTGTTCGTCACGAGGATGAGGGTCGTCGTCTTGGTCGCTGCCATCGCTCCGGCACCGACGATCGTCTTGCCGGCGCCGCAGGGGAGCACGACCACGCCCGAGCCGTCCTTCGAGAACGCGTCGACGGCATCCTGCTGGTAGGGGCGGATGTGCCAGCCGTCCTCGGCGAGGTCGATCTCGTGGGGAGTTCCCGGGGTGTAGCCCGCCAGGTCTTCCGCCGGCCAGCCGATCTTCAGCAGCTCCTGCTTGATCTGGCCGCGTGCCCATGCGTCGATGACGAAGGTCTCGGGGGTCGGGTGCCCGATGAGAAGGGGCTGGATGCGCTTGTTGTTCGCGACCTGTGCCAGCACGGCGGGATCGGAGGATCGCAGGATCAGGGTGCCCTCGTCGTCGCGCTCGATCACCAGCCGGCCGTAGCGGTTCACCGTCTCCCGCAGGTCGACCGCGACGGACGGCGGGACCGGGAAGCGGGACCAGCGATCGAGCGTCTCGAGCATGTCCTCTGCGGTGTGCCCTGCGGCGCGGGCGTTCCACAGGCCGAGCCGCGTGATGCGGTAGGTGTGGATGTGCTCGGGAGCGCGTTCCAGCTCGGCGAAGATCGCCAGTTCGTGGCGGGCGCTCTCGGCATCGGCGTGGGCGACTTCGAGCAGCACGGTGCGATCGCTCTGGACGATCAAGGGGCCATCAGACATAGCTGACCAGTTTAGCGGTCGCCCGATGCGCAGGGCCTCATGGGGCGACGATCGTCGCTGTGAGGATGCTCGAAACCGGCAGCGTGCGTTCGACGTCCGCTGCGCGGTCTCGTCCACGGAGTCTGCCTCCACCGAGGCCCGTCGCCTCCAGGAGCAGGTCCCTGGTCGACCCGTCCGGCATCCCGACGGTGACCTTGAGGACGGACTTCGCCCGCACCGCAGCTTCGAGTTCGCGATCGAGCCATGCCGCATCGGCGTCAGGCCCCTGGTGTGAGCGCAGGCGCGCGATCAGAGGAGCCAGTCCGGAGGAGTCGTCGGTCGACGCCGGAGCCGGCGGCGCTGGGTGTCGTTCTCTGACCAGGAGAGCGCCGTCGGAGCCGACGAGCGTCGCCGGGTATCGCGCATCGGTGAGCGCCCAGTACACGGTGTCGCGACCGACGCGGGTCGTCAACGAGTCGACGTGCGCAGTGAGACCGAGCGGGCGCAGCGTCTGATCGACGGTCATCGCCTGGAGGAGATGGCTGTCGGCGCTCTCGATGCGCGTGCGGCCTGTCTCGTCGTCGGTCGAGACGCGGACCAGGCCGTGTCGCTGGGCGGTCTGGGTGAGGAGGTAGCTGAGGGGCTGCGGGATGCCCGTGAGCGAGACGGAGGAGAGGAAATCGAGGATCGACTGCTCCGTCTCGCCGACGACGAAGGCGTGCGCCACGGATTCGGCGGTGAAGCGGTAGGACGATGCCTGCGCGGCGGACTCGCGGACGGCGATGGTGCGCAAGCGCACGTCGAGCGCGGGCTCCAGCGGGCCGGGTGCGATCGCCGTCAGATCGTTCTGCAGGAAGATGCGATCGACCTCGGCGGGCAGCAGGGCCACGAGTGCGCCGGCATCTGCGGGACCACCGCTTCGCAGGCTCACCGCCCACTCCGGTTCGGTCTCATCCTCCGCGATCAGTCCGAGAAGCGCCGCCGCGTCCTGCATACCCCGAGAACGATCGGGCCACGCGGGGTCCCACGGATGGGCGAGAGGCCACAGCTGAGGGGGGATCCAGCCACCGGTCTGGGAACGGACGCCGCGGGGGAGAGCGTCGCGGAACGCCGTCGCGAGGACGGTCCAGCGATCCGCCGCGGACGAGCGCAGCCAGCTCTCGGCGGAGAGACTCGACCGCAGCCGCCGGTCGGTCGACACGGCGAGGCCCGCCTGGAGGGCGATCGCCGCGAGGGCGTCGACGATCTCCGCGGGCACTCCGGCCTCGGCGAGCTGGCGCTTCTCGCCGGCGCTCACACCGCCGCCGGTCAGGAGGGCGAAGGGATTCTCCCGCGCGATCAGCAGCACGTCCGCGAGCACGGCCACCGTCGTGAAGGCGCGCTCGGCGGCATGGGCTGCCGCGGCTGCAGATGCAGGAGCGACGGTGGGGACCGGGGTCGTCGGAGGAGCTGAGCGGCCCGCGAGGGCGGCCGTGACCGGCGGATACGGCGACCCATCGGGCCGCAGCAGGGCGAGTGCTGTCAGCGCCTCTCGTTCGGGCCCGGCGTCCCCTCCGGACGCCGCCGTGAGGAGCGCGGTCGCCTCGGTCGCGGTCAGCGACGGGAGGACGCGGGAGATCGAAGCGGGGTCCAGGAGCGCTTCCGCGGCATCGAAGAAGTCCTGCCACGGGGCGTCAGAGCGCACCCCACGCGCGGCGAGGAGTCTGCAGAGCTCATCGTCGCTCGCCGCAGCCAGCCAATCCGCCAGCGGTCGCGCGTGAGTGCTCATGGCCGATGCCTCATGAACGCGAAGACGCGCGGCCCTTCCGGATGAAGCTCATCGTGAGGAGCGCGATGATCATGAGGAAAGCGACGGGCAGGCCCCAGTAGGGGATCGCCGCGACGATCGGCCAGAGGCCCTCGCCGAACGCGGTCTGATCCATCCCGAGCGCGGTCCCGATGATGATCGCGAAGAAACAGACCACCGATGCTGCCGCGATTCCGAGCGCGGTGAACGCCAGGATGCGATCCAGCCGCCGGATGGGAACCTCCGGTTCGGAATTCTTCGTGCTCATCCGCACCAGCCTACTCGCACCGCGGCCTTCGGCTTCGCGCGCGTCGTGACCGGTAGGCTGGGGGCACGCGCATGAGCGCGCCCACTGTTCTGCACGACGATCCCAGCGAGGTTCTCCCATGCCCACCGGCAAGGTCAGGTTCTACGACGAAGACAAGGGTTTCGGCTTCATCGCCAGCGATGACGGCCAGGATGTCTTCCTGCACGCCTCCGCGATGCCGGCCGGCACCGCGGTGAAGGCCGGTGCGCGCGTGGAGTTCGGCGTGGCCGACGGCAAGCGCGGGCTGCAGGCACTGTCGGTGCGCGTGCTCGAGGCGCCTCCGAGCCTCTCCAAGGCCAAGCGCAAGCCGGCCGACGACATGGCGATCATCGTCGAGGACCTCGTGAAGCTCCTCGACGGCATCGGCGGAGACCTCCGCCGCGGTCGCTACCCCTCCTCCGGTCAGGGCCGCAAGATCGCGGCCGTCCTGCGTAAGGTCGCTGATGACCTCGAAGCCTGACGCCGACGCGCGTCTCTTGGACGCCCACGATCTCGCGCTCGCCGCGCTGGCCGAGATCACCCCGGCGTCCACCGTCGGCCCCGCCGCCGGATATCTCGCGGAGGAGGACGGGTCGGTCTCGTTGCGCTTCGAGAACCGGCTCGCCGGCTACCCGGGGTGGTACTGGACGGTGACCGTCGCCCGCGTCGAGGATGAGGAGCCGACGGTGCTCGAGGTCGAGCTCCTTCCCGGCGATGGCGCCCTGCTGGCTCCGGAGTGGGTTCCGTGGGCCGAGCGCCTGGCCGAGTACCGCGCGCACCAGGTCGAGCTCGCTGAAGCGGCCGCGGCTGCCGGCGACGACGTGGTGACGGACGACGGCGGACTCGAGGACGACGAAGACGGCGGGCTCGACGACGACGACGACCTCGACGACGATGATGACGACGTCGAGGTGGACATCCTCCACGCCGGCGACGTGGACGGTGTGGACATCGACGAACTCGACGAGGGCGCTGTCGACGACGAGTCCGTCGCGTCGGAAGAGGATGAGTCCGAGGACGACGACGCCGACGCCCTCGATGAGGACGCCGGCGAGGTCGACGAGGAGGAGTGACTCCGGGCGCTCAGCCGCCCAGGTTCTCCAGCACGTATTCGATCGACCGGGTCAGCTGACGCACGTCGTCCGGTTCGATCGAGACGAAGGTCGCCACCCGCAGCTGGTTGCGCCCGAGCTTGCGGTACGGCTCCGTGTCGACGATGCCGTTCGCCCGTAGTGCCTTCGCGATCGCTGCCGCGTCGATGCTGTCGTCGAAGTCGATCGTCGCGACCACGGGGGAGCGGTGCGCCGCGTCCGCTACGAACGGCGTGGCGATGGACGAGGCTTCGGCCCAGTCGTAGAGGACGGCAGACGACTCGGACGTGCGCGCCGCCGCCCATGTGAGGCCACCGTTGTCGAGGATCCAGCGAAGCTGGCTGTCGAGCAGGTGCAGGGTGGTGAGCGCCGGGGTGTTCAGCGTCTGGTTCAGCCGCGAGTTGTCGACCGCGTTCTTCAGGCTGAGGAACTCGGGGATGTAACGACCCGAGGCGGCGATGCGCTCGATGCGCTCCACGGCAGCGGGCGAGACGGCGGCGAACCACAGACCGCCGTCGGAGCCCAGGTTCTTCTGCGGCGCGAAGTAATAGACGTCGGCCTGAGCGGCGTCGAAGTCGATACCGCCGGCGGCGCTCGTCGCGTCGATGACGGTCAGCGCGCCTTCAGCGGCGATGCGTCGGATCGGGGCCGCGACGCCGGTCGAGGTCTCGTTGTGCGGCCAGGCGTAGACGTCGACACCCTCCACGGCCTCTGCAACGGTCAGTGAACCGGGCTCGGCCTTGCGCACATCGGGGGCTTCGAGCCAGGGAGCGCCGGCGGCGGCGGCGAACTTCCCGCCGAACTCGCCGAAGACGAGGTTCTGGCTGCGCTTCTCGATCAGTCCGAAGGCCGCCGCGTCCCAGAAAGCGGTCGAGCCGCCGTTGCCCAGGACGATCTCGTATCCCTCCGGCAGGCGGAACAGAGCCGCGAGCTGCTCGCGGACGCTGCCCACGAGGTTCTTCACGGGTGCCTGACGGTGGGATGTGCCCAGGATCGAGGCTCCCGACGAGAGCAGCGCCTCGAGCTGCGCAGGGCGCACCTTGGAGGGACCGCAGCCGAAGCGGCCGTCGACGGGCAGGAGGTCACGCGGAATCTCGATCGCCATGCGTCGATTCTAGGGGGCGCTCGGCGTGCCGCAGGACTGCTCGCGAGTCCGATGTCGCCGCGGGAATGTAGGCTTGCCTAAGAACCTCGGAGGGCCCGCACATGACCGATCTGATCGACACCACGGAGATGTATCTCCGCACCATCCTCGAACTCGAGGAGGAGAACATCGTTCCGCTGCGCGCGCGCATCTCCGAGCGTCTCGGCCACTCCGGCCCGACGGTCTCGCAGACGGTCGGGCGCATGGAGCGAGACGGTCTCGTGATCGTCTCGGAAGATCGCACACTCGAGCTCACCGACGCCGGTCGGCGCAAGGCGGTCGACGTGATGCGCAAGCACCGTCTCGCCGAGCGCCTGCTCTCCGACGTGATCGGACTCGACTGGGCCTTCGTGCACGAAGAGGCGTGCCGCTGGGAGCACGTCATGAGCGAGCAGGTCGAGCGTCGCCTCGTCGAGCTGCTCGGACATCCGACGGAGTCGCCGTACGGCAACCCCATCCCCGGACTCGATCAGCTCGGCGATCTGCCGGCGCGCACCTTCGACGAAGGCGTCATCGGACTCGTCCAGCGCCTGAACGCCGCCGGCGAGCCCGTCGAAGGCACGGTGCGTCGTCTCGCCGAGCCGGCTCAGGTCGACCCTGAGCTGCTCGAGCAGCTGCGCGATGCCGGAGTCGTTCCCGGAGCGCACGGTGACTTCCGCTTCAGCGAGGGCTACGTCCTCATCCAGATGGACGGCAAGGGCGATGGACTCGAGCTTCCCGTCGAGCTGGCCTCGCACATCTTCCTGGTCGGCGAACCGGCCTGATCCCGCGAGAATTCGCGGGTGCGATCGGCGTGGAAGGAGAGCGGCGTCGCCCTCTCCGAGAATTGCCAGTTTCCCAGGGTGACATGATCGTTATCTTCCGGTAACCTCGGTCAGGTCGCCAGCGAAGAAGCCCGCTGGAGATGAACCCGCTGAAGATCGCCTTCCAGGCTCGTCGTCTTCACGGCAAGAACGCACAAAGTACCCGAGCTACATTCGTGCCACGAGAGCAGAGTGCCGACGAGCCAGCGCTGACCCGAACGGCGTGAGGGCCCAGGAGGACCAAGTTTTGGCCGCAGACATCGAATCGCCCGCGAAGAAGACATCTGAAGAAGCAGTACCCGCCCGCCGCACCGGCGCGCGAATGAGTGCTCGAAAGGCCGTCAAGCCTCTTCGATCCATCGCCATCTTCGGGGCGGTCGGTGCGCTGGTCGCCGGCATCGCTCTTCCCGCGTTCGCCTCGTCGAAGCCGAGCGAGGCAGCGCCCACGACTCTCCAGCAGCTCGCCGCCGTCGATGCGCAGTCGCTCGTCGTCGCCTCGCAGGCGACTGCTGCTCCGCTCGCGCGCGGCACGTTCAGCGCGACCACGCCCGAGGAGATCGAGAAGAAGAAGGCAGAAGAGGCCGCTGCCGCCCGTGCAGCCGCTGCTGCCGCGACCGCCTCCGCGGCCGGCACCTCCTCCTCGCGCTTCAACACCGCGGGTTACGCTCTCACCTCGCCCGGTTCGGGCGAGGTGCGCTATCCGCTCCCCATGGGCTCCTGGAACGTCAGCCGCACGGTCGGCGGTGGCCACAACGGTGCGGACATGCTCGCTCCGGCCGGAACGCCGATCTACGCCGCTGCTGCCGGAGTGGTCCGCGCATCGGCCGAGAGCATCGGCGGCTACGGTGTGGCGGTCATGCTCGACAGCGTGGTCGGTGGGCAGCGTCTGCAGACCACCTATGGTCACATGCTCTACGGCTCGCGTCAGGTTCAGGTCGGGCAGTCGGTGTCGGCAGGACAGCTGATCGGCTACGTCGGCAGCACCGGTCGCTCCACCGCGAACCACCTCCACTTCGAGGTCTGGATCAACGGCGGGCTCGTCGAGCCCATGTCGTGGCTGTCGGTCAACGCCGGCTGATTTCCAGACACGCTCCACTCCATTCACCTCCCGTTTCGCCCTGTACCCAGGGAGATGGGTTAGCCTGATCCCGTTGTCGTACAGGTGGGAGAGGCTGATGGAGCGAATACCGAGCATCCGAACCATGGATGCCCTCGGTCGTCACGTCCTTCTGCATAGCCCGCAGGGATGCCACGGCGTTGCCGTGCGCGAAAGGCGCTGTCTCTAGACGGCGCCTTTTTTCGTCCTCGCGATCGATCTGCCTCCTGCGCGACCTCGTGTGAGTCGAGAGTGCCGGGAAGCCGTCCCGGCGGATCGAGAGGATGACGAATGCGCACACTGGTCCTGAATGCCGGATACGAGCCGCTGGCGATCGTGTCGTTCAAACGCGCCCTGGTGCTCGTGATGAACGACAAAGCCACCGTGATCGAACGCGTCGAGGAAGACCCCGTCTGGGGCTCGCACGGCGTCTACGACCGCCCTGCGGTCATCATCCTGGCGCGCTACGTGCGCGTCCCCACCAGCAGACGCGTGCCCGTCACCCGGCGCGGCGTGCTCCGTCGTGACGATCACCGGTGCGGCTACTGCGGGAAGTCGGCCTCCACGATCGACCACATCCTGCCCCGTTCTCGCGGAGGAGCTGATTCCTGGGAGAACCTCGTCGCGTGCTGCTTGCGGTGCAACAACGTGAAGAGCGATCGTACGCCTCAGGAGATGCGCTGGCAGTTGCGCTTCACCCCTCGACCCCCGCACGGCACCGCCTGGACGGTGCGCGGGACGGAACGCAGCGACCCGCGGTGGGAGCCGTATCTCGCGCTGGCGGCGTGACGAGGGCGGCACGACATGCAGAAGGGGA
>NZ_LBCR01000016.1:0-39230 GCF_001005635.1 Microbacterium sp. Ag1
AGGAGTGGGCAGGGCAGGAGTAGGCAGCGCAGGAGTAGGCAGCGCCGGAGTAGGCAGCGCCGGAGTGGGCAGGCCAGCTGTCAACGGGCGCCGCTGAGCCTCAAGAGCACAGCCGCCCTCATCACACTCCTCAGGTGGGGTCGACCGGTGCCGTAAGACGGAGCACATCGCACCGTCGGGCGGCGTCCTCACCCGAGACCCCCCACCAGACGACCGTCACCAGAGACCAGCCTCACCAGAGAGCAGCCTCACCAGAGACCAGCCCACCAGAGACCAGCCTCACCAGAGACCAGCCCACCAGAGACCGACATCCTCACGCAGCGACGTCGAGGCGTGCGCGACCGCCGAGCCTCGGGGTCTGCGCAGGATCGACGTATCGCGGCGGAATGAACCACACCCGCGCGCCGCTCCCAGTCCCCCTCCTACTCCCGCCCCCACTCCTACTCATAATCCCGGCATCGTCGATACGGATCTCCCACCCGTTGTCGTGGATGCGGTGGTGACACGTTTCGCACAGCAGTACCCCGTTGGAGAGGTCGGTCGGCCCGTGATCTCGTTTCCACCAGCGGATGTGATGGGCCTTCGTCATCTCGGGCGGCAATCCGCACATCGCGCATCCCCCGTCGCGCTCCACCAGCGCCAGCCGTTGTGCGCGGGTGAACAGCCGCTTCTCGCGACCCCATTCGAGGATCTCGCTGTCGCCGCCGAGAACACACGGGATCACACCGCCACCGGCCGCCATCCTGCGCGCAGCTCCGACGCTGACCGGGTGATCGACACCATCCAGGGTCGCCGACCCCGTGCCGGCTTCCAGATCGTCGAGGTTCATCCGCACGATCACCGTCGCACCCGCTACCGGCACCCGCTGCTCGCACCCGAGCACGTGCGCACAGAACACCGCCAGAGCATCAGCTTGGATCATCGGCACCGTCCGGCGGTCCGCATCGGGCGCACCCTCGTCGGGCGCATCTTTTCGCGCGGCGAACGCAGCGGTCACGTACCCCCGGATCGCGGTGACCACCGGAGCCGCGGTCTCGACGTCGAGCACCGCGTTCAGATGCACCATGCCGTCACGCTCGAACAGCGATAGCGCACGTCTGTTGCGCCGCTCGTCCTCCCTGGGCTCCAGACCGTCCGGGTCGAGCCATGCTTCCGCGCGGACCACGAGCTTACGCACATCGTCGAGCGCCAAACCCGCCGCTTTCTCCGCCAGCACCCGCTCGCCTTCGGCGATACGTTCCGCTCCCGCGGCGATCCGACAGCGATCGAGGAGCGCGATGATCATCGCGGCGGCCGGGGCGCCGAGCGCACCCGAGTCGAGTGCCGTACTCACCGACGGGTACTTTGCCGGCAGAGGGGCGCCAAGGAGGTCGCTGCGGGGTGCAGTCGCTTCGCCCACCTTGACGAGGCGCGAGGCATCGCCCGTCGACACTCCCGTCGCAGCCGCGATCAGCGTCGCCGGATTGCGGTAGCCCTGCTGCTTCGCCAGGCTCTCCGCGCCGAGCTCTGGACGCGACTCACGCGATATGCACGCCGCCACCGAGACATGCACGGCATCCAACCGACGCCGCAGCACCCCGATCGACTCGCTCACCGCCATCAACTGCTCGCGCGACAGGTCTCCGGAGTCGTCGGCATCCGACCACGCCTCATCGAGGCGGGACATCGCCTCGTGCAACGCGGTCAATCTGGACATGCTTCATTTTATCGCGGATTGTGCCGAGATTCGAAGATTTGTTCGATCGCATGCCGGTGAGACCGGTATCCCGAAAGGCACCCTCCCCGGACCGACCCACCAGGCCCACCAGGCCCGCCCGGCCCGCCAGGCCCGCCCGGCCCGCCAGGCCCGCCCGGCTCGCCAGGGCCGCCCGGGCACAGGAGCCGCGGGCCGCCGGAGTGCCTCACTGCACGTCGGTGAACAATCCCATGACCTCCGGCCCCATCTCGACCTGGCTCAAGACGACGCGGAACGAGCCGTCCTGGTCGATCCAGAAGTCCGTCCCCTGCCCACCCGACCAGCCGAACCGGCCGACGTGCTCACCCTCGGTCTGCACCGCGACGCCGAATCCCCACCCCGTGCCCTCCCAGAATCCCGGGAAGAAGCTGTCCGCTGTCTTCGCTGCGGCCGGCACCTGGTCCGAACGCATCAGCGCGAGCAGCTCCGGGTCGAGGACGACACTCCCGCCATGGCGCCCGCCGGCGGCCAGCATCCCCGCGAACACGGCATAGTCGGCGGCCGTCGACACGAGTTCCGAGTGATTGAGATCGAACGGCGCAGGCGCGACGGAGAACCCTGCGGCCGCCGACTCGATCTCGACCAACTGGCCCTCCTGGTGCCGGTATGCCGCGGGCAGCCGATGCGCCTGGTCGACGGGAACCGTGAAACCCGTGTCGACCATTCCCAGCGGTCCGAAGAGGTCACGCCGAAGGTGCTCCTCCAGCGACCCGTCGACCACTCGTGAGAGCAGGATCCCGAGGATGCCGAAGGAGTGGTGGTAGCGCCATCCGGTGCCGGGCTCGAACGCGAGCGGGAGCGCGGTCAGCGCGTCCAGCCACTCCTGTGCGCCCATCGCGACCGGCTTCTGCCCCGCGACCGTCCGATTCCTGATCATCGCCTCGGCGAGCGGCGACGACACGACCTGCACGCCGTAGCCCGAGGTGTTGGTGAGCAGATGACGCAGAGTGATGGGCGTCGTCGCAGGCGCGACGTCGTCGAGGGGAGCATCCGGCACGCGCAGCACCTGACGATCGGCGAGCTCAGGCACCCACTTCTCGACGGGATCGTCGAGAAGGAGGCGCCCCGCCTGCACGAGGCGCAGTGCGGCGACCGCGAGGATCGGTTTGGTCATCGACTGGATGCGCACGATCGCATCCGCCGGCAGGTCTCCGGACGCGACGATCTCGAACGACCCACCGGGTTCACCGTGCACCCCGATGATCCCCGGCGCCGTGCCTCGCGCGACGTGTTCATCCAGGATCCGTGCGAGCGACGTCGTCATGCAGTCGATTCAACCGGGCCGCAGCACCCCTGTCCACGCCTCGACGGCGATAGGGCAACGACGAGAAATAGGGCAACGACGAGAAGAGGCCCCGGATGCGAAATCCGGGGCCTCTTCAGGGGAGGCGCGTCAGCGCTTGCCGGCGATCTGACGCCCGACGAGGTCGCGCATGATCTCGTTCGTGCCGCCGTAGATGCGGTGCACTCGGGCATCGGTGAACGCGCGGGCGATCGGGTACTCCATGATGTAGCCGTAGCCCCCGTGCAGCTGCACTCCCGTGTCGAGCACCTCCCACTCGCGTTCGGTCGCCCAGAACTTCACCTTCGCGGCATCCTCGGCGGACAGCTTCCCCTCCGAGTAGGCCCGGAGCGCGCGGTCGATGTAGGCCCACATCGCATCGGTGGTCGCGGACATGTCGGCGAGGCGGAAGCGGGTGTTCTGGAAGTCGGCGATGCGCTCACCGAACGCCTCGCGGTCCTTCGTGTAGGCGATGGTCCAGTCGAGGGCGGCCTGTGCGGCTGCAGCTGCGGCGACGCCGATCGAGAGGCGCTCGAGTGGCAGGTTCAGCATCAGCTGGATGAAGCCCTGACCCTCTTTGCCGCTGATGAGGTTCTCGTCGGGGACGAACACGTCCGTGAAGCTGAGCTCGGCCGTGTCCCAGCCGTGGAAGCCCATCTTGCTGAGCTTCTTCCCCTGGTCGAACCCCTCCATGCCCTTCTCGACGAGCAGGAGGCTGAACGCGTCCGGACGGTTGCCCTCACCGGTCTTGACGAAGGTCACCACGACGTCGGCGGTCGTGCCGGAGGAGATGAACGTCTTCGCACCGTTGAGGATGTAGCCGCCGTCGACCTTCTTGGCGTTGGTCTTGATCCCGCGCAGGTCGGAGCCCGCGCCGGGGTCGGTCATCGCGAGGGCGCCGAGCACCTCGCCGGTGGCCATGCGGGGCAGCCACTTCTCCTTCTGCTCCTGCGTGCCCATGTGCACGAGGTAGGGGACGGCCAGGTCGTCCTGGATGCCGAACGCACCGGCCAGCGAGCCCGCACCGGAGGCGATGACCTCCTCCATGACGATCGTGCGGAAGCGGTAGTCCTGCAGCATCCCCGCGCCGCCGAACTCCTCGGGGACGGAGAGCCCGATCAGACCTGCTTCGCCGGCCGCCAGCATGGTCGCGCGGTCGATCTCGCCCGCGGCATCCCACCGCTCGATCGCTTCGCCTGTCACGTGGCGCTTGACGAAGTCCTTGACCAGGTCCCGGAAAGCCTCGTGATCCTCGTCGTAGATGTCGCGTTCCATGCCGTCCTCCTGAACGTGTCGTGCATCATTGCTCCGGTGATTCTACGACGCCGCGGAGGCCGGGGACAGGACGTTGTGAGAATGCATCCCATAAAACGTGAGACTGGGTTCCGCGGTTGTCGGATGCCGCAACCACGGCGTTCCCACCCGATTCAGTGCGAGTAATCGGGCGCAGCGGGGAGCCCGAAGAACTCCTCCAGCGTATGGAATCCGCCCTCGTGGTATGCCGCCGCCAGGTCGACCCCGACGTAGCGGAGGTGCCACGGCTCCGGGGCGTATCCGGTGACCGGGGTGCCGACCTGCTCGTAACGCACGATGAATCCGTACTCCCAGGCGTGAGCGGCGACCCAGTCGCTCTGGGCGGTGCCGCCGAAGCCGTCGAGTCCGCCGCAGCCCGCACCGCACGCCACCACATCGAGGGCGAGACCCGTCTGGTGCTCGCTGTGACCGGGGCGAGCCGAGCCGGCATCCGCCTCCGCCTGCCCCTGCGAACGCACGTGCGAGCCGTAGGTCGTCACCTGAAGACCATAGGAGCGGTAGCCGTTGTTCGCCCCGATGCGTCCCACGCCGGCCGCGGCTGCCGCATCCGCCATCCGGCCGACGGCGGCGGCCACATCGGAGCGCACACGTCCGGACGGCGTCGTCATCTGCAGCGGCACCTGAGCGAGGTCCGCCGGCTCGTAAACGGGGGGATTCAGCGGCAGCGACTTGTTCACCACCACCCAGAGGCGTGCGGGGTCGCTGAGCGAGACGCAGGGGGCATTGCCCGCCACCACCGCATCGCGAAAGGCCACCCCTCCCCCGAAGCCCGCGATCGCGCCCGCATCGTCACCGTTCGCGATGGCCTGCTGCACCGACGGCTCGGCACAGGGGTCGGCCGCCGTGGTCGCAGCGACCTTGACCGGCGGGACCTGCATGACCGCGACCGGCACGGGCATGACCTCGGCGTCGGACGACGGCACCGGACCGGACCCGATCGAGCAGAGGATGCCGATCGCCGTCAGGGCGACGCCGATCGGGAGAGCGGGTCCGCGGATCGGGGACCGCGGCGCCGCATGCTGAGCGTGCGGCAGAAAGGGCATTGGTCCATCATCTCATTCGAAGATAGTTATGAGAGCGGCTTGTATCAGGATCGCTCATCTGTTCGAATGGTCGAATGCGGTGGCAAGGACAGAAACTCGGCGAGACGGATGCATCCGCGCTCCCCGGCCTCGAAGACCGATCCAGCGTTCTGCGCTCGGTGACCACGCCCGAGTTCGCGGGCATGACGTTCCACGAGGTGCTGTCGAAGTCGGCACTGAACCATGTCCCCGGCGCCTCGCGCATGCCGTTCGCATGGACTATCAACCCGTACCGCGGATGCTCTCATGCCTGCGTCTACTGCTTCGCCCGCGGCACGCACGAGTACCTCGACCTCGACGGCGGCTCCGATTTCGACTCGCAGATCGTCGTGAAGGTGAATGTCGTCGAGGTGCTCGAACGCGAGCTGCGCAAGGGCAGCTGGGAGCACGAGACCGTCGCCCTCGGGACAAACACCGATCCGTACCAGCGCGCCGAGGGCCGCTACAAGCTCATGCCGGGGATCATCCAGGCCCTCGCCGCATCGGGAACCCCGATCTCCATCCTCACGAAGGGAACGCTGATCCGTCGAGACATCCCGCTGCTCGTGAAGGCCGCGCAGCGTGTGCCGATCGACGTGCAGATGTCGATCGCGATGTACGACGACGACCTGCAGAAGGCCATCGAGCCGGGGGCACCGACGACGCAGGCCCGCCTCGACACCGTGCGAGCACTGGCGGATGCGGGTTTCCCCGTGACCGTCTTCCTCATGCCGATCATGCCCCATATGACCGACTCCCTCGCCGCGATCGACAGCGCCCTCGTGCGCATCAGAGAGGCCGGTGCACGCTCGGTCATCTACGGAGCCCTGCACCTGCGACCCGGCGTGAAGCCGTGGTTCTTCCAGTGGCTCGACGCGAATCGCCCCGACCTCGTCTCGTCGTACCGCGGCCTGTACCCGGGAGCCTCCGTCGAGGCGCCGAAGGGGTACAGACAGTGGCTCGCGAAACGCACTCGTCCGCTCATCCGCATGCATGGACTCGACGGCCGCCACGAGGACGACTACCCCCGGCGAGGCCTTCGACCGGGGCAGGGTCACGTGCAGTCGGGCCCTCGAGTGGCATTCGCACCCAGCGCGCGATCCGAGGCATCACCCGCACAGCCGATGCTCTTCTGAGAGCGCTGGTCCGGCGCTCCTTCGCCGGCCGCGTAGGCTCGGGGATCATGGCGATCGGTTCCACAGTCCACACATTCGAGGTGCAGCTCGCTGACACCGATCGCGGCGTCTACGAGGACTACTCGCTGCGCGCGGCCCGGCATCCGTCCGAGACCGATGCGTACATGCTCACCCGGGTGCTCGCCTACGGGTTGGAGTTCGCCGAGGGCATCGCGTTCGGTGGCAGCATCTCCTCGACCGAGGAACCTGCAGTGCTCGTACGCGACCTCACCGGGCTCATCACGGCCTGGGTCGAGATCGGCGCGCCCGATGCCGAGCGCCTGCACTACGGCAGCCGTCTCGCCGAGCGCACCGTCGTGTACACGCACCGCGACCCCGCCAAGGTGATGGCACCGTGGACGGACAAACGCATCCACCGCCGCGAGGACATCCGCGTCTACAGCTTCGATCCCGGGTTCATCGAGACCGCTTCGGCCCTCATCGAGCGCCGGAACACCATGACCCTCACCGTGACCGAGGGCGTGATCTACCTCGACCTCAACGGCACGAACCTGACTTCCGCCGTGCACGTGCACGAGCTGGCCTGACCCCGCGCCCACACTCCCCGCACGACGAAGGCCCCGCCTGCGAGCGCAGGACGGGGCCTTCGTGAAGGAGACTCAGGCGGTCAGGTCGGCCGCGGTCGGCACGCGACCGGCGATCTCCTCGATCACGTCGTCGTCCAGACGGGCGTTCTCGAACGGGGCGTCGATCTCGGCGCGATCGAGCAGCTCGGTCATGCGGCGCTGACGCTGACGCGTGATCAGCGTGACGACGCGACCCGAGCGACCGGCACGACCGGTGCGACCCGAGCGGTGCAGGTACGTCTTGTACTCGTCGGGCGCATCGGCCTGGACGACCAGGTCGATGTCGTCGACGTGGATGCCGCGGGCGGCGACGTCCGTGGCGACGAGCACGTTAACGCGACCCGAGGTCAGCCGCTCCAGGTTGCGCGTGCGCTTGGCCTGGTTCAGGTCTCCGTGCAGCGAGACGGCGGGGATCCCGGCGTCGTCGAACTGCTCGGCGAGCATGTCGGCGTAGGCGCGGGTGCGGGCGAACACGAGCGTCTTGCCGTCGCGGTCGACGAGCGACGTGAGGATGTCGGCCTTGTCGCGGTGCTCGATCACGAGAACGCGGTGCTCGATCGTCGAGGAGTCCTGGTCCTCACCGGCGACCTCGTACACGGCGGGGTCGACGAGGAACTCGTCGACGAGCGCGGCGACCTCGCGGTCCAGCGTCGCCGAGAACAGCAGCTTCTGGCTGCCTTCCGCGGTGTGACGGAGGATGCGCTGCACGGGCTCGACGAACCCGAGCTCGCACATGTGGTCGGCCTCGTCGAGCACCGCGATGCGGCAGTCGGAGAGGTCGAGCTTGCCCTGGTTGATGAGGTCCTCGATGCGACCGGGGGTGCCGATCACGATGTCGACGCCCTTCTTGAGCGCACCCACCTGACGGCCCTGCGGCACACCACCGTAGATCTGCGTGGTGAACAGGCCGACGCTGCGCGCGATCGGCTGGATGGTGCGGTCGATCTGCAGCGCGAGCTCGCGGGTCGGAGCGAGGATGATCGCGCGCGGCGAACGTCCGAACTCACGGCGCTTGCCGGCCTGCGACTGCAGCACACGCTCGACGAGCGGTGCGCCGAAGGCGATGGTCTTGCCGGAGCCGGTGCGGCCACGGGCGAGCACATCGCGACCGGCGAGCACGGCAGGGATGCTGGCGGCCTGGATCGGGAACGGCGTCGCAGCGCCCATTCCGACGAGTGTCTCGACGATGTTCGAGCCGAGACCCAGATCGCCGAACGTCACACCATCGACCTCGACGGCCGCGACGGACTTCGCTTCGAGGCGCTCGTGGACGACATCGTCACCGGGCGCGAACTTCGCTCCGGTCGAGGCCGGACGGCTGGTGGCATTCCAGTCGTTGCGGCTCGGGCGCTCATTGCGTGCCGGGCGGCCACGGGTGTCCGAGGTCAGCGGACGGGGACGCTCGGTGCGGTAGGCGCCGCCGGTCGACGGACGCTCGCGCCCACCCTCGAAGGAACGCTGGGTGCGGTCGCGGTCGAAAGCACGACGTGCGCGGTCGGCGTCGAAGGAACGCTCGGGGCGCTCGGGGCCACGGTCGTTCGAGCGGGTGCGGTCGAAGCCGCGGTCGTCGCGCCGCGGACGCTCGTCGCGCTCGAACCGGGGACGGTCGTTGCCGCGGTCGTCGAAGCGGGGACGCTCGCCGCCACGGTCGCTGTTGAAGCGGGGACGCTCGCCGCCACGGCGATCGTCCCGAACCGGACGTCCGCCATCGCGGTGGTCGTTGTCGCGGAAGCCCTGACGCTGGGTGCCGGCACCGCGGTCGTCGCGACGCGCACGGTCGTCACGGTCATACCGGGGGCGGTCTCCGCCACGGTCGTCACGGTAGGTGCCGGGGCCGGTCGGACGCTGTCCGCCACGGTCATCGCGACGCGGACGGTCGTCGAAACGGCCGCCGGCGCTGGGGCGGTCGTTGTAGCGAGGGCGCTCGGAGCGCTCGTCGTTGCGGTGGTGCGGAGCCTCTCGGCGCCCGGACTCGGCACGGTTGCGAATCGCGCGGGCCTCATCGCGGCCTGCGCGCTCGGACGCACCCCACCGCTGCTTGGGAGCACCGCCCTCGGCCTCGGCCGGGCGGTAGCCCCGGTGACCGGCGCTGCGGCTGCCGGGACGACGGTCGTATCCGCCTGCGGCGGGAGCGGAGCGGCGGTCACCGGCATCCGCGCGTCCACCGCGCTCATCGCGCGCACCGTCGCGGGCGGCCCCGCCGTTGTGGCGATCGTGGAAGGAGGTCTTCTTGGCGCCGTAGCGCGGCTCGAAGTTGGCTGCGGGACGCCCGCCGCGGGGCTTCTTGTTCTTCGGCATTGCGGTGTTCTTTCTGTGTTCTCGCACGAGAACAGCGCCGCGCACACGCGCGAGCACCCAGCGCGTGGTCGGATGCGACCAGCGGGGTTCCGGACTGTCAGCGGCCGGGGCCATTCATGTGATGGTTGATTTGCGTCGATCGACGCTCACCATCGGCCCCTGGACTCACACTTCACACACATAAAACGTCCGCGCCAACGCGCGGGTGTCCGAAGCCGACCGTTCAAGTGTAGCCGACGCTCCTGAGAGACCGCACAGACCCCCGGTGCCGACCGGGTGCCTCTACGCTGAGGGAGTGATTTCCGTCTCCCCCACCGGCACCCAGATCGCCCTGCAGCTCGGCGACGTCACCGCCCAGATCGCTCAGGTCGGCGCCTCCCTCCGTTCGCTGTGCATCGGGGGCGTCGACCTCGTGCCGCCGTATCCCGAGGACTCTCCGACCCCATCGTGCTCCGGAGTGGTCCTCGCCCCGTGGCCGAACAGGGTGCGTGATGGCCGATGGGACGATGCGGGTACGGTCAGACAGCTCGCCATCACGGAGCCCAAACTCGGCAATGCGAGCCACGGCCTGCTGCGTTTCACCGCCTACGAGGTCGCCCAGACCGAGACGGCAGCGGTACTCCGCGCGACGATCGTGCCCCAGACCGGATACCCGTACCTGATCGAGACCGCCGTCACATACACCCTCACCGCCGACGGCATCGATGTCGCGCACACCCTGACCAACCGTTCGACCGGCCCAGCCCCGGTCGCTCTCGGAACCCACCCCTTCGTCACGATCGGCGACGTCGATCCGCACGACCTCGTCCTGCGGATCCCCGCGGAGACCGCCATCGAAACGGACGAGCGGATGCTGCCGACCGGCACCCGACCGGCCGACGCCACCCTGCGAGAAGGGGCGCGCCTCGGCGATGTCTCCCTCGACACCGGCTTCGCGGACCTGACCCGCGACGCGGACGGAATCGTCCGTCACTCCCTCACCGCACCGGACGGCCGACGGGTCACGCTCTGGCAGGGAGAGGGCTTCGACTACGTGCAGGTGTACACCACGCCCCGCTACCCGGGGCAGGCCCTGGCCGTCGCGATCGAGCCCATGACCGCGCCCGCCGATGCGCTGAACAGCGGCCTCGGCGTCCGGCGCCTCGACCCCGAAGAGACCTGGACCCTGCACTGGGGCATCACCCTGAGCTGACACCCCACACTCTCTCCGCGACAGCCCCACCTAGGTCGTCCTCCACGCCCGCTCCGCGAGCATCCTCCGCGAAAACGGAGACCGAATGACGCCCGGCCGGCGAGTCGGATGGGGACTCGCCGGGCGAGGCACACATGGTCTCCGTTTCGGCCGGACGGAGCCGGGAGCGTGCTCTACTCCCCGCGCTCCCGCAGCTCACGCCGTGTGAGCTGCGGCGCGTGCGGCAGGCCGGACGCGTCGATCAGCACCGGGCCACCGGAGCCCGTCGCGGCGGCAGGCGCGGCGGGGTCGGCCGGGGCGTCCGGAGCGGGCGCCGCACCGGCATCCGAGCCCCCGGCCTTGCGGGCAGCGCGGCGCTCCTTGGCACCCTCGACGAGGTTGTACAGCGTCGGCAGCACGATCAGCGTCAACACGGTCGACGAGATCAGGCCGCCGATCACGACGATCGCGAGGGGCTGCGAGATGAAGCCGCCGTGGCCCGTGATGCCGAGCGCCATCGGAGTCAGAGCCAGGATCGTCGCGAGCGCCGTCATGAGGATCGGCCGCAGACGCTTCTCCCCACCGGCCTTGACCGCCTCGATCGTCGACAGACCCTTCTCCCGGTACTGGTTCACGAGGTCGACGAGCACGATCGCGTTCGTCACCACGATGCCGATGAGCATCAGCACGCCGATCAACGACGCGACGCCGAGCGGCACACCCGTGATGATCTGCAGCAGGATCGCCCCAGTCGCCGCGAACGGCACCGAGATGAGCAGCAGCAGCGGCTGGCGCAGCGACTTGAAGGTCGCGACCATGACCACGTAGACGATCAGGATCGCCGCGAGCATCGCCAGCCCCAGCTGCGAGAACGAGTCGGCCTGCTGGGACGCGACACCGCCCACCTCGGCGGATGCACCGTCGGGCAGGTCGACCGCCGCGAGCGCGGAGTTCACCGACTGCGTGGCCGTGGCGAGGTTGTCGGACGCCGGCGGCACGGTGATCGTCGCAGTACGACGGCCCTGCTCCGTGGTGATCGAGGTGGGTCCGTTCTGCTGCTCGACGGTCGCGATGTCCTGCAGCTGCACGATGCCGGCGGGCGTCGGGATGGTGAGTTGCTTGAGCGCATCGACCGTGGTCGGTGGGTTCGGAGTCACGATGTAGACCGTCAGCGCGGTGTCGTCGATCTCGACGGATCCGGCCTGCTGCGGGCGCATGGTGCCCGAGACGATGGCACCGACCGCGACCTCCGAGAGTCCTCGTTGCGCGGCGGCTTCCCGGTCGACCACGACGGCGATGTACGGCAGCGACGCGGCGAGGTTGTCGCTCACCTGACCGACGCCGTCCCTCCCGTCGAGTTCCTTGACCAGCGCGGTGGTCGCCGTCTGGAGGTCGTCCGAGTTCGAGGCGCTGACCGTGATCTCGATGTCGCTCGATCCGAAGCCGGCCGAGGCCGAGACCGCGACATCCCCGACCTCGTCACCGAGGCCGTCGATCGCATCCTGCACATCCGCGCGGAGCTTCTCCTGATCGGCGTTCGAGTCGGTGAGCACCGAGTACGTGACGCCCGCACCGCCCGAGAAGGCATCGCTGAGCGCCGAACCGCTGGTGCCGATCGAGGCCTGTACGTGCTCGATGCCGTCGATGTCGAGCAGGGCGTCTTCGACCGCCACCGCCGCATCCGACTTGGCCTGCAGACTCGCCGTCGGGCCGAGGTCCTGCGTGATCGTCATGGTGTTCTGGCCGGAGTCGCCGAGGAAGTTGACCTTCATCAGCGGCGCTGCGGCGAGCGTGGCGCCGAGCACGACGACCGCCAGGATCACCGTGACACCGGAGTGCTTGAGCGTCCAGCCCAGGATCGGCCGGTACTGCCGCTGCAGCCACGTCGGCGGAGCGTCGGGGTGCTCTGGGTCGATCGCGTCGCCGTGCTCGTCGAGCAACGGCTTGCCCGGCTTGAGGAACCAGTAGGCGAGCACCGGCACGATCGTCAGGGCGACCAGGAGCGAGGCGACCATCGCGATCGTCACGGTCATCGCGAACGGCCGGAAGAGCTCGCCGACCATGTCGCCGACGAAGACGATCGGCAGGAAGACCGCCACGGTCGTGATGGTGGACGCCGTGATCGCCATCGCGACCTCGCGCACCGCGAGGCGGATCGCATCGCCCTTGTCGGCATCGCCCACGTAGTGACGTTTGATGTTCTCGATCACGACGATGGAGTCGTCGACCACTCGACCGATCGCGATCGTGAGCGCACCGAGGGTGAGCACGTTCAGCGAGTAGCCGAACGCCTGCAGCCCGATGAAGGTGATGAGCACGCTGGTGGGGATCGAGATCGCGGTGACGAGGGTGGAGCGCACCGACATCAGGAAGACGAGGATCACGAGCACCGCGAACACCAGGCCGAGCATTCCCTCGGTGGCGAGCGTCTCGATCGACTGCACGATGAACGGCGCCTGGTCGAAGATCACCGTGAAGGTCGCGTCCGGGAAGGCGTCGCCGATCGTGTCGAGCGCGGCGATCACGCCGTTGGACACCTCCACGGTGTTCGCGGCCGGGAGCTTCGTGATCGAGATCGACAGCGCATCCTTGCCGTCGACACGGGAGATGGAGGTGACGGGATCGGACTCCTGCACGACCGTCGCGACATCGCCGATCGTGACGTCGCTGCCCACCAGCGGAAGGGCGGCGATCTCCTCGACCGAGGTGATCTTCGCGCCCGTCTGCACCGTCAGCGTCTGACCGTTCTCGGTGATGTCGCCACCGGGGAACAGCGTGCCGTTCTGGTCGAGTGCGTCGTTGATCGCCGAGGTGCTCTGGCCGGCAGCAGCGAGCTTCGCCACGTCGGGCGTGATACTGATGCGCTGACCGACCCCGCCCACGATCTCGGCCGCGTTGACGCCGTCGACGTCTTCGAGTTCGGGGATCGCGACGGATTCGAGCTGGGCCTGGGCGTTGTCCGCGTCCTCGAACCCGGTGACGGCCACCTGGATCACGGGGAAGTCGTCGATGGAGACCGACAGCACCTGCGGCGTCACATCCTCCGGCAGCTGGGACGAGATGCGGTTGATCGCCTGCTGGATCTTCTGCTCAGCCGTGGCGAGGTTCGTGCCGTAGGCGAACATCGCCTGCACGATCGACGCGTTCGTGGTGCTCGTCGCCGTCGTCGACTCCAGGCCGGGGACGCCCTGGATCGCCGCTTCCACCGGGGTGGACACGTCGTTCTCGACGACCTCGGGCGATGCGCCGGGGTAGGTCGTCATGACGACGAGCGCCGGCAGCTCGAGCGAGGGGATGAGCTCCTGCTTGAGGTTCGTGAGCGCGAGGCCGCCGAACACCGCCGCGACGATGGTGATCAGCGCGATGAGCGCGCGGTTCTTGAGGCTCAGGATGGCGAGTTTCGACAAGGCGGTTTCCTCGGTGTCAGGGTGTGGCTGTCGCTGCGGAGGGGGTGGAGACGGAATCTCCGAGGATCCGCGCCAGTGCGGACTCGATGAAGGACTGGGCAAGGCGGTCGTCGCGGATCTGCGTGCTCCACATGACGCCGTCGATGAAGATCATCGCCGCTCTGGCACGGTCTTCGCCATAGGTGGGCGTGAGCAGATCGACCAGGCGGTCCGACAGATGACGAGCGAGATCGCGCAGGCGGGGGTCGTGCACGGCGGCGGTGACCACCGCACGGTCGGCCTGCACGGCGTGATGGTCGTCCATGCTCTCGAACACGAGGGCGGCGATGACGTCGGGCGTGTCGCCGCGTTCGGCGATGGTCTGACGCACGCCGTCGAGGCGGGCATCGACCTCTTCCGCGAGGGCGTGGAACGCGGCAGCCCTGAGGTCGTCGAGGGTGTCGAAGTACTGCGTCGTCGCCCCGAGAGGCACCCCGGCACGCGCGGCCACCATACGGTGTGTGACCGCTTCGGCACCCACCTCGACGATGAGCTCGGCGGTCGCGGTCACGATCTCCCGACGGCGCGCCTCAGGGTCACGTCGCCGACGCTCCCCGTGCCTCATCCCGCCCCCTTGGACATCCGTACATGTACGTTTGTACATTTTCCGGATGTGAGGGCGCTGGGAGGGGCGTCGCCCGGGGTTTCGAATCGCGCAAATGGTTCGATCCGAGCTGCCGATGCCCCCCGTTGCGCGATTCGAAGACGGGTGGGTTCAGACCAGCGCGGCCTCGACCTGCCCGCGCTCGAAGTAGGCGACGAGCTCGGGATCCAACGGCGGAACCTCGATCGCCGATCCGTCGCCACGCAGCGACGCGGTGGCGAGGATGCCGGCGGCGACGGCCTCGCGGGCCGCGACGGGCGACGTCTCGGTGAGTCCGCCGTGCCGCACGAACCGCAGGAACTCCGCGACGAGCAGGGCGTCCGCACCGTCGTGCCCGGCGTCTGGCACCTCCGGGACGATGAAGGTCTCGTCGGCCGCCGCCGCTCCGGCATGACGCCGATTCCACAGCTTGACCTCGCTGCCGGCCACGTCGCCGAAGTTCTCGATGCGACCCTCGGTGCCGATCACCGTGTAGTTGCGCCAGTAGTCGGGCGTGAAGTGGCACTGCTGGTATGACGCGAAGATCCCGCCCTCCAGCTGCATGTTCACCATCGAGATGTCCTCGACGTCCACCACCGGGTGCAGTCCCGTCAGCGCGGTCGGCGGCCAGTTGTCCATGCTGAACCAGTCCGGCATCCGCTCCCCTGTGCGGTCACGCCGGTCGGTGATGTCGCCGTACACGCTGAGCGCGCCCATCGCCGAGACACGCTCGCTGTAGGCGCCGGCGAGCCAGTGGATGATGTCGATGTCGTGGGCGCCCTTCTGCAGCAGCAGCCCGGTGGTGCGGCGACGGTCGGCGTGCCAGTCCTTGAAGTAGAAGTCGCCGCCGTGCCCGACGAAGTGGCGCACCCAGACGGCCTTGACCTGACCGATGCGGCCGCTCTGGATCAGTCCGCGCATCAGTGTGATGACGGGCATGTGCCGCATGTTGTGGCCGATGTAGAGCCCGGTGCCGGTACGGCGTGCGGTCTCGAGCATGCGGTCGGCGTCGGCGAGGTCGATCGCGAGGGGTTTCTCGCAGAACACCGGCACGCCGGCTTCGAGCGCGCGGATGCTGAGCGCGGCGTGCGTGTCGTCGGGGGTGAGCACCATGACGGCGTCGACGCCCGAGGAGAGCAGCTCGTCGAGCGAGTCGGTGATGAGCGCGTCCGGCACGAGCAGGCGGGCGTCCTCCCGGGCACGCGGGGAGAGGTCGCACACGGCGGAGATGCGCGAGCCGTGCCCCGGTCGATGCACCTCTTCCTGCAGGGTCGAGCGCGCGCCGAAGCCGATGATGCCGATCTGGAGATCCACGATGGTCCTTCTTGTGTGATGAGTCTGTGCGGGATGCCGAGGTCAACGGGCCCGCGGGGCGGGGGCGTCGAGGTCGGTCGATCCGCCGGGGAAGAGCGTCCATGCGAACTCGTGCAGACGCCCTGGTGCGGGGTCGGTCTCGAGAGCGCGGTCGACGATGATGCGCGCCTGCCGCTCGTAGAAGTCGGTCGGACCGACGGTCGTGAGGGTCGGCGCGATCAGGCGGGCGTCCGGGGTGTTGCCGACCCCCACCACCGCGACATCGTGCGGCACGCGGAGGCCGAGCATGTGCGCGGCATTGATCGTGGCGATCGCTGCGAAGTCGGTCGTGGCGTACACGGCATGCGGCCGGTTCTCGCCGGACAGCAGCTTGACCGCAGCGGTGAAGGCGCTCGCCTGGGTGTCGGCGTAGGTCACCGTCCACGCAGGATCGGGAACGATGCCGGCGGCAGCGAGCTTCTCGACATACGGCGTGTAGCGGGTGATCTGCTCGTCGGCGAGGCGCACCGCCCCCTCCGCGGCGATGCACCCGATCGCGGTGTGCGTCTCCAGCAGATGATCCATCGCGATCTCGCAACCGGGGATCGCGTCGGAGCGGATGACGTCGAAGCCGTCCGGGTCCAGATGCTCGGAGAACACCACGAGGCGCTGTCCGCGGCGCACGAGGTCGGCGAGGTTCTTCCGCGCCGCATCGTCGAGACCCACGCCGTCGAGGTAGGCTACGTCGCTCTCGACCCGGTCGAGGGCCGCGTGCCAGTCGCCGTCGGCGAGGATCAGCGTGGTGAGCCCGTGCCTGTTCGCTTCGGCGTTCACGGCATCGGCCACCGCCAGGGACCACGGGTCGCTCAGCATGTGCAGCGAGAGCTGCACCATGCCGCTGCGTCCGGTTCGGATCGCCCGGGCCGCGCTGTTCGGTCGGTAGTTCAGCTCGTCGGCGGCCGCCAGCACCCGCGCCGCCGTGGCTTCGGCGACACCGGCCCCGTTCGTCCCCGACCGACCGGAGAACACGTAAGACACCGTCGCCGTCGACACTCCCGCCCGTTCGGCGACCATCCGCAGCGTCGGCCTTCGGGGCGCCTGGTGCTCGCTCTTCGCCATGTCTCAGCCCTTCGATCCGCTGAACGCGATGCCCTGGATGAACTGTCGCTGCAGCACCATGAAGGTCACCAGCATCGGCAGCGTCGCCAGCAGCGCGCCCGCCATCAGCACCGGATAGTCCGTGCCGTGGATGCCGACCAGCTGCGACAGGCCCACCGACAGCGGCATCTTGGCGGGATCGGTCGTCACGATCAACGGCCAGAGCAGATCGTTCCAGGACCACAGCACAGTGAACACCACAAGTGCGATGATGCCAGGCTTCGCGAGCGGAACCATGATGCGCCAGAAGGTCTGCCACGGATTCGCGCCGTCGATGCGTGCGGCTTCCTCGAGCTCGGCGGGCATCGACATGAAGAACTGTCGCATCAGGAAGGTCCCGAAGGCGCTGAAGATGCCGGGCACGATGAGCGCCTGCAGCGTGTTGAGCCAGCCGAGCGACTGGATGATCTCGTACTGCGGCAGCAGGTACAGCTGTGACGGCACCATCAGCACCGAGAGGAACACCACGAACAGGGCGTTGCGGCCGGGGAACGGGATGCGCGCGAACGCATAGCCCGCCATGGTGCAGAGCACCACCTGACCCACCGTGCGCCCGACCGTGAGCCAGACGGAGTTCAGGAACATCTGCGCGAACGGCATCGAGTCGAACACCTCGGCGAAGTTGGTGAACACCCACTCGCGCGGCAGGAACGACGGCGGCACCTGCACCGAGTCGGACAGCGTCTTGAACGAGGTGAGCAGCTGCCAGACGAACGGGAAGACCATCAGCACTGCGCCGACGAGGAGCACGAGGTGCACGATCCAGAGACCGCGGTTCTTGGGCTTCCCCGCCCCGGAGCGCGCGGGCTTCGCACCCACGATGGCGCGTGTGTCGAGGGAAACATCACTCATAGTGCACCCACTTCTTCTGCAGACGGAACTGCACGATCGTGAGGATCAGGATGATCACCAGCAGCAGGAAGGCCACGGCGGCCGCATAGCCGCGGTCGTTGTCGAGGAACCCCGCTTCGTAGAAGAGGTAGACGACGGTGCGGGTGTTCGGCATCGCGGGATTGCTGCGTCCGAGCATCATGTAGATCAGGTCGAACACCTGCAGCGCCCCGATCACGCTGATGACGCTGACGAAGAAGATCGACGGCGACAGCAGTGGGATCGTGATGGAGAAGAACTTGCGCACGGGACCGGCGCCATCCAGGTCGGCCGCCTCCATGATCGTGTCGGGGATGCCCTGGAGCCCGGCGAGGAAGATGACGATGTTCGTGCCGAGTCCCGCCCAGATGCCGACGACGGCGATCGCGATCAGGGCTGTGTTCGGATCGGTGAGCCAGCTGCGCCCCTCGATGCCGACGGCGGCGAGCGCGGCGTTCAGCACGCCGTAATCGCCGTTGTAGATCATTCGCCAGACCAGCGCGATCGCCGCGGGCATGGTGACCACGGGGATGAAGTACAGCGTGCGATAGGCGCTGCGGCCCTTGAGCCCCGTGGTGTTCAGCAGGGCGGCGATGCCCACGGCGAGCGGGATGCCGATGAGCGCGATGACCGTGTAGATCGCGGTGTTGCGCAGGGCTCCGATCAGCTCGGGGTCCTGGAACAGGCGCGTGTAGTTGTCGAGGCCCACCCACTCGGCCCCTCCGAACGGGCCGGACTTCGTGAACGAGATGATGAGCGTGCGGACGGTCGGCCAGAGGTAGAAGACGGCGATGCCCAGGGCGGTGGGGCCGAGGAAGACCAGCGCCCACCAGGGCGAGGCCCCCGGACTCCGCCGGCGGCGACGGATGCCGGGGCTCTGCGGCTCCGGCATCCGTTCCGCCGTCTCGACCGCGCGTGGCGCGATGACGGTCATGCGATCACTCCTGCTCGGCGTCCAGTGCCGCCTGCATCTGCTCGGCGAGGTCCTGGAGACCCTCCTCCGGGGCGACCGCCCCCGACCAGACCTGCGAGAGCACCTCGCTCTCGATGCTCGTCCAGGCCGACGTGTTCTTCGACGCCGGGTAGGGGACGGCGTCGTCGAGCGCGTCGATGTAGACCTGCAGGTCGTACTGCGGCAACGCATCGACCCACGCCTGCTGGGTGCCGTCGAAGGCGGGGATCACGGTGCCGGTCTCGGCCTGGATCTTCGCCGCCTGCTCGCCGGAGGCGAACTCGGCGAACTGCTTGGCCTCGGCGAGGTGCGCGCTCTTGGCATTGGCGACGTTGCCGACGCCGTGGATCACGCTCTGGTTGCCCTCTGCTCCGGCGGGAAGCGGGGCCACGTCGACGCTGCCGCCGATGTCGGCGTTGTCCGCGTAGGCGATGGCCGCCCACGATCCGTTCTGGAACATGGCGACCTTGCCGGAGAGGAAGAAGTCCTCGGGGTTGGTGTCGGTCATCTGCTGCGCCGTGGGCGACGATCCTGCGGCGATCAGGTCGGTCCACAGCTCGATACCGGCGAGTGCCTCGGGCGATCCGTAGCCGCTCTTCGTGCCGTCGGCGGAGATCACCTCACCACCGGCCTGTGCGATCGAGTTGTAGAAGTTCTCCTGCCCGTACTGGCTTGCCGCGACTCCGAACTGCCCCGTGGCAGGGTCGGTGAGCTTCGCGGCCGCGGCGGAGAAGTCGTCCCACGTCCAGCCCGCCGAGGGGTACTCCACTCCCGCGGCGTCGAAGAGGGCCTTGTTGTACCAGAGGGCGACGGTGTCGAAGTCCTTCGGGGCTCCGTAGAGCTTTCCGTCGTAGGTGTACAGGTCGATCAGGCCCTGCGGGTAGTCGGCGTCGTCGATCCCGCCGTCGTCGAGCGGGGCGAGCTGCCCGTTGGAGGCGTACAGCTGGAAGTTCGGACCGTTCATCCAGAAGACGTCGGCCGCCGAGCCACCGGTCGCGGCGGTCTGCAGCTTGGTGAAGTACTCCTTGTAGGGGGTGACCTGGATGTCGATCGTGACGTTCGGGTTCTCCTTCGTGAACGCCGCGGCGATGTCTTCCATCGCCGGCTTCTGGTTCTCGTCCCAGATGGCGTAGCTGAGGGTGACGTCGCCGTCGGAGCTGCCGCCGCTCGTCGAAGAGGAGCAGGCGCTGAGGGCGAGCACGGCGGCCGCTGAGGCGGCGAGTGCGCCGAGAGCACGGCGGGTCGTACGGGGCATCGGTGTCTCCTTCGACAGGTGCACGGGTCTGGGTGTTGTTAATCGTTTAGCGTTAATCGATTAACAAGGAGAGTAACCCGACCAAGCCGCGCCCCGCAACCCCCGATTACAGGACGGAACCGAGTGCGAGGCCGAGGCCCGCCGCGAGCAGACCGAGCAGCAGCATCCCGATCGCGTTGAACGCCGACGCCGGGCGTTCACCGTCGCGCCAGAGCGCCACCGTGTCGAGCATCGCCGTGCTGAAGGTCGTGTAGCCGCCGAGCAGTCCTGCCCCGAGGATGAAAGCGGCATCCGGCAGCGCGGTGGTGACGAGTCCGAGCGCGAACGAGCCCGTGAGGTTGACGAGCAGGATCCCCCAGGGGAAGCGGCGTCCGGCGAAGCGAGCCACCCCGAGGTCGACGAGGTACCGCAGCACGGCACCGACCCCTCCGGCGAGCGCGGCGCCGATGAACAGCAGCGCACTCACGTTGCCCCGCCCTTCCCGGGCCGGCCGAGGCGCAGCCCCAGCGCCGCCGCCCCGAGCCCGAGCACGAGGCTCCCGGCGAGATAGGCGGTGGCCAGCAGCGGAGCACCTGCCCACAATTCGAGCGCGCCAGTCATGAACGCGCTGTAGGTGGTGAAGCCGCCGAGCACACCAGTGCCGAGCATGAGCCGCAGCTCCGCCGTGGCGGGAAGACGCGCGGCCAGCACCCCGATCAGGAGGGCGCCGACGATGTTCGCGATGAGCACTGCGAACGGGAATCCCCCGCCCTGTGGGAGCACGAGCCCCAGGCCGAGCCGGGCTGCCGTGCCGATCGTGCCGCCGACGGCGACGAGGAGGATACGGCGGAGGTTCACGTCCGCCACTGTAGTCGCGGCTTCAAAGCGCGGCCGTCGTCGACAGAGCCGTTGGCGCTCGGTCTCCGCTTTCCAAATTACGACATTTCCCTGATCCAGGATTTCTCCAGAATCGCGTTTCCAGGGTTTCGCGCATATATACCCACAATCAAGGAGCGGTCGACTGCCGCTATCTTTGAACAGCACGCTTGAAGAGCCGATACATACATAAACTGGAGGGGCAATGGCGTCCAGCAACCCACGAACGGTACTCCACGAACTGAGTCGGTACTTCGAGCATCGAGTGGACTTGGTTCTCGATGAGTCTGAACAGGGAATCGACGAGATCACAATCCGGCCGCTACTCCGAGCTTGGGCTCAACTGCTCTCCTGGGCCGAGAAGGCCGACCTCACGCAGAATGAGGCCCGCACAATCGCGGACGCCGCGAGCGAAGCAAAGTCCGGGGTCGACATTTTCGGGCGCACGGTCGGCCACGCGCAGGCCAGGGCACTTTCAAGTGTTCGTGGCCATCTCGACGCATTCCCTCCGATCTTTAAAGACCTCCTCCGTCAAGGAGCATCCGAAGAGCTGATCGGATCGCTGGATGATCTCATCAACGAAGCGTCGAAGGAGGCAGAGCGATCTATCGCCGTGATGACCTACGTGACGCAGCGCACCTCCCAGCTCGACCAGGCCGTGAAGGAAGCTTCCGACGCGGCAATAGCGGCAAACAAGTCCCTCGCGCTGGCGGAGAAGGCAGCTACGAAAACAGCAACGGGGGCGCTTGAGACTTCCTTCAAGTCAACAGCCGACCGAAGCAGGGTTACTGCGTGGTGGTTTCGCGCGGGCACAATACTAACGCTCGGCGTGACTGTCGTTTTCGGACTGATCTACGCGGCAGGCAGCACCACAGAGTCGGTGGATAACTGGCATGAGGTGATCTACCGCATCGCGATCCTCTCAGCCCTCGCCGGTATCGCTGCCTATCTTGGACGACAGGCGAGCAACTACCATCGCATCGCCACCTGGGCCCAAGCGATTGAGATCCAGCTCAAAGCGTTTCGAGGTTTCATCAACGAAATCGAGGATGAGGAATCGCGTCAGGCGATGTTCGTTCTATTCGCGAAGCGAGTGCTGGAAGCGCCGCCCGACGGCAAGGCCTCCAACGACGAGGTGACGAACTTGATTCAGCCAATCATTGATCAGGCAGTCAAGCTGCGACCGACCTCCTAGGTCATCCGGTGAGCGCGTCCGATGAGCGCGTCCGCGACCTCCCGAAGCTCTGCCAGGTCGATGCGACCCCCTGGCTCTCCGTTCGGTGCAGTTTCCGAGGGGGCGCTGCCCAGCCGATCAGCCCGTCGATGGTTTCCAGCGATGGCAGATGCGCGGGCACGCCGAGAAACGAACAACTCGTTCCTCTGCGCCCTTCCTATCGCTGCTGATTCGCGTGTAGATCGCAGCGGGCGTCGCTGCGCCCGGAGAGCGAGTCTCCGTCATTTGGGCGATATGTCAATTTGTGGTCTTGCATCGGCGACGCGACAGTCGCCGGCTGGCAGTGCGTCGCTCGGATGTCAAGGCAGTGGAATCCTGATGGCGAACGGCGTTGACTGACGACATGAACCCCCTGTGGAAGCACGACCGGGCCCTGCCCGGCGGATCGCCGTTCGAACCGGGCGCCCACCACGACGTCGTCATCGTCGGCGCCGGCATCACGGGCCTCTCGACCGCGGTGATGCTCACGCGGGCGGGGCTGGACGTGGCAGTGATCGATGCGGGCGGTATCGCCGAGCTGGCCACGGGCGCGAACACGGGCAAGCTGTCGCTCCTGCAGGGAAGCCAGCTCGCCGCGATCCGCAGACATCACCCGGCCGCGCTCGTGAGGGCGTACGTCGACGCCAACCGCTCGGGGATGGAATGGCTGCTCGCATTCGCCGAGCTCGCGGGGGTTCCCTTCACCCGTCACACCGACCACTCCTATGCCCAGGGACCCGAGGGAATCGCATCCGTGAACGATCAGCACGCCGCCGCGCGCGAGGCCGGACTGCCCGCGAGGATGCTGTCGCCCACCGCGCCTCCGTCGACGCCGTTCCCGGTGGCGGCGGCCGTCGTCCTCGACGACCAGGTCGCGATCGACCCGGTCGCCGTCGCCGTCGCACTGGCCGACGAGCTGATCACTGCGGGAGGCACGCTGCACACCGGAGTCAGGGCGACGGAGACCCATGCCCTCGCCGGCCGCGTCGACACCGCGCAGGGGCCGCTCTTCGCCGACCACGTCGTGCTCGCGACGGGCACGCCGATCACCGACCGCGGCCTGTACTTCGCCAAGACTCGGGGGCTGCGGTCGTACTGCGTGTCCTTCCGGGTGCTGGGTGGCCTCCCCGAAGGCACGTTCCTCTCCGTCGACGGGCCGACGCGCTCCATCCGCCCGGTGACCGCGGCGGACGGCCCCGGCGGCGATGCACGGCTCGTCGTCGGCGGCAACGGCCACCCGGTCGGCCGATCGGACAGCGAGGCGGCAGCGGTGGAAGACCTGGTCGCCTGGACGCAGCTGCACTTCCCCGGCGCCGAGGAGACGCATCGCTGGTCGGCGCAGGACTACGAATCGCACGATCTCATCCCGTTCGTCGGCGCGATGCCCAGGGGCCTCGGTCGCATCCGATTCGCGACGGGCTACGGCAAATGGGGACTGTCGAACGCGCCGGCAGCCGCGCAGCGCCTCACCTCCGAGATCCTCGGCACCCCCCGACGCGACCGTCCGACCTGGATCACCACGATCGGCACACGCCTGACCGTCCCCGCCGACATCGCGCGCGGGGCGGTGGAGGGCGGCAGGGTCGCGACGGCGATGGCTTCGGGCTGGGTGGACGCGGAGACCCGCCGCACGCCGGTCCCGCAGCCTCCCGAAGGAGAGGGCGTCGTGGCGAATCGCGCAGGGCGCCCGGTCGCGATCTCCACCGTCGACGGCGTGACCCGTGCCGTGAGCGCGGTGTGCACGCACCTGGGCGGGGTGCTCGCCTGGAACGACGCGGAGTGCTCGTGGGACTGCCCGTTGCACGCGTCGCGCTTCGCCCCGGACGGCACCCGCCTCGAAGGCCCGGCGCTGCGGGACCTCACTCCCCTGACGCCGGCGGACCCGGACTGATGTCGCTCGGGGGCGGGCCCGCATCCCACCCCTGCTGCGGCGTCTCGCCGTTCTCGCGGAACACGTACTGCGACACGAGTTTGCGCTGGCTGCTCGACCAGTCGATCGCAGGACGACGCTGCTCCGGCGGCAGGTAGCCCAGCCGGTAGACGGCCATGAGCTCGAGGTCGTCGGGCACGCGCAGCAGCTCGACGATCTCGTCCCACCGCCCCGGCACCTCCATCGGGAACGAGATGAACTGGATGCCCATGCCGAGCTCGACTGTCGTGAGCCACACGTTCTCCATCGCCGCGCCCATGCTGAACACCGAGTAGAACGACGACAGCTGTCCCGGTCGGTACTCGCTGCGATCGAGCATGACGCCCAGCAGCAGTGGTGATCCCGCGACGAGCTTCCGGTTCTCGGCTCCGAGGGTCTTCGGCACTCCGAACGTGTTCATCAGCGTCTGGCCGCGCTTGGTGAACACCTGGCTCGTGAACGGTCGGAGCGCTGCGGGCAGCTTGTCGAACAGCATGCCGCTGCGCTTCTCCTCCATCTCGGCCTGACTGAAGCGGAAGTACGGCTTGTAGCGCTCGAAGAAGGTGCCGTTCGACATCGCCTCGGTCATGCTCTCGCCGGAGATGCGGGCGATCTGCTCGATCGTGTCCCGGCTCTCGATCACGACGAACCGCCAGGGCTGACTGTTCAGCTGCGACGGCGCACGCCCCGCCGCCTCGAGAAGGATGCGCTGATGCTCTTCGGAGACAGGGTCGGGCAGGAACGCGCCGTTCGTGGTCTTACGGCGGCGGATGGCGTCGAGCAGCTCCATGCGTTTCACTTCCGGTCGGCGGTGGACCGCGAGAGCAGCAGGCCCGCGATGATGAAGGGTGCGGCCGTGAGGGCGACCACCGGGTGCCGTCGACCGTGCGTGCCGAGATACGGGATCGCCGCAAGCGGCGCGGCGACGGGGAGCAACGCGAGTGCGGCGCGACGACTCTGTCCGCGCGGGCGGCCCCACAGTGCTGCGCTCAGCGCCAGACCGGTCGTGAGGCACGTGGCGATGTACAGCAGGTGGTGCAGCCACCGGAAGTTCCGTGTGTCGACGACCCGCGCCGCGACGGCCGTGCCGAGAGCGCAGTTCGCTCCGTACGCCGTTGCCGCGGCGACGAACAGCGGCGCCGCATTCGTGCGCCGGGGTCCGTGAGCCATGCCCCGACCCTACGCCCGGGGCTGCTCTGCGATCGCCCCCTTGCGCCCCGCGCGCCCGTTCGGTACGGGCCCGACGCACTTCCGGTCGCGATATGACAGCCGAAACCGTGGCTGAGGCTGGCATATCGCGACCGGAGGGGGCGACTCAGAGGTTGCCGTCCGCGTAGATGCGAAGGGCGTCGCGGACGAACTCCGCGCCGTGCGTGCCGCCGGACGACGTCGCATAGTTCGCGCCGAAGCGCGGATCCGCGACGTACATCTCGCCGAGGCCGATCACGTACGCCTTGACGTCTCCTCCGGGCGCGGCCGCAGGAGTGCCGGGGATGCCCGTGAGCCACTCCACGTGGCGTCGCGCGATCTCCTGGGCTTCGCGGGAAGACGGATCGATGCCGCTCTCCGCCGCCGCGATCCAGTCGCGTCCGAGGTCGGACACGCGCTTCTGCCACTCGCCGCGTTCGGAGTCGGTCATACCGCGCCACCAGCTGTCGCTGTCGGCGTATGCCTTCTTCCCCCAGCGTTCCTCGACCTCGTCCTTGTACTTCGTATGGTCGAAACCGTCGAACATGTTCTCTGCCATGAGGTTCTCACCTCCTCTCAATGCCGTGATGGTGGATTCGACCGACGCGATCTGTCGCGCCAGCCTGGTCTGTTCGTCGCGCAGCAGCGCGAGATGGGTCTCGAGCGCCGAGGCCTCGACCGCCCCGGCGTCCGCGCTGGATGCCGATCCCAGCACCTCCGCGATCTGCGGCAGCCCGAGTCCGAGCTCCCGCAGCAGCAGGATGCGCTGTAGACGCACGAGGGCGTTCCTGTCGTAGTGCCGATAGCCGTTGGACGCGATGCGCGACGGCGGCAGCAGCCCGACCTCGTCGTAGTGCCGGAGCGTGCGACTCGTCGTACCCGCCAGCCGCGCGATCTCCTGGATAGACCAGTCGTCCTTCTCCATCGCCCCTCCGTTCTCCATCGCCCCTCCGTTCTCCATCACCCCTCCGTTCCTCGCTCAACACCCTCGACTCTGCCCAACACCTCGACTCTAGAAGTTGACGCAGCGTCAAGGTCAACCACGCTCCGGTCGCGATATTTCAGCTGAAAACGCGCGGCAGGGTGTCATATCGCGACGGGAGCGGTGAGTGCCCTTGACAAGAACGAGATATATCGTGTTATCGTGGCAACACACGATATATCGTGACCCCAACCCAGGAGAAGCAGACATGACCGAGAAGTGGCTCATCGCCCCCGGCGAGGAACGTGTCATCGACATCGAATCCGTCACCCGCCTCAAAGTGGGCCTCGTCGGCGGACAGGTCGACGTCATCGCCCACGACGAACCGGGCATCCGCATCGAGGTGCACGGCGTCACCACCAAAGACCTGCGCATCGAGTCCCACGACGGCGAGGTCGAGATCGACCACCCGCAGCTGGGATGGGACAACTTCCTCGAGGTGTTCCGCAACTTCGGCTCGGGCGGCCCCCGCGCCGAGGTGAGCGTCGCCGTCCCCCGCGCGATCGCCCTGAACCTCGGTGTCGTCAGCGCCGGCGCCCTGGTGTCGGGACTCCGCAACGACGCCCGCCTCAACACGGTGTCCGGCGACATCATCGTCGACACCCTGATCGGCGACCTCACCGTGAACTCCGTCTCGGGCGATGTGCAGGTGCGCGGACTCACCGGCTCGATCAGCGCGAACAGCGTCTCGGGCGACGTGGCCGTCACGGGCGCCGTGCGCCGGGCCACGGTCGACATCGTCTCCGGCTCCACGCTGGTCGATGCCGCAGGAGACGTGAACACCATCACCGTCAACTCGGTCTCGGGCGGGACCACCGTGCGTCTGGACGAGTCTCTCGCCGCGAACTACGTGATCCGGTCGCTGAGCGGACGCCTGCTTATCGACGGCGTCGAGCGCAGCACCTCGGGCCCCAGCAACTACACCGGCACCACCGGGGAACTCGCGGGGCGCTTCGTCGACCTGCGCGCGAACTCCGTCTCCGGTGGAGTGACCGTGCTCCGCCGCTCCCCCGCTTCGATCGCCGACGACCCGGAGTGGGAAGCATGAGCCCCGCGGTCTTCTCCCACGGCGACCTGCGCCTGTATCTGCTGTCGCTCCTCGCCGAGGCGCCCCAGCACGGTTACGGCATCATCCAGTCGCTCACCGATCGCACCGGTGGCACCTACACGCCGAGCGCCGGCACCATCTACCCGCGACTCGCGAAGCTCGAGGAGGAGGGCCTGGTCTCCAAGACCGTCGACGGCCGAACCACCATCTACTCCATCACCGAAGCCGGTCGGGCCGAGCTCGCCTCGCGCGAGGGCGACCTCGCCGGCATCGAGGCGGGACTCACCGACTCGGTACGACTGATCGCGAGCGAGGTGCGGCAGAGCGTCAAGGATGCGATGAAGAGCCTCCGCGCAGATCTGGCAGCGGCGGAGAAGGACGAGCGGAGCGCCGCGAAGAACCGTCCACGCACGGCCACCGACGACTCCCGTCTCGTGAGCCGCGAGGAGATGCACCGTGCGGATGCCGTGATCAACGCCTTCCGGGCCAGGGTGCGCACCGACCTTCGCACCCACATCGCCAAAGGCGGCACGCTGTCCCCGTCGATCGTCACCGAGCTCGAGGAAGCCCTGGATACCGCAGCCCGCGGCGTGACGGTCGCACTGAGCGGCTCCGGTTCGTGATCAGCTCCGGGTCCTGAGCCTCCGGGACCCGAGTCCTCGGCCACACGGAACCCGCCCGACCACGCAGAAGGTGTCGGCATCCATCGCGGATGCCGACACCTTCTTTCTGCTTCTCTGCGCGGTCGGACGGACTACTTCTCCGGCCAGATCTCCTTCTGCTCGTCCGGCACCGACTCCCCGAGCGGCACCACGAGGACGGAGCGATGCTGACGATGGGCCAGACGAGCGGCGACCGACCCGGTGAAGAACTCCCTGATGGACTCGCCGATGCCGCGCTTGCGAGTGCCCACGACGATCAGTTGGGCGTCGAGCTTGTTCGCGAGCTGCTTGATCGCCAGCGCGGGGTCTCCCACCAGCTGCCGCGCCGTCCACGTGATGTCCGTGCCAGCGAGCATGCCCGCGGCCGCCGCCTCGACCGCCTCGAACTCCGCAGCACCGGCATCGAAGTTGATGTCGATCGGAGCCGAATGCACGTAGCCGTCCGGGTCCTCGTACGTGACGAATCGAGTGACGTCGACATGCGCGACCACCAGCGGCGCACCGAGCAACCGCGCATAGCGCACGGCCTCGTCGATGACGTGTCGGTCCTGGTCCACCTGCATGCCGACGATGACGGCTTTCTGCAGCGCCGCGTTCTGTGCGGCCTCGTCGGAGGGAGTGGAGGTGTCGTCGGTCATGAAGATCGTTCCCTTCAGCAGCCTGGCGTCAGCCAGAGGGGCTTACCCGCGTGCTATTCTGAATGCTACTCTTACCGGCTTTGATCCGGTGTCGTGAAAAATGCCGCGGGCCTCGAACCCCGCCGCTTAACTCGTGAGGGGGTCTCGCGCATGGGCCGTGGCCGTCAGAAGGCGAAGCACACAAAGATCGCCCGCGAACTCAAGGCGTACAGTCCGTCGGTGAACTACTCCGCGCTCGAGCGCGAGCTGGGTCATCCGACAGACGAAGACGCATATGTCGACAAGTGGGCAGATGACTACGCCGACGAAGATGAGGACGAACTAGAGAAGGCCTGACCGCCCCTCTGTTCGTGACACCCGCACGACGTGCGGGTGTTTCTTCGTGCTCCGGGGCCGGCAGCTGAGAGGATCTCCTCATGCCTCGCGTCGTCGCCCTCTACCGTCACCCGATCAAGGGCCTCACGCCCGAACGACGTGAGTCCCTGACGGTGCAGTCCGACGGCAGAGTCGGCGGCGATCGCGTGCTCGCGTTCCGGTTCGCAGACGCGACCGAGCCGGAGGACCGCGACGGTTTCGACTATTGGCCCAAAGCCAAGGGGCTCGCCCTCCAGGATTTCCCCGCGCTCGCCGCTCTGCGCACGAGTTACGACGACGAGAGCCGCCGCATCCGTATCGTGCACGCCGGTGCGACACTCGTCGACGCAGGCATCGACGAGGAGGGGCGCCGGGAGATCGCGGATGCCGTCACCGACTTCGTCCTCGCCACCCCCGAGGGGCGCCGCCTCCGACGCCCGGGCCGCCTTCCGATCGTGCTCGTCGGCGACGGCGAGACGTCCCGCTTCCAGGACCGCTCGCGCGGCTACGTCTCGGTGCACAGCCGGGGCAGCATCCGCGCACTGGGCGAGGCGCTCGGGATGAGCATCGACGATCGGCGATTCCGTTCGAACATCGTGATCGATGACGCCGACCCGTGGAGCGAGCTCGAGTGGACGGACGACGTGCGCATCGGGGAGCTGTGCTTCCGCGCCGCCGGACCCATCGTGCGCTGCCTGGCGACCCACGCGAACCCCGACGACGGCCGGCGGGACGCGAAGGTCCTCACCACCCTCACCGGAGCGTTCGGCCAACAGGAGCCGACCCTCGGACGGCTGCTTCTCCCCGGCTGGCCGGCCGCGGATGACGACGGCGCTCAGCACGGTGGCGTCGTCCACGTCGGCGACGAGCTCCTCGCCCGCTGAACGCCACGCTCGAACGGGCGGGTTGCTCGATGTCAGCGCTCCCTTTCCGCGTCGCCTTTTCGGCCGAGAGGTCATCATCTCAGGCTTGTGAGCGCAAACATTTTCTGATTTGATGTGCATGTGATCGACGGCGTCACGACGCCAATCCCCCGCCCAGGGCGATCCGCAGGAACATGACCTCAAAGAGGAGAACAGCATGGCAATCACCCCTCGCTTCACCCGCACCGCCGCGATCGTCGCCGTCGGCGCGGTGTCGGCCTTCGGCCTCGCAGCCTGCTCATCCGGTGATTCCGGAGACGACGGCGCCGGCGGCGAACCCGTCACGATCGAGTACCTGCACCGTCTTCCCGATGGAGAGGGCATGACCCCGACGTCCGAGATCGTCGATCGCTGGAACGCCGAGCACCCCGACATCCAGGTCAAGGCGACGAAGTTCGACGGCAAGTCGAGTGACATGATCCTCAAGCTCGAGACCGACGTGAAGGCGGGCAACGGACCCTGCCTGGCGCAGACGGGATACTCCGAGGTGCCGCAGCTGTTCGTCAAGGGTCTGCTGCAGGACGTGGCGGACGAGGCCAAGAAGTACGAGGACGACTTCTCGGCCGGAGCCTTCAGCGGCATGAAGGTCGGCGACGCCATCGTCGGCCTCCCCCAGGACACCGGACCCCTCGTGTACTTCTACAACGAGGCCGAGTTCCAGGCGCTCGGGCTCGATGCCCCGAAGACGCTCGACGACCTGACGGCGGACTCCGCCACGGCAGCGGCTGCCGGCAAGTACGTCACGGCGTTCACCCCCGATGAGGCGCAGAACTGGCTCGCCGCCCAGTCGGCTGCGGCAGGCGACACCTGGTTCAGCACCGCCGGCGACGAGTGGAAGGTCGACGCCGAGGGTGCGGGCTCCGAGCGCGTCGCCGCGTTCTGGCAGGGCCTGCTCGACGGCAAGCAGACCCTTGCGACCGAGCGCTGGGGCGAAGGCTTCACGGCCGCCCTCAACGACGGCAGTCTCATCGGCCACGTCGGCGCGGCATGGGAGGCCGGATTCCTCCTCGACTCGCTCGACGGCACCCCGGCAGAAGGACAGTGGCGCGTCGCCCAGCTCCCCGACTTCGGTGCCGGCGCCATGAGCGGCCCCGACGGCGGTTCCGGTGTCTCGGTCATGAAGGGCTGCGAGCACCCCGCCGAGGCGATGGAGTTCAACGACTGGTTCAACACACAGGTCGACGACCTCGCGTCGCAGGGCCTCGTCGTGGCCGCGAAGGGCGACGTGGAGACCCCCGAGAAGATGCTGCGCCAGTTCGGCGGACAGGACGTGCTCGCCGAGCTCGGCACCGCCACCGAGAACCTCAACCCCGACTTCCCCTACGCGCCGGGCTTCTCGACGCTGTCGAAGATGAACGAGACCGCAGCGGCAGCCGTGGCCGGCACCGCGACGGTCGCCGACATCTTCACCACGGCGCAGGACACGGCAGTGGCCTCTCTGAAGGACCTCGGCCTCCCGGTCGCGGAGTGACCGGGCGAGAAGGCATCATCGGATGATCGACGGCGGAGTGCACGCGCAATCGTGCACTCCGCCGTCGTCTTGACATCGAGAGGCGACACCATGGTCACAGTGACCGAGACGCGGGGCGCGGCACCGGAAGCTCCGCCGCGCAGCCCCACGGATCCGGCCCGCAGACGCCGGTTCGGAACCCGGAGGGAAGGCCTCACGGGCTGGCTGTTCATGACGCCGTTCGCGGTGCTGTTCGTACTGGTCTTCCTGGTCCCGATCATCGTGTCGATCCGGTCGTCGTTCTTCGCACAGGTTCCCGCGGGTGACGGACTCTACGGCGGCGGTGAGCTCGTCGACACGTTCGTCGGTCTGGAGAACTTCATCACCGCCGCGACCAACGGGGCGTTCTGGACCGGCATGGGTCGCGTGGTGCTCTATGCCGCGCTGCAGATCCCGGTGATGATCCTCGTCGCCCTCGGACTCGCCCTGCTGCTGGACTCGTTCATCGTGCGCCGTCCCACCCTCTTCCGGCTCTCCTTCTTCCTCCCCTACGCGGTTCCCGGCATCATCGCGGCGATGATGTGGCTGTACCTCTACACCCCGGAGGTCTCACCCTTCCTGCCGTTCCTCCCCGAGGGCACCGACTTCATGGCGCCGGGAACGATCCTGTTCTCGATGGCGAACATGACGACCTGGACCTACACGGGCTACAACATGCTCATCTTCCTCTCCGCGCTGCAGGCCGTGCCACGTGACCTGTACGAGGCCGCGCGCCTCGACGGCGCGTCCGGCTTCCAGATCTCGATGCGCATCAAGGTGCCGCTCGTGCGGGGAGCCGCGCTGCTCGCCGTGCTGCTGTCGATCATCGGCACCATCCAGCTGTTCAACGAGCCGGTCGTGCTGCAGGCCGCGAACTCGTGGATGGGCAAGGACTTCACGCCCATGATGCTCACCTACAACACGATGATGGGCGAGATCTCGCCGTCCGGTAGCGGCCCCGCATCGGCATACTCCCTGCTCATGGCTCTGATCGCGGGTGTGCTCGCGATCGTGTACGCGCTGCTGCAGCGCCGGAAGGGCGACGCATGACCACCACGCGCCTCATCACCACAGGAGCTTCCCCGCGCCGACGGCCCCGCAGACCGCGCGACGTGGACGCCCCGCCACCCTCGATCGCGCCCACACCGGCCGCTCGGGCGTTCGGCATCGTCGCGCTCGTCGTGGCCACGCTGTACTTCCTCGTGCCCGTGTACTGGCTGATCGTCGCGTCGACAAAGAACAACACCGACCTCACGTCGACCTTCGGCTTCTGGTTCGCCGACTGGAACCTCGGCACGAACTACGACAGCCTCATGAACTGGACACAGGGCCTGTTCTGGCGGTGGGTCGGCAACTCGATGCTGTACTCCGTGAGCGCGGGCGTCATCGGCACCCTGTTCGCGGTGATGGCCGGTTACGCGATCGCGAAGTTCGCCTTCCCCGGCAAGCGCATCGCGGTGGGTGTCATCATGGCGGGGCTCCTGCTCCCGGTCGCACTGCTGACCGTTCCGCTGTACATCGAGTTCCAGGCGCTCGGACTCACCAACACCGTCTGGGCGATCATCATCCCGTCCGCGGTGTCGCCCTTCGGCGTCTTCCTCGGCATGGTCTACGCCCAGTCGTCGGTGCCGACCGAACTGCTGGAAGCCGCCCGCATCGACGGTGCCGGCGAGGCGCGCATCTTCTTCACGATCGTGATGCGGCTTCTGGGTCCGGCGATGGTGACGATCTTCCTGTTCATCTTCGTGGCCACCTGGAACAACTTCCTGCTGCCCCTCATGATGATCTCGAGTCAGGATCTGAAGCCCGTGACCCTCGGGCTCTACGGGATGGTGAGCTACTTCGCCCCGGACAAGGGAGCCGTCATGCTCGGCGCCCTGCTCGGAGTCATCCCGCTCGTGCTGTTGTTCTTCGCCCTGCAGAAGTACTGGCGCTCCGGCCTCGCCGCCGGCGCGGTGAAGGGCTGATCCCTGGTCACTCGGGTAAGACAGGCACCTCGACTGCGCAATGGCCGGAGGCTGCACGCGCGAGCCTTCGGTCATGCGTGATGAGCGGGCACCCGAACACACTCGCGAGCGCGACATAGGCGGCGTCGTAGGCCGTCATGTTGCGGCGGAGTGCCAGAATGCGAGGAATGAGCGGCAGCGTGGGGTGCAGTTCGACGCGTAGCCGTGTGAGGTCGGCGGCTGCGGTCTCGAGTGCGGCATCGGCCAGCGCACCTCCTCGATTCAGGCCGCGCAACACATCCTGCGACATCGCAACAGGCCAACGCGCTGCGCAGGGGCAGTGCTCCGAGGAATCGGGACAGCCCGATATCGACACCGGTCGTGCAGGAGGCCTTTCTCGAGTGCGCAGACGAACGGCCCGGAGGCGGGATGCCTCCGGGCCGTTCATGCGTCTGCTGGTCAGCTCAGGCGACGTCTCCGCAGCCACAGGGTCAGGCCGAGGCCCATCGCGAGCAGGGCCGCGAGCGCCGCCCCGGACCAGATCGCGCCGTCGGCACCGGTCGTCGCGAGGTTTCCGCCGCTTCCACCGCTGCCTATCGCAGCCGTGACGGCGAGGTCGCCCCGAGCTAGCTCGACACCCTGAGCATCGGTCGCGACGAGCGCGTGCGCGCCAGCCGGTGTCGACGCCGGGATCGTGACGGTCGCGACCGCGTCGCCTTCTGCTGACACGGTCACCTCGCCGATCCGCACGGGCTCGGAGTGCAGCCACAGCTGCACCAGCGCATCGGCCTCGAAGCCGCGGAGCTGCACCGTCAGCGTCGCGCCGGCGGAGACAGAGCCGATGGAGGCCGTGACGGTCGCCTTCTTCCCCGGCTTCGCCTTCTTGACCTTCAACGGTGCGCTCGCGAGTTCGGCGCCTGCCGCATCCCGCACGATGACCCGGTGCTTCCCGACCTCGGTGTTCGTCGGGATCAGCAGCCGCGTCGTCAACGCACCCTCCGCATCGACCGTGGCCTCCGTCAGTCCGGAGCCGTCGAGCCAGACCGAGACCGTCGACCGCGGCGCGAATCCCGTGAGCGCCATGCCCACCGTCTCGCCGGCGCGCACCGTTTCGCTGTCGAGCCCGAGCTTCGGGTCGATCACCGGGTTGCACGCACTCAGGTCATCCGCAGGACGGGTCGCCGGGGCGTGGCCGGCCCGCGGTGCAGAGGATCCGTAGACGGCCATCTCGGCGACTGCGGCGAACTGTGTTCCCGAGATCGAAGAGAGCGCCGTCACGCGGATGTAGCGAGCCGTGGTCTCCGCGAAGTCCACGTCCTGCCACTCGGCGACGTTCTTCCACTCCCCCGAGGCGACGGGTGTGTACGCCTGTCCGTCCGTCGACACCGCGACCTCGTATCCCTTGATGGGTCCGTTCTGGTTGGCACCGCGACGCAGGTACGAGATGCCGTCGACCTGCTCGGCAGCACCGAGGTCGAACGTCAGCACGTGCGGGTACGAGGTGGCCGCCGAACTCCACCGACTGTGCCAGAACGTGCCGGCGTTGCCGTCGAGCATGTTCGCGGCAGCGCCGTCTTCGCCCGAGGTCTCCTCCGAGCTCGCCGTCGCGGAGATCTGTGCGTTGGGGATGCGTGCCCGCGAGGACACAGACACCTCCTGCGTCGTGCTGACCGTACGCACATCGCAGTCGGCGAGATACGTCGCCGCTATCCCGATGCCGACCGTCGTACCCGCCGCCTCTGCCGGCGCGGTGACCAGCCAGGTGGTCTCCACACTGTCGCCGGCCGCGACCTCGTCGAACAGGTTCGACGAACCGTCGGCGACCTCGACCACATAGCCCTCCGGAACCTCGAGCTGCACGCCGATGTTCTCCACGGCGATCGACTCGCTGTTGGTGAAGGTGGTCGTGAACGCGGTCTGTGCCCCGGGGCTCAGGACGCCCGCTTCGCCCGAGACGGTCGCGCAGGGCGTGCCGCCGGCCGTGGGGCCGAGGTCGGTGACGGTGAAGTCGTCCAAGACGAAGTCCACGTCCGGTCCGCCCACGCGCTCGAGTCCCACCCAGGTGTAGTCGCCGCAGCCGACGATCACGTCCTGCGAGAACGGCGTCGTCTCCAACGCCTGCGTGATGCCGGTGCGGCTGAGCGTGGTCGAGGTGACCTTGCCACCCGCCACCGCATCGGTGCCGGTGAGCCAGCGGTACGCCCCGCTTGCGCCGGCCTGATAGTCGAAGCCGATGCGGTACGAGTGCCCGGCCTGCAGCGGCACGAGCGTCGGATCCGTGCGGTAGACGACCCCGCTGTTCTCGGAGTGCGACATGAGCGAGTGGTCGCCGTTGAGCGTCGTGTCGACGGCCAGACCGGCGAGGGGCCCCGCATCGAACGGCTTGGCGGTGTTGCGCCACTCGCTGCTCGCGTACGGGTCATGCCGGCGCGAGATGCTGGTGCGCGGGTCGTCGATGCCGTTGGCGTCGCCCTTCACGAACGGTCCCCAACCCGCCTCGTTGCCCTCGAAGTCGTTCGAGTACACCGTGCCGGGTGCGAACGGGCCGGTGGTGTCGGCGGTGACGCGGGCATTGTCGATGCGCACCTTCGCGTCGCCGGCGACGGCACCGATCGAGACCCTCACCTCACCGGACGCCGGAGCGAGGAACGACGTCGAGCCGCGCTGGTAGTACTGGCCCGCCTTGGAGTCGGCGCGCATGTAGTTGTACGTCGGGGAGAGGTTCCACGTGCGCGTCACCGCCCCGGAGCCGGTGTCGACCGAGACGCTCACGTCACGGGTCGCGGTCGGATCGATCTGCACCTGAGCCGAGAACGCGTACCGCTGGCCGGGGGTGAGCCCGGTCACGGTCTGCGAGATCGACGAGGCAGCGGGGCCGAACACGGCGATGTTGTCGCCGCGGGACTCGTTCTTCGCACCGCCGAGGTCGGTGCGCTCGATCGTCACATCGCCCTGCGGGTTCCACACATCGAGCGAACCGGAGTTGAAACCCGGGTCGTCGAGACCGGCATCGCGGTACTCGACCGCCGCGCGCTGTGCGCCGCCCTGCGGCACCACGACGTAGGCCGCGCCCTTGTCACCGCTGAGCGTCAGCTCACCGCCGTTCGCGGTGGCCGTACCGACCTTGACGCGGCCCTGGTCACCGAGTTCGAAGACATCGAAGGTGGTGTTGCCCCGGAACGCGTCCGTGAGACCGAAGGTCTTCTCGCCGCCGGATGCGGAGTAGAAATACATCTTGTCGGCATCGACGGGCGAGCCGGCGTCCTGGTTCGACGCCAGCGACTGCCACGGAAGCAGGTAGGAGTCGCCGCGCAGCACCGTCGCGCCGTCCATGGTGACGACCCTGGTGCTGCCGTCCATCCGCACGGCCACACCATCGGTCAGAGTCGCCTCCGCACCGGCCTCGTAGGTCAACAGGTCGAAGTGCTGCAGGAACTTGGTCGGCAGGCTCTGCGTCCAGATGTTGTCGATGAAACCGTCCCAGTTGCGGTTGCCGACCCATCCCTCGGCGTCGACCAGACGCTGCTGGCCGAGCAGGGGGTCGTTGTTCCAGACGTCGGCCTGCCCGTTCTGGATGAAGCGCACCATCGTGGAGTTGATGCCCTTGTTGGTCACGCCCCCGTAGCTGAGGTCGTTCGGCCAGTGCGACCAGACCGTGCTGTCGACGAACTTGTCGCCCCACTCCGTCGCGACCTCGAGGTCCATGCCGTTCAGCTCGTCCGCGAGCTCCTCGGCGACCCACCCGTTGGAGAAGTACACGTCGATGTAGACGCCGCTGAGGCCGGGGACCTCGTCGCGCAGCTGCTGGAAGCGGTCGAGCACGCGCCCCGTGCCGAGGTCGGACTGCTGGTTGATGTAGTACGACTGGTCGAGCCAGTTCCAGCCCGGCTTGTAGGGCGCCGCTCCGTCGATGATCGCGGAGTCGAACGCGTTCGCCTGCGGATACATCTCCGTGGCGTTGACGTGCACGCTCATGTCGGCGTTGAGCTTCGCCCCCTCGTCGACGAGGTTGTTCAGGTCGGTCAGCCCACCCGCGCGCTCGTTGTAGTTCCCGCCGTAGTCGGTGTTCGCGGAATCATGGCCTTCGCTGCCGTAGCCCTTGTTGAGCACCCACTGTCCGAGGCCGTCGGTCTGGTTCGCGATGCGCTTGGTGTTGTCGAGAGTGAGGTCGAAGTAGTTCGTCGCGCTCGAAGCAAAGTTGAACGGGATCCTGCTGACGACGCGCTCTGCGACCCGGTCGGCGCCGAGACGCGGGGTGTCGACCTCGCGGTATCGGATCGCCGCGTCCTGCCAGTCGACCGCCGCGTCACCGTTGCGGTCGGCGGCGAGGAGCACGGTGACCTTCGGCAGCGCGTAGGTGGTCACGCGGCTGTCGACGGCGGTGGTCGGGTGGATCAGCCAGGCGCTGGATCCGATCTCAGCGGTGCGTCCCGCCGTCTCGGTCACGCGCGTGGTCAGGCGCGTGTTCCAGGAGGCTGTGTCACCGGATGCCTGCGTCGTCGCGTTGGTGATGACACTGCCGACGAGCGCACCGTTGCCCAGGAAGGCGAAGGCCGCCCCCTTCTGGCCGGTGGCCGTCGAGGCGTTGACCGCGATGTGCTCGTCGGCGTTCTTCGTGCTGTCGGGGCTGATCACGGTGCGGTCGAGCGCTGCACCGGCATCCGCGGCGCTCACGGAGAGGAACGCGTTGTCCGGGAGTCCGAGCGTGGTCACGGTGGCCCCGCCTTCGACAGCGGTGACCTCGAACCCGACGGTCCCGTCCTTCGCGACGCGGATGCTGCTGCGCACGGTCACGTCGATGCCGGTGAGCGTCGACACGTAGTCGACCCCGGTTGCCGAGGATGTCGAGGTGGTCGTCGACGGATAGGTGGTGCCGTTCACCGACCAGGTCTTCGCGGAGCTGCGCTGGCCGGCGATGCTCTCCCCGCCCACCCGGTATCCGGTGATGCGGGGGAACTCGGTCGACACGATGGCTGTCGTACCGCCGGCGGCGATCTCGACGGTCTCGTCGGTGTCGGGCGTCTCCGGTTCGGTGACGATCGGAGGCAGCGGCTCGTCGGAGAGGACCTCGATCTCACCCGCGCCTCCCCCGGTGGTGCCCTGCGCGTCGATCACGAGCAACGCCACGTAGCGGCCGTCCTTGGCGGAGTCCAGGGTGATGCGCTGCTTCTCGTCGTTCGCCGTCGGTGCGTGCAGCGTCGCCGTTGCCGAGGCCGCTCCCCATCCGCCGTCGGCCGGAGAGTTGCGCGCGACATCCGCGTCATCGGTCACATAGACCTCCACCGTCTTGGCGGCGACGCCCTGACCCTTCTTGACCGAGTAGTCGAGGGCCTTCACCGAGAGCGAGCGCTGCAGGTCGACGACGATCCAGTGCGGGAACGGGGCGTTCGCGGAGTACCGCGAGGTCCACTGCGTCGCGAAATCGCCGTCGAACGCCCCCAGCGCGGTGCCGTCGAGCGACGGCGGCGCCGGATAGGGGTCCGACTCGCTCGAGACCGCGTGCAGGCGATAGTCGGTCTTGGGCACCGGAACGAGGTCGGCGGCCTGCGCGGCCGTCGCCGGGGTGAGCACACCGCCGATTGCGAGCGCGGTCGCCAGCACGGAGCTGAGAGCGACGGCGGCGCGGGGCGGTCGGGAAGGTTTCGACACGTCTTGCCTCTCGATCGGAGCGACGTCGGGAGGAGGACGCCCCGGTGCGCCGCAAGTGGTCATCGACGATCCACATCGATGTTTGCGCTATCACTGTAAGCGCACGTGGTCGCCTATATCAAGGCTTTTTGCCAGGCGAGCGCAAACATGCCTCGAAGTGCTGCGGCAGCGAAACCCATCCTCCGCGCCGAGAC